>JAYSKH010000150.1:0-29812 GCA_043726505.1 Undibacterium sp. | reverse complement strand
GCGTTTCCCAACGCCGGCAATGCAAGGCCGCAGCAGGCGCAACCCGCGCTCAATCCGCTTCAGCCGCCTGCCGAGGGCAGCATCCCGGTTGCCTTCCTGCTTTCAGATAACGCCGTCGTTATCGATTTTGCAGGGCCGTGGGAGGTTTTCGAAAACGTCAGCATTCCGGGGCGTGCGCCGGAACAGGCGTTCCAGCTATATACAGTGGCAGAAACGCTGGCGCCGATCCAGGCAACCGGGGGAATGACGATCATCCCGAACCACACGTTCGCCACGGCCCCGCCTCCCAAAGTCATCGTCATTCCGGCGCAAAGCAAACCCAGCGCGGCGACGATCGCCTGGATCAAGGAGGCCGCACAAACTGCCGACCTCACGATGTCGGTATGCACAGGCGCTTTTGTGCTCGCCCAAACGGGACTTTTGTCTGGAAAATCGGCAACCACGCATCACGGCGCCTATGCGCAATTCATGATGGAGTTTCCCGACATATCGCTGAAGCGCGGAGCGCGCTTTGTGGAGTCAGGCAAGTTCGCCAGTTCGGGCGGGCTCTCTTCGGGGATAGACCTCGCACTTCGCGTAGTGGAACGGTATTTCGGCCGCAAAGTAGCACTCGGCACGGCCGATACACTGGAATATCAGGGACAGGGCTGGCTAAACCCGGATTCCAACGTGGCTTATGCAAAGCGACGCAAATCAACAGACGCACATCCACTGTGCATGGTATGCGAGATGGATGTGGCCAAAGCGACCGCACCGTCCTCTGTTTATCACGGCAGCACATACTATTTCTGCATGAGCGCTCATAAGGAAATATTTGATGCGAGTCCTGCCAGGTTTGTGGCCGGGTAGCCGCAGTGCCCTCATTGCAACCGTGGCGATGCGACTGACCTAGTGAACATCACCAAACCGGTCAGCACCATCCCCAGCATTGGTGTTCGCCGGTCCGGCCTCAGACATGAGCCTTGAGCCGGCTCCGATGCGCGGCCTGCTTCGCGCGGTTACCGCACGCGGCCATGCTGCACCATTTTCTAGCCCGCCGTTTGGTATGGTCGGCAAACATCAGCGTGCAATCCTGCCCTTCGCAAGCTTTTACATAGGTAAAGTCTTCCTGGCAGACGAGTTTTGCCAGTGCCTCGGCGATTGGCAGCAGCAGGGATTCAGGCGAACGCCAGCGCCGTGTGGCCTGCAATGCCAGCCCTGAACTGCCGTCGCCCTGGGCCAGCACCAGCTGGCTAAAAGCCTCATCCCTTTCCAGCAGCGTATTTAGCGGCCGCAGTTCTTCCAGCATTTCAGGAGTGAGCGGCCGCCCCATATGGCTGCGAGCGAAACTTCGGAACCATTCACGCAAACCCCTGGCCTGGTCAGCCACTCTGTCGAGCTCGCCGGGCACGGCTCGCTCCTTTACGGCTTTCAGCACGTCGGCAGAAACCAGACCGGACTGTGCCAGCCAGTTCAATAAGCCTTCGCCGTCGCGTATCCAGTCCACGACTTCATCTACCGGCGTCGCGACGGAGTTCAAAAAATCCAGCCCGGGCGCATCGGCGATGAACATTGCTGGCGAGTGGCGGTAATCGACCATCAGAGCTTCCCTTCCCGGCGATTTCCGCCGGACAAATAAATAACCTGTTAAATTGCCATTGACAAGTTACACAACATTACGTAACCTATAAATCGAATCATAACAGGTTATTAGTTACATTTCAAAGGAGAAGAGAATGTTGCTTGGTACAAATAAGGATATCAACGTAGTTCTGGTCCACGGCGCCTGGGCAGATGGATCCGTCTGGTCGCGCGTGATCACTGCATTGACGGAAAAGGGCATCAAGGTAACTGCAGCTCCGCTCCCGCTGACGTCTCTGGCGGAGGATGTGGCTGCCGTCAACCGCAGCGTGGCTAGAGCGGAAGGCACGGTTGTTCTGGTGGGGCATGCCTATGCTGGCGCCGTCATTGGGCAGGCACGACCGGACAAGGTCAAAGCACTCGTTTATATCGCAGCGCTGGCGCCGGACGAGGGGGAACAGGTAGCGGACGTGTTTTACCGCAATGCGCCACACCCGCTGGCTCCCCAGCTGGCGCCGGACGAAGAAGGTTTGATCTGGTTTCCGCCGGAAGCGTTTGAAACAGCATTCGCCCAGCACGCGTCAGCACAGGAGTTGACGGTGCTAGCAGCAGTGCAGCGACCACTTTCGCCGGCGTGCATCACTGTGCCGGTGACCCGCCCACTGTGGAAAGACGTGCCGGCATGGTACCTCCTCGCTGAAGATGACAGGATGATCGTCCCCGAAACGCAGCGCTTCATGGCGGAGCGGATGAATGCGGAGATAAAGGCGCACGCTGTCGACCACACACCGAGTGTGACTGCGCCGGACACCGTCGTCGACATCATTGTCGAAGCAATCCAGGCCATATCCTGATCCAAAGCATTTTTCAATCATCAAAAATAACCCTTTAAAATTATTTTGACAGGTTACATAAATTCGTGAGATAACCTCATTCAGCAACCCAAATGGGTTACTTAATACATTAAGGAGAAATAACATGACGACTATCAAATACCAGACTGCCGACGTAGATGGCTTCAATGTGTTTTATCGTGAAGCTGGAACTCCCGGCGCACCCAAGCTGTTGCTGCTGCATGGCTTTCCCAGTTCCGGCCATATGTTCCGCGACCTGATTCCCCTGCTGGCAGACCGTTTCCACATCATTGCTCCCGACCTGCCCGGCTTTGGCAAATCGGACATGCCGGCGCATGAGCAGTTTGCCTACACCTTTGACAATCTTGCCAAAGTGACCGAGCGTTTCACTGAAATAGTTGGCTTTAGCCGTTATGCAGTGTATGTATTTGACTATGGCGCGCCGGTAGGCTTCCGCCTGGCGATGAGGCATCCTGAAAGGATCGCTGCAATCATTTCGCAAAACGGCAATGCTTACGAAGATGGATTGAGCGATGGCTGGGGTCCTATACGCGCTTATTGGCAAGATCCATCCCAGGCAAACCGCGACGCTTTGCGCGCCTTCCTGGCGCCGGAAACGACTACTTGGCAATATACGCATGGCGTCAGTGACACCACTGCAGTCTCACCAGATGGCATATCGCTGGATAATTTTTACCTGCAACGCCCAGGCGCAGCAGATATTCAGCTCGACCTGTTTGGTGATTACAAGTCCAATATAGCGCTCTACCCTACCTTCCACGAATACTTCCGCACCCATAAACCGCCTTTCCTGGCGACCTGGGGCAAGAACGATCCCTTCTTCCTGCCTCCTGGCGCAGAAGCATTCAAGCGTGACATTCCCGATGCGGAAGTGCATTTCTTCGATACCGGTCACTTCGCTCTGGAAACTCATGCCAATGAAATTGGCCAGTTAATTGGTCATTTTCTGGCGAAGCACCTATAGCAAGACCACAGGCGGCCGCTCCCAATAAGCGCGCCGCCTTGCCTTCACCTCAACCAATAATAGGAGAAAAGAGTATGTCTAAATCAGTAGCCATCGTGACCGGCGCAAGCTCCGGCATAGGAAAAGCTACTGCGCTGCGGCTGGCGCGCGACTTCGGCGCCGTGGTTCTTGCCGCGCGTGGCGGTGAAAAACTGGCCGAAGTCGGTGAGTTGGTAAAAGCGATCGGGGCCGAAGCACTAGTTCTGGAACTCGACCTGATGGAGACCACTGCGGCCGCCACGGTGGTGAGCGAAACCACCAAGCGTTTCGGCCGTATCGATGCACTCGTCAACATCGCCGGTGCAGTGCCCGGGCTGGACGTATTCCAGATGAGTGACGAACAATGGAACACGGGCATGGAACTCAAGTTCCATGGAGCACGCCGCTTAACTATTCACGCGTGGGACGCATTGAAAGCATCACGTGGCGCTGTGGTTTTCACTTCTGGCAATGCGGCGGTCATTCCCAAGGCTGGCGCAGCCGCGGTAGGTGCGATCAATGCCGCAGTTGAGGCGCTGTCAAAGGCATTTGCCGAGCGAGGGATTGATGATGGAGTCCAGGTCAATAGCGTATCACCAGGCGCGACTATGACCGGACGCAGGCTCGCCATGCTGGAAAAGGTGGCTGCGGCAAAGGACATCAGCGTGGACGAGGTCAAGCTGCAATTTCTCAAACAGGCAGGAATCAGCCGTTTTGGCGAAACGGAGGAAATCGCAGATCTGATCGCCTTCATGGTCTCGCCTGCCGCGCGCTGGATGACGGGCACGGTGCTGAGGATGGACGGTGGCGAAGTGAAATCGATCTGAGCCTTGACTGCGGTGCTGCCATATATATAGCAGCGACTTACATGTTTGGATGCACGATGGCACTCAGACCGGATGTTGACCATTGTTCTTGATAACGCCCGCCGACCGCGGGCGTTTTTATAGGCACACACTGTGGCGTCGCTGAACCAGGTTTCAAACAAAGTGAGGCGGCAGGGACTCACAAAACAATAAATTGTTGCCATATCACTTAAAAATCATCGCTACTTTGTTACTGCTTGTAAATGTTGAAACGCGAATTTCCGGTCTTTTTGTTACATCGAGATTTGATTCTTTTGATTTCAAACGCAAAAAGCATGTGTCGTTACGCGTGAATTCATCCCGCAAATATTCCGCCGTCCGCCCTGAATGTTTGCTGCGCTACTCTATAAGCCGATAAACCTTGTGGCTAAGCTGCGAAAAGCCATTATGACTTTGTTACTATTTGTAAGTGTTGAAACCTTCTCCTCTTAATTTCAGTGTTGAGAGAGGTCTTATCACGTGGCTTTTACACGCAAATAATGACAAATTCCCATAGCCAAAAATGATCATTTTCAGGCAAACCTTAAATGATGAAAATCATTTTTAAAACTCGATTTTGCCAGCCTAATTGTAAAGATCGGCTTTACAAATGAACGCAATATTTTGCATGATTTTTACACCTGGAATGCGCGAGGCATTTTCCAAATGCTCCACTCCAAATAGATGAATGACCACAAAGCGAGCCATCAGTGGCAAGCAAAATAGAGAAGTTCATCTAATTTTTGCATACGTTCAATTAGCGCCTTCAAAATCCCCCGCGCAGTATTTTCCCTCCGATGAGACTCGTTGTTTTACTACGCAGCGCTGCCCCTTCGGTATGCATTTTCTTGTCGCGGCAAATATGGCCCTGGAAGCGTGATTGCTTTCCGCTTTTCATCAGACTTTTTTCTTCCCGACGGCCAGTTTTTATGCCGATCCTGACTCATCTGACACGCTGTTGACAGGTGTCAGCGCGCAAGATAAGTTACCGAAAAATTGCCTTGCGGAAATTTTTGTGTGCGCTTCGGTTCCGCAAAAGCGCATTTCTGATCGCAATTTAGGCCGGCTCACAAAAGCGGCTGTTACTTGTTACGCAAATATGATCGATATCATGTTTGAAACGCCGATATTGCGGCAGCAAGCAAGGTGGGAAGAGTTTTGGCCGTGAATTAAGCGGCCGGTTTTAGCCAGGGAAGTAAAAGTGACGAACCAAAAACAAAGGGGTGCACCATGAATAAAGTGCCATATCAGCAACGATCGAACTTAAAACAGTTACATAATCTTTCAAAAAAGGGAATACCTATCGCTCTCGCATTGCTGCTCGCAGCGTGCGGCGGCAGCAGTGACACATCGGAACCGAATCAGACAGCCAGGTCGCTCAAGTCCCTGGCCGCAGGCGCAAACGTTGAAGTCGTGCTGACGCCGGTAAGCGCCAGCAGCACTTCCTCAGAACGTGGCGACTTGTCTGCCGCTGCGGCCATCGACCATAACGAAGGCACGCGCTGGGGCAGTGGATTCACCGATGACCAGTCTCTGACGCTGGACTTCGGTACATCGCAAACGATTAACCGCGTGCACATAGACTGGGAAAACGCACACGCCACCCAGTATCTGTTGCAAGTGTCGGACGACAACCAGCACTGGACCACGATCAAATCCGTGGACAACAGCCAGGGCGGCTCCGAAGATATAGGCGGACTGTCAGGCCAGGGCCGCTACCTGCGCATGCAGGGCGTCAAGCGGTCGACACAGTATGGCTATTCCATCTTTGAAATCCAGGCTTTCTCCGGTACGCCGGTAGTAGTAACGCCGCCCCCTACCCCTCCCGATAATGGCGGAGGCACGACAAACCCGCAGCAGCCTGTCGACATGAGCAAACCGGGCTTAGCTATCACGCCAGTGGCGGCTACATCGTCCGCACTGGAAAACCCAGGCCTGTCGGCAGCAATGGCCATCGACGGCAAGCTGAGCACCCGCTGGTCCAGCTCGTTTGAAGACGGCGCCTGGATCCAGTTCGACTTCGGTGCCAAAACCCAGGTCGGCTACATGAACCTGCAATGGGAAAACTCCTACGGCAAGCAATACTCGCTGCTCGTGTCGGATGACGGCCAGAAGTGGACGCAAGCCCGCTATGTAGCCAACGGCCAAGGTGGTACTGAAGAGTTCTTCAATCTCGGCATCAATGCCCGCTACATCCGCCTGCAAGGCGTGGCACGTGCAACGCAATACGGCTACTCGCTGTTCGAAGTAAGCTTCAAAACGCCCGGCAGCGATAACACACTGCCTAACGCTACCACTTCCGAACTGAAGTTCCCTGCCAGCGGTAGCGGCTTCGTGCCTCTGCCTACTACGACCAATCCACTGGAAACCCTGCAGTTCACGCTGGCTGACGGCACCATGGTTACCCGCTTCGGCGCGCGCGGTCTGGCACGCCATGGCCGCGAACGTGGTGAGGAATGGAATGAAATCGGTTATGGCCCTAACGAAACTGTCGATCCTGTCACAGGTGCGCCGGTAGATAAAGGCCCAGGTAACTACCTGACCTTCGTGCCGCAATACTTCAAGAACCGCACCTGGGGCGTCGAAATCATTGATAACAGCCGCGTAGCGGGTGTCACCAAACCGACGCTGACGGTGAACCAGTACACCACCGTTGATTTCCTCAAAGGCGGCATCGCTTTCTTCCGCGCGATCGACCGGCCGGGCGTCACAGGCTATGGCTGGATGGCTCCAGGCCAGCTCGTCGATGACAATGTGCCTATCTGTAACCCGGTTGCCTACCCTGCCAACGGCAAGCTGACCACCCCTAACGGCATCAACAACGGCTGTACCATCATCGTCAATAATTACCCCGGCATGAGCGGCCTGGATGCCAACGGCTTCCCGAACGGTACGGATATCAAGTCCCGTGCGCTGGTTGTCGGTGACATTATCGAAGTCTCGCCATCCATGTTCACCACTGTCGATTCGATGGCAACCAAAGGCGACAATGGCGGCATCCGCTACTATTCAGCCGAATGGTCTTATGTGGTCGGTACAGGCCTGCGCCCATGGTACGGCGTACAGCCGCGTCTGAACTCGGTACCGTTGCCACCTGAAACCCTGTCTGGTGGTATAGGTTCAGTGTCCTACAACTACTCGGACAACGGTCTGTTCATGTTCCAGCAACCGCAGAACAACGTCGGCATGCAGAACGTACAGCGCTTTGTTGAAGGCCGCCGCCTCGTGCATACCAACTTCACGACCGGTGACCACAACGAGCCAGGCAATGACCGCTACGCACCTGCTGTCAACCTGCAAGGCCAGCGTTTCAACCAGTCTGCCTGTATAGCCTGCCACACCAACAATGGCCGCAGTGCAGCGCCTATGACACTGAACCAGCGTCTGGACAGCATGTCCATCCGTGTCGCCTCCATCGGCGCCACAGGTTTGCAATCGCCGCATCCACAATACGGCACCGCAATCCAGATGAATGCGTTCTCGGCAACCGGCACACCGCAAAACTGGGGCAACAGCGTCAGCGTAGGTGGATTTGAAACCAGCACAGTCAAACTTGCAGACGGCACCGCTGTCGAACTGCGTAAGCCGACACTGGCGTTCGAAGGTCCTGTACCGGATGCATTCTCTCTGCGTGCTGCGCAACCGATGATAGGCACAGGCTTGCTTGAAGCGGTACCTGAAGCGGATATTCTGGCTCGGGTGCGCACAGCACCGGATCAGGATGGCGTCAAAGGCCAGGCCAACTATGTGTTCGATCCTGAAACAGGCGCTGTCCGCATGGGCCGCTTCGGCTGGAAGGCATCCAAAGCATCGTTGCGCCAGCAGGTAGCTTCCGCTCTGCTGCTGGATATGGCGGTAACTTCGCCTGTCTACCCTAACCTGTCCTGCAACACCAATCCTGCCGGCTGCGCTACTGCCACAGCACAGAAAGGTATTTCGGAATCGGATCTGCAATCGATCTCTAACTACCTGTCACTGGTGGCAGTACCGGCTCAGCGTAGTCTCGCCAGCGGCTTCCCGAAAGGCGTTGCACCGATGGATGAGCATCGTGTCGACCCAGCACTGGTCAGCGCCGGCGCCAAGGTCTTCCAAGGCATGCGTTGTGCATCCTGCCACACCGCAGAGATGAAAACCGGTCCTGGACACCTGTTTGCAGAACTGCGCAACCAGACTATCCATCCGTACAGCGATTTGCTGGTGCACGATATGGGTACAGGCCTGGCAGACAAGTTCTCTGAAGGCCAGGCTAAAGGCAGCATGTGGCGTACAGCTCCACTGTGGGGCATTGGCTACACCGACAAAGTCATGGGCAACAGCGCTAAAGTCGGCTACCTGCATGACGGCCGTGCTCGCAATCTGACAGAAGCCATCCTGTGGCACGGTGGCGAAGCAGATACTGCTCGCCAACGCTTCCAGGCTCTGTCTAAAACAGACCGCGATGCACTGCTGGCATTCATGCAGTCGCTTTAATAGTAAAAAGCAGCAAAAGCCCTGGAAACATAAGGGCATAAAGTAAAAGCCGCCGGACAGATGATCTGTCCGGCGGCTTTTTTTATCTGGAAGCCGGCAAACTACCGGCCAGATTCCATTTACTCTGCCAGGATGGCCGGCAAGCTGGTCGCCACTGCAATCAGCAGCGCCAGTTCTGCGCCTGAAAAAATATTCTGCTCAAATGCTTCGGAATCGATAATGCCCAGTACCTGCCCATCTTGTGCCAGCAAGGGCAAACAGGCCTCTGCCTGTACCTTGGGGTCACAGGTATAGTATTCTCCGCCGCCTGCAACATAGGATTCGACATTATTGATGATGCGCCCTTTTCCGCTCAAGCCCACCGTGCTGTTGTTGCTGATGGCAGCAAACTCAGGCGTCAACGGGAATTCCGCCCGCGATGCGGCGCCGAAATAGGCAAGCTTGACGAGCACGGTTTCGCCAACAGCATTGACCCTGCTCTGATAAACGCCAAACCACTGGCTGCGGCTGTGCTGCTGGTAAAAATGCACGACAGCGCCGACTTGCTGCAACAGGCGGAGATTGGCAGGCGTTTTGCCACCCAATGTGGCTTCCAGGTCATAGGGCTCTGCTGCCAGCTGATCAAACAGCGAGCAAGAGCCGCCTTCGCCCAGCTCCGGCACCTTATATTGCCATTGCGGCGCAACGTCCGAGATTTCGATGGCAGCGCGAAGTTGCCGCTGATATTGAGATACCTGCTGCGCAAAATCGGACGGCAGTTCAGCCTGGTTGATGCTGCTATTACTGAGATAGGATTCAAGAGACATGGGAAGATTCCGGCAATTAAAAAACCGGCTCAGTCTATCAGAAAACAAGAATTGAATTATCCGTCAGCCAGCAACGCCGGACTCACGACTGTTGTCAATATGGCATATCAGGTCAACCGACTGGCATAGCAATACGTTAACGGGAAAAATAACAAAAACGGAAAGTCTCCATGTATCAAGTTTACTGGACTGAGTTGGTCTATATCCCCGGCCAGTCTGAACTGGCAAAAGTCCCCTTTCACAAAGAATTCGATAGCGCCAGGCTGACGGAGGTCATCGCTTTTACCGAATCTCTGAGGCTAAGGCAAAGGACCTGCGATGCCGCCGCAGAAGGTGCGGTGTCATTCGTGACCTATTGCTCAGAAAATCCGAATTCCGTCGGACATCCCGGCGTTTCCGATCCACCGGCTTCTTATGACTGGCAAAAACGGCGCAACAATATGCCTGCCTATCGCCCAAAGAAATAAGCGCCCTGTAGGGCGCTTAAATACGATGCTGAATGAGCTTTTTGCTTTAAAAATCCATCAGGAACCCAGCGCCTATCGAGCGCTGTGAATAGTTATAGTCGATCAGGCTCTGGCCGTAACCGTCAAACACCTGCACATAGCCTTTCAGATTGGCGGCGATAGGGATGGCCCATCCGGCCTGCAGCGCGCCATGGCCGGTGCTGAAATTACGGCGTGCCATCAAAGAAAATTCCTGGCCATTCTTTTCGCGGTAAGTGGCGCGGATGTCGCCGTGGCCCATGTAGTCGACGATATCGATGTTGTCATTATCGGATCTTGCATTGTCCAGGCGGTGCCAGACTCGCGTGGTCAGACCGAAGTTGCCGCGCTCCAGCCCCAGCTCAGCATAAACGCGATTCCAGCTGCGCGACAGCGTCGCCGTCTGGCCGTTGGACTGATGAACCAGGCCGAAATTGACATAGCGGATATCAAAGCCGCCTATGTTTTTATTGATGGGCAGGACGGCCATGACTTCGGGCTGGTAATTGGTTTCGCGGAAAGGGCTGGATGCGCTGCGGTTATATGCCTGCCAGAAGCTTTGCTGCGTATAACCCACCCAGATATCGAGAGGTGAACCGGCAACCTCTTCCGCCATCTTGACCTTGAAGCTCAGTTGATAAGTCAGCTCCACATGCTTGGCTTCGATACCTGCGGGCGTAAAATCTTTGTATGGCTGATTATTGGTAGCGTTGCTGAAGTTGGCCAGTAACAGATAATTGTCACGCAACGGGCGAAACGTAAAGCGGCCCCGCTTGGCAGCCTTGTCCAGTTCCCATTCCTGCGTCATCTGCGACAACTCGGGTGCCGCTTCTTTTACCTCGGCCAGTTTGACGATATCTTCCGGCTGCTGCGCCGGGCGTGCCTTGATGGGGGCGACAACTGCATTCGGCGCCGTCGGTGCAGACGCCTTGGCAAGCGCATCAAAGCAGCTTAGCCGCTGGCTGGCATCGCCCAGCGCAGAGCAACGCAGCATCTCTTCTTCCACAGGGCCGGCATGGGCCAGCAGCGGGGACATCATCAGCAGGGGTAGGATCAGTTTGTTTGAGCGGCTTGTCATGGGGCGTGGATGGTCAGTGATAGGTCAGAAGGCGAAAAACGGCAGGGCATCGTGAATCGGCAGATGCTATTGCCGATGTGGGTACCCGTTCATACTCTGAAGAATCTTATCCTGCGCCTGGAATACCTAATGTTCGGCACCGAACACTATTCCCTCAGTGCACATAAAATTTCCAGCCCTCAGCCTGACAGACTCAAGAAAAACTCAAGCTTGGGCGCAAAGCAGGAGCCACGTATCAGCGTCCATTGCCTTGCGCATGCGCTTTTTTCTGCTAGTCTGGTGACCATGCATAAACACATCCGCCATATTCCCGGCCATATCACCGATATCACAGATATCTCAGGCAAAAACCGGCATCACTGCATTGCATACGTGTCGTCTCACGTATCGGCAAACGCATGAGTGCGAACCTTCCTCCCGGCTGCGATTGCCCGATAGCCGCCACCTCTTCAGCAGATGCGGGAGAAAATGCCCATCCGCGCCTGGTCTTGGCCACGACCATCCTCGCGTCCAGCCTGGCTTTTATTGATGGGTCTGTGGTCAACGTGGGCTTGCCGGCCATTGGTCACAGCCTGGATGCCGACGCCGCAGGCCTGTCCTGGGTCGTCAATGGTTATCTGCCGCCCCTGAGCGCCCTACTGCTGCTGGGCGGTGCCGCGGGTGACCGCTTCGGCAGGAAAAGGCTGCTGTTGAGCGGCATCTTCCTGTTTGCGCTGGCATCTTTGCTGTGCGTGGCAGCGCCCTCGCTGGGCTGGCTGATTGCAGGCCGTGTGCTGCAAGGCATAGGCGCGGCGCTGCTGATGCCAAACAGCCTGGCCATCCTTGGCGCCAATTTCAAAGGTGAAGAGCGCGGCCGCGCCATCGGCACCTGGGCTGCGGTCGGCGCTGCCGCAGGCGCGGCTGGCCCCTTGCTTGGCGGGTGGCTGATCGATATCGTCGGCTGGCGCACGATATTCCTGATCAATCTGCCGATTGCCGCAACGGCGTTTTATCTGGGGGCACGCCATCTTCGCGACAAAGCTAATCTGGCGAAACCTAAATTGGATCTGGCAGGCGCCTTGCTGGCGAGCGGCGGCCTGGCCTGCCTGACCTGGGGGCTGACAGTGGCTTCAGCAGAAAGCCATCTGGGCGGCGCCGCAATGGCAGCGATAGCCGCAGGCTTTTTGATCCTGGTGTTTTTTCTGAAGGTGGAAAAACATGCCGGCGACAATGCAATGCTGCCAGTGTCGCTGTTTACGTCGCATGCCTTTACCGGACTTAACCTGCTGACGTTTCTGCTGTATGGCGCGCTGGGCGCATTAATGGTGCTGGTGCCTTTTGTGCTGATCAAGGTGGACGGTTATTCAGCGACTGCTGCCGGCGCGGCGCTGTTACCGCTGCCCATCGTCATTGCGCTGGCATCATCCAGCGCTGGCCGACTGGCCGGCAAGATCGGTCCACGGTTGCCGCTGATGCTGGGCCCGCTGATCGTCGCAGCCGGCTTCCTGCTTGCTACCCGCATAGGCAGCGGCAGCAGCTACTGGACGACGACGCTACCCGCCATGCTGGTGATCGCGCTGGGCATGGCCGGTGCTGTTGCGCCTTTGACCACGGCAGTGCTTGCTTCCGTCGATGCCGACCACACCGGCGTTGCCTCCGGCTTTAATAGCGCCGTGGCCCGCTCAGGCGGGCTGATAGCGACAGCCCTGCTCGGCATGCTGTTGGCCTCGCAAGGTGCGGCGCTGATAACCGCATTCCATGTGGCCGCCGTCATTGCCGCCGTTGCCGCGCTGGCTTCCAGCGCGTGTGCATTTCTGTGGATCAGGCCAGAACGCTCTTCCTGACCTGAAGAATGGCGACATAGTCCGGCCTCTGGCCCTTCTCCAGGCTCTCCGGGTCTTCCGGCATGGATTCGGCGAGATGCTGCACCGCCAACACTTCAAAGGCCTGCGCGGGAATATTCTGATCCCAGCCGAAAGCCACACTCTCTCCGACATTGGGAACCCGGGATAAGCGGATAACCATCCCTGCTCCGTCGGCATAACTGAGGCGAACTGTTACTGCGTCCATATTCTTCTCCTTGGGCGGCTTTACTGCAAGCACAGCAGGCATGCTGTGCCAGCGTAATTGCCCATGCTAAGAGGAGTAAGGAAAAATTGCTGTAGGACTCTGCCTGCAAAACCCATCGGAAAATTGCCAGCAGACAGCTTCGCCGGGGTTTTGTCCATTTTGCCCGTTTTGCCCGTATGGTGGACTTATTCCGCCAGGAACTGATGCAGCGACTGTACTGCCGCCGACCCTTCACCCACAGCCGCCGCCACCCGCTTGACCGAGCCGCTGCGGACGTCGCCCACGGCAAAGATACCGGGACGGCTGCTCTCCAGCGGATAAGGCGGGCGTTCCAGCGCCCAGTCTTCCTTGCCGATATGCGACCCGGTCAGCACAAAGCCTTTGTCATCCAGCGCAACGCAGCGTCCGAGCCAGTCGGTATTGGGTTCAGCGCCAAGGAACAGGAAGACGTGCCGCACGTCCATCGTTTCCGGCTCGCCACCGGCGTGCTGACAACGTATCTGCTGCAGGCTGTCCTCTCCCAGCAGCTCAACAATCTGGGTCTTGGTGTGCAACGTGATATTGCAGGCAGCGTCAATACGCTGGATCAGATAATGCGACATGCTGGCAGCCAGACCGTCGGCACGCACGAAGATATGCACATGCTTTGCATGCGCGGAAAGAAATACCGCCGCCTGCCCTGCCGAATTGCCGCCGCCGACAACGATGATCTCTTCGCTGGCGCAAAAGGTTGCTTCCATATACGAGGCGTTGTAATAGATGCCGCGCCCCTCATAGTCGGCCAGATTGGAAATCGCAGGTTTCCGGTAGCGTGCGCCGCTGGAAATGACAACCGACTTTGCGCTGATCTTTTCGCCATTGTCAAACTCGATTTCAAATGCGTCCTTTTCCCCATCGCAATTGAGCGCCATAACCTCCACCGGCACCGCCACTTCCGCACCAAACTTACGCGCCTGGGATAAACCGCGGCCCGCCAGCGCCTGACCGGAAATGCCGGTAGGGAAACCAAAGTAGTTTTCTATCTTGGAACTGGTGCCGGCTTGCCCGCCTGCTGCCTTGCTGTCCAGCACAACCACGCTCAGGCCTTCCGAAGCGCCATACACCGCTGCTGCCAGCCCTGCGGGGCCAGCGCCCACCACAGCCAGATCGAAGGCCTTGCCGTCCAGCTTGTCCGGGCTCAATCCCATGATATCGGCCACCTCCCTGTTGGAAGGTTTGCTCAGCACAGTGCCATCGGGAGTTACCACCGCAGGGAGCTGTTCGGGCTCAATGCCGAAACGCTGCATCAGGTCCTGCGTTTCTTCATGCACGTCTATATCAAAATAGGCAGCCGGCTGGCCGTTGCGCGCGAGGAATTCACGCAGGCGAAGGATGTCGGCGGAATGTGACGAGCCTATCAGGATAACGCCGCCGCTTTCTTCATCCGCAATGAAAGCAACGCGCCGCAGGATAAACGCGCGCATCACCGTCTCGGACAAGGCCGCTTCGGAGATGATCATCGCGCGCAGCGAGGCTTCCTCTATGACAATGACTTCGCATTCGGTCAATGTCTTACCAGTCGCAATCGCAGCCCGCCCGGCCAGCGTGCCGATCTCGCCGGTAAACATGCCGGGACCATGCACGCCGAGTACGGTCGATTTGATGGCTGATCCGCGCTCTACCTCTATCTGCCCGGAGATGATCACATACAGGTTGATATGCCGGTCACCTTGCCGGAAGATAGTCTCGCCTGCCGGCAGCGTGCGCCTTTCGCCATAACGGCTTGCCAGCAGAATCTGTTGCTTGCTTAGCTGGGGAAAAATCTGGTGCCGCCGGCTCTCGTCAACGAAGATCGGCGAAGTATTGGATCTGGGTATCTTGGTCATATTCAGGGCGATCCGCGTCAGCGCATGCTGCCATTTTCTATCAATGAAGATGAAGATACTAAAGCAGAAATGTGACGGTGGATAGAGGACTGCAAGGCAAGCGTCGAACAATTTCCCTCAGAAAATTGTGGCACCTTTATAAATACGGGCTGATATGGCTGATATGGATGATATGGCTAGTATCACTGGATAGCGCACGTAGGACTAATATATTAGTTCTACGTGCGCTTAACTGGAGTACGCCGAAAAGTGGACACAAAACACCGTGCCCATGCCGTTTGCGCCGGCAGACAGCCGGATCTCGGCGCCATGGTCCTTGGCGATATCACGCACGATGGAAAGGCCCAGGCCGCTGCCGGTCGTCGTGTCGCTGATGCGGTAAAAGCGAGTGAAGATCAGCTCCTGCTCCGACTCGGCAATGCCAGGGCCGGAATCCTCCACTGTCAGCGTCACATCATTCCCTTGCTGGCGGCAACTGACGGTAATCGCACCATCAGGCGGCGAATAGCGGACGGCATTGTCAATCAGATTATCAATCAGGTCGCGCAGCAGGAAAGGATTGCCCATGATACTGCTGGGGTGCAGATCAAAACCCAGATCGATGTGCTTCTTGTCCGCTTCTTCAATAAAGTGCTGAATAGATTCTTCCACCAGCTTATTCAATTCCACCTTTTCCAGCTGCGCCTGTTCGAACTGGCTGGGTTCGGCACGCGCCAGCGACAGAAACTGGTTGGTATGGCGGATCAGCCTTTCAGTGGAAGACATCATCAGCTTGAACGAATGGCTAGTTTCAGGTTCAGCCGCATAACGCTGCTGCAGCCATTCAATCTGCATTTTCAGGCCTGCCAGCGGCGTGCGCAGCTGGTGCGCGACATTGGCGACAAAATCCCTCTGGCTCGCGGCGCCAACCTGCACCTTGGTCAGCAGGTCATTGAGCGCATTCACAACGGGACGCAGTTCCACGGCAATATTGTCGGCAGCAATTAGCGACAGGTCGTTATAACTGCGCGTATCGAGGTCAGACTGCATTTTTTTCAGCGGAAGCAAACCTTTCGACACCGCCAGCCACACGATCACCATCGACATCAGCGCCAGCAACCCCTCCAGCACCAGCAGCGCCGCAAAAATTTCTGAACGGATCTCGTTGCGCCTGCGCTGCGTTTCCGCTACGCCGATCAGCACAGGATCGGAACCCACCATGGTCTTGAGTGTGATCACGCGTATGCTGCCGTTGCGCATGCTGCCGTTGTACGCATTCGGATCATCGAGCTTGTCGGATGTGCCAAGCGCGGGGAAATCCGCATCGCCGGCCAGCGTCTTGCCGGCCGCATCGCGCACGACAAAGTAGATGGGGTCAAAATGGCCAACACGCAGCACCTGTTCGGCCTGTGGCGGTAAATCAATGGAGATATCGCCATCCAGCTGCCGCAGGCGCGGCACGATCGCCCAGGCAGTGTCTGTCAGCCCCTGGTCGAATGCCGCATTGGCAGGTTCCCACGCCAGCCGATAGATCAGCACCGCGCCGAGGATATTGATAATCAGCAGCGGCGTGATCAGCCATTTCAGCAGGCTCAGGCGTATGCTGGAATTCATGTACTGGCACTCATGCTTCTATTTTTTCCAGCATGTAGCCAAAGCCGCGTATGGTCCGGATACTGATGCCGGCATCAGCGATCTTAATCCGTATGCGGGAAACATAGACTTCCACTGCATTGAGGGTAATATCCTCGCCCCATGGCAGGATCGCATCGATGATCTGCTGTTTGGACACCACGCGCGATGCCTGCTGCATCAGGTACTCCAGCACCGCCCATTCGCGCACGGACAGTTCTATGGTCTGGTCATTGACCCTGGCACGCTTTGAAGTCTGGTCCAGCGACAAGCCCGCCAGCTGCAGCTTGACGATCTCCGGCGCGCTACGCCTGACCAGCGCTTTGATGCGGGCCACCAGCTCGGGCGTGGCAAAAGGTTTTACCAGATAATCGTCGGCGCCCAGTTCCAAGCCATGCACGCGGTCCTGAATGGAATCTCTCGCTGTCAGCAACAAAATGGGCAACTGCTTGTTCTGGCTGCGCAGGCGGCGAATGACTTCAAAGCCATCCATGCCCGGCAGGCCTATATCCAGCACCATCACCGAAATCTCCGACCTTTGCAGCGCGGCGATTGCGTCGACGCCGTTGTTGACAACGTCAACCGGCATGCCCTGCGCTTTCAGATTGCGCATGATGCCGTCAGCGATAACGGAATCATCTTCCACCAGTAATACATGCATAGGCTTGGGCCGCGTAAGCAGCGTGAGATGTCAATTTACATTATTTTACCCTTTAATCTTACCCCTTACGTACGGGTTTTCTGTCGAATTCTGACGTTTAAGGCGCTTGTCAGCTTGCCGTCAGCTTGCTGTCATGTCCCAGACAGAAAGAAAAGTTATCTTTGGCAAATTGATGACCGCTGCGTAATCATTTTCCATGAAAGCGCACACCTGTTCTGGGCTAGCTATGAAAAACAAAAAGATAACGGCGCATCTGCGCACCCTGCTGCTTGCTGTCGCGGGCACTCTTTCTGCCGGCATGCTATACGGCTGCGGCGGCAAAGAAGACAAAAAATCTACGGAAGAAACAGAGGCATCCTCTGCGCCGATGATCAGGGAAGGATCGTCCATCCGCCTGCCGGTCTCATCACCGCTGCGCAAGTCAATTTCAGTGGCCGCCGTCACCGAACAATCCATAGAACGGTCCATCAGCGTGCCAGGCACCATAGAAGCCGACGCCGCCAGGATGATCAAGGTAGTGCCGCCAGTGTCCGGACGCATTGTTCAGTTGAACAAACGCCTGGGCGACACCGTCAAGGCGGGTGAGGTGCTGTTTTCGCTGGAATCCGCTGATCTCGCCAGTGCGTATAGCGATGCAGGCAAATCGCAGGCCGCATTGAGCCTGACAAAACATAATCTGCAAAGGCAAACAGATCTGGTGGAGGCAGGCATTGCCGCACGCAAGGATCTGGAGCAGGCAGAGAGCGACTACACACAAGCCGTCAATGAAGCCGACCGTGCAAAGTCCAGGCTGTCGCAACTCGGAACCTCGCTGGGGAACGGATCGGGCCGCTCATATCAATTGCGCTCGCCCATATCGGGCAAGGTCATCGAGCTGACCGGATCGCAAGGCGGCTTCTGGAACGACACCAATGCGCCGTTGATGACCGTGGCCGACCTGTCCACAGTATGGCTGGCAGCCAGCATCCAGGAAAAAGACTTGCCGCTGGTATTCATCGGACAAGCTGCAAAAATAACGCTGAACGCCTTTGACGGAGAAAGCTTTGACGGCAAAGTGCGCTACATCGGCGATGTGCTGGACCCGGATACCCGCACTATCAAGGTCCGCATCGCCGTCGACAACCCCGCCGGCCGCTTCAAGCCCGGCATGTTCGCCAAAGTCGTGTTCAGCGGTCAGGCCCACCCTGCCCCTTCTGTCCCCGCCGCAGCGCTGGTGCAAAACGGATTCAATACCCGCGTTTTTGTTGAAAAGGCACCGTGGGTATATGAAGCACGTATCGTCAAGACCGGCGCCCAGGCAGGCGGCAACGTAGAGATAGTGTCAGGCCTGAAGGCGGGCGAAAGAATCGTTGCGAAAGACGGAGTGCTTCTCAATGATTGAAAATATCGTCAAGGTCAGCTTTGCCCGTCGCGGCATAGTGTGGCTGGTATTCGCACTGGTGGCGTTGTACGGCGTCTACTGCTGGAAGCAGCTGCCACTGGAAGCCTATCCGGATATTGCCGATACCACGTCGCAAGTGGTGACGCAAGTGCCGGGCTTGGCCGCCGAGGAAGTGGAAAAACAGATCACCATCCCACTGGAACGTGAGCTGATGGGCACGCCCGGCATGCACGTAATGCGCTCAAAGAGCACATTCGGTCTGTCATTGATCACCGTTGTCTTCCAGGATGACATAGAAGACTACTGGTCGCGCCAGCGCCTGCAGGAGCGCATAGGCGCCGTGTCATTGCCTTACGGTGCTCAGCCGGGGCTTGATCCGCTGACCTCGCCCATAGGAGAAATTTACCGCTACACGCTGGAATCCAAAAGCCGTGACCTGCGGGAATTGTCGGAACTGCAGTTCTGGAAGGTCATTCCACGCCTGAAGCAGGTGGCCGGCGTTGCCGATGTGACCAACTTCGGCGGCATCACCACGCAGTTTCTGCTGGAGTTCGATCCCGAGAAGCTGACCAAATACAATCTGACGCTGGCGCAGGTGACGCAAGCCGTTAATGCCAACAACGCCAGCGCAGGCGGCAGCATATTGACACGCGGCCAGCAGGGTTTTGTCGTGCGCGGCGTAGGCTTGATCAGCGGGCTGGAAGACCTGGGCAATATTGTCGTCACTCAGAAAAACGGCGTGCCCGTACTGGTAAAAGACCTGGGCGACGTCAAGCTGGGTAACCAGGAGCGCAGCGGCATCCTGGGCAAGAATGACAACCCGGATGCGGTGGAAGGCATTACGCTGCTGCTGAAAGGCCAAAACCCGTCACAGGTACTGGAAGGCGTGCACGAAGCGGTAAAAGACCTCAACGATAACATCCTGCCCAAGGACGTGAAAGTCGTGCCCTACCTGGACCGTACTATGCTGGTAGAGGCAACGCTTCATACGGTAGGAAAAACACTACTGGAAGGCATGTTCCTGGTGACCGTGGTGCTGCTGCTGTTCCTCGGCAGCCCGCGCGCAGCGTTGATCGTAGCGGTAACGATACCGATGTCGCTGCTGACGGCATTCATCTTCATGCACCACTTCAAGATTCCGGCCAACCTGCTGTCGCTGGGCTCCATCGACTTCGGCATTGTCGTGGACGGCGCAATTGTCGTGATGGAGCAGATACTGAGGAAATTTGAAGAAGACGGCGGCAAGGCGTTGACGCCGCAGGATGTAATGCGCGCTACGCTGCAGGTCAGCAAGCCTATCTTCTTCGGCATGGTCATCATCATCACTGCTTATCTGCCGCTGTTCATGTTCCAGCGTATCGAATACAAATTGTTTTCCCCCATGGCCTTTGCCATCGGTTTTGCGCTGCTGGGTGCGATGGTAGTGTCGCTGGTGCTGATTCCCGGCCTGGCATTCCAGGCATACAAGAAACCGCGCAAGGTATTCCACAACCCCGCGCTAGCGAAACTGGCGTCGTTCTATCATCCGATACTGTCGGGTGCGGTTAACTCTTCCAGGTTGACTATTTGCGCGTTCGTGTTTGCCGTCGCTGCAGTGGCCGGCATGGGCGCCACCATAGGCCGGGATTTCCTGCCGACACTGGACGAAGGGTCCATCTGGCTGCAGGTTACATTGCCGCCCGGCGTGTCGCTGGAAAAAGCCGCCAGCATGTCCAATGAGTTGCGCCGCGCGACGATGGAGTTTCCCGAGGTGGCTGCCATCGTCACGCAATTGGGCCGTAATGACGAGGGTACCGATCCATGGACGCCATCGCATATTGAGGTCAGCGTTACGCTGCACCCTTACGACACGTGGAAATCCGGCTGGAGCAAGCAAGAGCTGATAGAAAAGATGGGCCAGCGCTTTGCGCAGCTGCCCGGCATCCATGTCGGCTTTACGCAGCCGATGATAGACGGCGTGCTGGACAAGCTGGCTGGTGCCCATAGCGATCTGGTCGCAAAAATCTACGGCAATGACTTCAAGGAATCACGCCGTATCGCCAGGGAGGTCGAAGATGCGCTCAATACTGTGCCCGGTGCGGAAAACGTCATCATCGAGCAGGAACCTCCATTGCCTCAGGTAAGGATAGAAGTGGACCGCGCCGCTTCCGCGCGTTACGGCATCAACGTGGCTGACATTGCCGACCTGATAGGAACCGGCATAGGCGGCAAGCCGATAGCGCAGCTGTTCATTGATGAGCGCCACTACGACATAGGCGTACGTTTTAATCAGGAATCCCGCAGCGATCCTGAAGCCATAGGCAATCTCGCCCTCACCTCCTCCACCGGCGCCAAGATACCGCTGGCGCAGGTAGCGACGATACGCCTGGACGACGGCGAAAGCACGATCACACGGGAAATGGGGAAACGCCACCTGACCGTCGGCCTTGGTTTGAAAGGCCGCGACCTGGCGTCTTTCCTGGATGACGCCAAACGCGAAGTGGAAGCCAAGGTTAAATACGACCATTCCAAATTTCAGATTACCTGGGGCGGCCAGTTCGAGAACCAGCAACGGGCACAAGCGCGCCTGGCAGTGATATTGCCAGTTGTCGTGGCGCTGATGTTCGTGCTGCTGTTTGGCCAGTTCAAGAATCTGCGCCAACCCGCGATGATACTGATGGCCGTACCCCTGGGCGCGCTTGGCGGCCTGCTGGCGCTGCACTTGCGCGGCATGACGCTGAACGTGTCCAGTGCGGTTGGTTTTATCGCATTGTTCGGCGTGGCCGTGATGGACGGCATCCTGATGGTATCCAACCTGAACCGCCTGCGGCTTGAAGAAGGCTTGCCGCTGAGGGACGTCGTCATCCGCGGCGCCCGCGAACGTTTCCGGCCGGTGCTGATGACGGCTTCGGTCGCTGCGCTGGGCCTGCTGCCGGCCGCCATTGCGCATGGCCTGGGCAGTGATGTGCAAAGGCCGCTGGCGACCGTGGTAGTCGGCGGACTGCTGACCGCCACTGGGCTGACACTGGTATGGCTGCCCGCGCTGTACTACCTGATCGAACATCATCTTGAAAATAAAAAACCCGCTGCCGCGAACGGCAACAACACGGCAGCCGGCAGCCAGGTCTAGGAATACATCATGCACTCTTTTACAATACTTCTGCCGCGCACGGCCTTCGTACTGCTGTTTGCAGCGGCAGCTCCCTGCGCGCTATCGCAGACACAGACGCAGACACAGGCTGGCAACAACAATGAAAACGCCGGCAGCTTCCACGACTATCTGTCCGCCGTCGAGCAAAACAACCTGGATCTACAGCAGCAGCGGGAAACTATAGTCGGCGCGCAGGCGGGCGTATCTATCGCCGGCATCAGGCCGGACCCACAATTCACCGCAGGCATAGATTCCAAAGAGCTGTACGGTCCCAACAAACCCAATGCAGGCACCACCACCATTGCAGGGCTGGCGTTTACCATAGAAACAGCGGGCAAGCGTGATGCCCGCATCCGCGCCGCTGAAAGCAATGTACGCCTGACCGGGGCCACGGCAGGCGCATTCCGGCGCCAGTTGCTGGCAGATTCCGCCAGTGCGTTTATCGAAGCCTGCCGCTCTTCTGCGGCGCTGCAAAGGCATGAAACCAGCCTGAGCGCCATGCGTGATATTGTTCGCGCCAACGAAATCCGTTTCAAGACAGGCGATATCGGCAAGCTGGAACTGACGCAATCCAAAGTTGAAGCGGACCGCTTCGGCGCGGACGTCGTCAGTGCGCGTGCCGATGCGGCTGCTGCGCAACTAGCCTTATCGGTATTTTTAGGGCAGCCTTACCAGCAGGTGCTGGGCAGCACACTGGCGTGCGACTATCCACACCAGAAGCAGGAACAGATACCCGCCGATATTGACGGTATGGTCAAAAAGGCGCTGGAAAGCCGCGAAGACATCCTGCTGGCAAAGTCCGGCATTGACAATGCCAGCGACAATGTCGGCCTGGCTCGGGCTAACCGCTCTGTTGATCCTGTCATCAACGTGGGAATAAAGAACACGCCCCGGATATATCCAACGTTGGACGCAGCTGGCAACGTGACCAATACCCCAGCGGAACATTCCAATTCACTGGGGCTGACCGTCACCATCCCCATTCCGCTGTCGCGCCTGCAAAGTGGTGAACTGATCCAGGCACAGTCTGCGCTGACGCAGGCGCAACTGCAGCTGCGTTCCATACGCCTGAAGGCAGAAGCCGAAGTGCGCACCACCTACGGGCAATATGCGGCAGCGACGCAAAATCTGCAAAGCTACCGGCAAAATGTACTGGCTGATACGGACAGCATGCTGGCCGGCGTGCGCCTGAGCTATCGCAAAGGTTCGGCTTCGCTGCTGGATCTGCTGAACGCGCAACGGACAGCAGATGACGTCTACCTGGCGTATTTGCAGGCGCTGTCCAACTGGGCCAATGCCAGTGTCAAGTTGCAGCAGAGCACAGGCCAGTATCCGGAAATCTGAACCTTTCATCTTCAGCGCATTGCTTCCGGCCACATCCAGCTATGGCGGTTTTCTGACACACCGCAATAGCGGCGTCCTATAGACCTGTTCCAAGCGTTGCCTTAGCATCCGTCGATAGCCGTTGGTAGGCACTAGTAATGGAGGATGCGATGGCAAAGCCAGATGCCTTAATAAAATACAAGTCAAAACGCAATTTTTCCATTACGTCCGAACCGGCGGAAGGCGGCACGCCGAATGAAGAGGCACTTGCCTTTGTCATCCAGAAACACTGGGCCAGCCGCTTGCACTATGATTTTCGGCTGGAACTGCAAGGCACGATGAAAAGCTGGGCGGTGCCCAAAGGCCCCAGTTTTGATCCGCACGACAAGCGCATGGCCGTGCATGTCGAAGACCACCCCATTTCCTACAATAGCTTTGAAGGCACGATCCCTGCAAAACAGTATGGCGCCGGTAAGGTCATTATCTGGGACAAAGGCATCTGGCGTCCTATTGGCGACGCAAGGAAAGCTTATGCTGCGGGCAGTATGAAACTCGAACTTTTCGGCCACAAGATGCACGGTAAGTGGGCGCTGGTCAGAATGCACAATACGCGCGGCAAACAGGATGCATGGCTGCTGATCAAGGAAAAAGACGAATACGCGCGGCCTGCCGATGAGTTCAGTGTGGTTGACGAACAGCCTGACAGTGTGAAAGAGCTGGACCTGCCGGGCATCCCGGCAGCAGCAGCAGCACCAGCAGCAGATACCGCCAACAACGATGAAGGTAGTCCCCAGACGTCCGCGACGATAGCAGATACGTCCGGACCGCCGGCAGCGGCAAAAAAAGCAGCATTGCCTGCAAGCCTGAAACCCGAACTGGCTACGCTGGTAGACAAGGCGCCCACGGACCCATCCGGCTGGATGTTTGAGGTAAAGTTCGACGGCTACCGGATACTGTGCCGCATCGACAGAGAAAAAATTAAATTATTTACCCGCAACGGTAATGACTGGACGGCGAAACTGCCGCGCCTGCACCAGGAACTGATGCGCATGAAATTGCCCAGCGGCTGGTATGACGGCGAAATCGTCGTGCTCAATGACAGCGGCAGACCGGATTTCGGCGCGCTGCAATTAGCATTTGACGACAACGCGACCAGCAATATTTCCTACTTCGTATTTGACCTGCCCTACTGCAGCGATCACGACCTGCGTGCGGTGCCGCTGCGGGAAAGACGCCAGGTGCTGGAGCGGATACTGGAAAGATCGCCATCCGAGATGGTCCGTTTCAGCGGCGCCTTTAACCATCCTCCGGGGGAAATCGTCGCCGCGGCATGCCACATGGGGCTGGAAGGCGTGATCGGCAAACGGTCCGACTCGCTTTACGTGAACCGCCGCAGCGACGACTGGATCAAGCTAAAGTGTTCACAACGGCAGGAGTTTGTCGTCGGCGGGTTCACCGATCCACAAGGGTCGCGCGTCGGCATAGGCTCGCTTCTGCTGGGCGTTTATGATGAAGAAGGCGTGCTGCAATATGCGGGCAATGTCGGTACTGGCTTCAACCAGAAAATACTGAAGGATTTGCGAGCGCAACTGGATGCACTCGTCAGCGATGAAAAGCCTTTCCCTGATACAGCTGATGTGGGCCGGAAATCGCACTGGGTCAAGCCACAACTGGTTGCCGAAGTGACATTCGGCGAGTGGACCAGCGCCGGCCATATACGGCATTCCGTATTCCAGGGCTTGCGCGCCGACAAGGCGGCAAAGTCGGTTGTGCGTGAACAGCCGCGACTTCTGAGGGACGTGGCACCCAGTCGCGCGGCGAAGCCCCGTGCGGCGCCACCCGCAAAAAAAGTCCGCGCTATTACAACTACTGACGAGGCTCCCCATGCCAGGGAAACCCTGCCGGAGGGCTTTAAGGTCACCCATCCAGAAAGAATCATTGACAAGGTCAGCGGCACAAGCAAACTGCAACTGGTGCGTTATTACGGGCTCGTCGCGCCGCTGATGATGGAACATCTGGCGGACAGGCCTGTGGCGCTGGTCCGCGCGCCCGCAGGCATCGCCGGAGAGTTATTTTTCCAAAAGCATGCCGACACCGGCAAAATGCCGGGAATCATGCAGCTGGATCGTGCCATCTTTCCAGCACATCCGAGCCTGTTGGCGGTACAGAAACCGGAAGGATTGCTGTATGCAGCGCAGTGGAATACCGTCGAGATACATACAATGAATGCGCTTGCAACCCATTTTGATAAGCCAGACCGGATGATCTTCGACCTCGACCCAGGAGAAGGCGTGCAATGGCTGGCGATCCAGGAGGCTGCGATGCTGGTGCGTGGGCTGCTGGAAGAGCTTGGCCTACACGCTTTTATCAAGACCAGCGGCGGTAAAGGCCTACATATTGTGGTTCCAATCCAGAAAAAATATGGCTGGGACACCGTAAAGGGGTTTTCTGAAGCCATCGTGGCCCATATCGCAAAAGCGATACCGGAACGCTTTGTACTGAAAAGCGGCCCCAAAAACCGCATCGGCAAGATATTTATTGATTACCTGCGCAACGGTCTCGGCGCCACCACCGCTTGTGCCTGGTCTGCCCGCGCGCGGCCGGGCATGGGTATTTCCGTACCCATCAGCTGGGATGAAGTAGAAGAAATTACCGGCGGTGACCATTGGAAGCTGCATTCCATCCATGACAGGCTCGACACCGGCAATGAACCGTGGAGCGGCTACACGGACTCGGCTCGCAGCATCACATCAGCGATGAAAAGCATGGGCGTCAGCCCCTCTCCTTAATGCAATATCACACGCGCAGCAATGTCAGCTGACAAAGAGCAACGCTGTTCTTCGATAGTGACGTTTGGTTTATCGCGGAAAGTTATAGATTTAGGCCATCCCATGGTCTGACACGCAACATTTAAGAATTTTAACGACTCGAGTCGCCCCTGCGGCCAGAAAAGACCCGTTGATGCGCGGCAAGCTCCTACGTGTGTTTTCGAGCTATCAACCTATGATGTCTCTATGCACTGCCTCTTCGGCAGCTGCATTGCAGACATCAACAGGAGAACGACATGATGGAGGCCGAACTGTTAGAAATGACAGATCACCTTAAACATCGAGATCAGAACATAGATAAAGTCAGGGGCAATATTGCTGAACTAATCATTAGAGGACTGGGCGAATTTGAACATACGCTTGGTTATTGGGAAAAGACGTATTACAAGCTTGCTATTTGCAACTTGAAGAAAAACATCTGGCTGCCGGATGAACACTCTATCGCCTATCTGGACGAATGCCTGGAGTGCATTGCAGGTGCGCATGTTGCAGTAGAAGACAGAAGCGTCGCGTTTTCCACAAGGGATATAGAAACGGAAGCATTGACCTGGGACGAACTGATGGCCTGCATTACCCTGGTGCGTGATCAGCTTCGCTAACCGGCAAGCTTGACCCTGGCTACAAAGAATTACAGATACTCTGGCTTGAACTGCTTGCGCCGGCTGATCGTGCCGCCAGCCACCATGAACTTGCCGTCACCCATGTAATGCAAGGTCTCCGGTATGGCTGGCGAACTGGCAACATGCGCTTTGACCACTTCCCACACAAACAGGTTGTAACGTTTGACTCTGCTGGCGTCAAACAGTTTGCACTCAAAATTCGCATGGCATTCCTTGATCAGAGGCGCCTGCACTTCGCTGGCGGGCAATGCGGTGAGGCCAAAGGTCTCAAATTTATTCACGTGGGCGCCGCTGCAATTGCCTATGCCAACCACCTGCTCCGTCAGCGCGGTTGTCGGCAGGTTGATCACGCACTCCTTGCTGCGCCTTATCATCTCGAAACTATGGTTTCCTTCTGCGATGATGCAGCCAAACAGCGACGGAGAAAATTCCATCATCATGTGCCAGCCCATCGTCATGATATTGGTGTGGCCTTTCCAGTACGAACTAACCAGCACGACAGGGCCAGGCTCCAGATAGCGCCTGACCTGGGATACGGGGAAGTCTTTTTTATGAAAGGTTTTCATCAGTAACTTTCAATCAGGCTGCCGCTAGGCTATCTCCCGCCCACCTCGGGAGTCCGGCAGGCTGCTGGAAAGAAAACGGTTTATTTTGAAGGCCATCCGGGCCTGCACCGGAGCCGGCGCAACGCCATAGATAAAAATACCTTTGGGATGAAAGCGGATTTCAAGCGTCCATTTCAGATACGGATGCTTGTGATGGATGGACAGCAACTCATTATCCACGTCCTCATGGTCTATCTGGATCGAGCTTAGCAAGGCTGGCTGGTCGAGAAATATCGCGGCATCCGAGCACCAGAAATCTTCGCGCCTTATCTCCGCCAAATTGCATTCGAGGCTGATGAACAAGCGCACAGTGGTCTGGGTCTGGTCGATTTCTATCGCATCGCCTTTGAGCCCGGTGCTGCTGCTTGCGTCCGAATACGATAGGATCAATGCCACAGGATCTTGCTGAAGCATACGTTTCATATGTCTCCCTCGAAATTGGGGAAATTAACGAAACTGCCAGTGGATACACTGAAGAAAATGCCCTTCCCCGGCAGGCCCTGCGACTCTTCATTCGCTTGAGAGCAATGCTAAAACGCCGCAAGGACAGGGTCTGTTCGGTATCGTACCTACTAAAAAGGCTTATTGGACGCCGCTACCGGCCTTGGCCTTGGCCTTAGACCAGGCCATGGGCAGGTGTGGGATCGATCTGTTCCGCACTGACGTTTTCAATGCCCTGGCGATTGGTCCTGCGCTGGGCCAGGAAGGCCGCAACGTCCTGTGCCGGGATAGGTTTGGAAATGTAATAGCCCTGGACAGCATCGCAGCCTGCGGCCTTCAGGAAATTGATCTGCTCAACCGTTTCAGCGCCTTCTGCGACAACGGCCAGGCCCAGGCGGTGCGCCATGCTAATAATCGCGGAGACAATCGCCTCGTCATCGCCGTCGCCAGGTATGTCGTTGATGAATGCCTTATCGATCTTCAACTGGTCGATAGGCAGCCGTTTCAGATAAGCCATGGATGAGTAGCCGGTGCCAAAATCATCGATAGATAAAAATATGCCGGCGGCCTGCAGGTTTTCCAGCAGATCCATATTGACGTGGATATTATCCATCAGCATGGATTCGGTAATTTCCAGTTCCAGCTGGCGCGGCTCCAGGCCGGATTTACGCAGCGCATTGAGCACGTCGTCAATCAGCGCAATGCTCTTGGTCTGCCGCGCAGACAGGTTGACGGCCACCTTGATATCGCCAAACCCGGCATTTTCCCATTCACGCACCTGGCGGCAGGCGGTGTCGATGACCCAGCTGCCTATCGGGATAATCAGGCCGCTTTCCTCTGCAATGGGAATGAATTCGACGGGCGAAATAGCCCCCATTTCCGGATGATCCCAACGCAGCAGCGCTTCAAAACCGATAACCTTGCCGTCCGCCAGGCTGACCTTGGGCTGGTAGTACAGCGCAAGCTCTTCGCGTTCCAACGCCTTGCGCAGATTGGAAGCGATGTTGGCCCGCTTTTTGATCGCGGTATCCATTTCCGGATGAAACTTCTCGAACGCGTTTTTACCTTTTGCCTTGGCGCGGTACATGGCCGTGTCTGCATTGCGCGTCAGGCTGGTGCGGTCGAGGCCACCGTCAGGGAAAGTGCTGATGCCTATACTGCACGTGATATACATCTCCTGCCGGTCCACGATAAACGGCTCCTTGAACGAAGTAATGATCTTTTCGGCAATGCGCTCGCCTCCCGATTTACGCACACGGGTTTCCAGGATGATGGCAAATTCATCACCGCCTATCCGGCACACCACGTCATTCTCACGTAATAGCGAACTCAGTCGCGCGGCAACCAGAGTCAGCAACTGGTCGCCATGGTGATGGCCCAGCGTATCATTGACGACCTTAAAATTATCCAGGTCCAGCAGCAGCACGTCAGCAGTACCGCCGGTCTCAGAGACAGTGGAAATAGCCGATTGCAGTCGCGAAGAAAAAGCATGCCGGTTCGGCAATCCGGTGACTGCATCGGTGTGAGCAAGGAACTGCAGATGGGCCTCGATTTCCAGGATTTCCTTCTTCAGTCCCACCACCAGCAGGCGGGCGATCAGCAAAGCTGCCGACACCGCCCCAACGACGATGCCAAGAAACACCATCAGACGCAGGTAAAACTGGCGCAGGCCAATGCGCACTTCGAGCAAGCCTACCAGGCCATGGTCTGCCCCAACATTAATCGCCTGGGCCACGTCAAGATAAGACAGGCCAAAACGATAGATTGTGCCTGTTGTCTCGCCAAGCGGCTCGCGAAGTACTTCGGCGGATTCCGCGCGGTATTCCGCCAGCGGCTGGCCTTGCAGCGTGAGAATAGTGGCGGCATCCACGGATCTGGAAACACCAAACTGGCTAAGCATCTGCTGGGCAGCCCTCGTATCCGACAATTGCACGGCATGGCTGCTCTCGTCCGCGAGTGCTGCCACCTGTCTCAGTGCATCATCAATGAAGGCCGAGCGCAGCGCCGCATATTGAAAAATGCAGAGCAGCACTGTGGCAACAAGCAGCGTTACGGCAGAAATTTTTAGATTGACTTCAATCAGTTTGCGGCTCAGCGATACGCAGCAAAGTGGCCTTAGCCAGAAGGCATTTTGTGAGCAGCAGCCAATCGCTGCACATCAATTTTGTTATTGGCACAAAATTTACCGGTTACAAAA
>JAYSKH010000149.1:0-1286 GCA_043726505.1 Undibacterium sp. | reverse complement strand
CAGCGCTGCAAAAATCAGCACCCAGGAAAGGCGCCTTCGCCAGGCAGCCAGAAAACCCAGCAACATCACACTAGCGAAAGCAGCGAGATTCAGGCCGCTACTTCTTTCAAGGAAAGAAACTACATCATCCGCTTTTGTCCATCCTGCCAATAGCAGCGGAATCGTGAGCAGTTGCCGAATCTGTTCAACCGGACTGATATCGACGGCAATATAGCCTCCCACCAAGCGCCCCAGAATCGCATAACGCCATGCGGTGTACGCGACGGCCACGGCGACATACGGCAACGCTGCCCTGAGGCGTATCTGCAAGCTCCCCACCGGAAGAAAGGGCAGCAGCAGCACCAGCGGTACAAATACCTCCTTGCAGGTTGTCGCCAGCAGGTAAAAGGCAGCACCCAGCAGATTCAGGCGCAGGCTGCCATCCCTGACACACAAGGTGTAGCAGTGCAGACTGAGCACGGTAAACAGCAACCCCGTTGCATAGTGGCCCGTCATCAGTTGCTGAGCAACATACAGCGTCGGCAAGCCAGTTAGAAAAAGCACCGCCGCCAGTAGCGCTATCAACGGTTCTTGCCATAACCTGATGAGCCGGTATGTTGCAAAGGCCACAGCGCCCAGCAAGGCAATCTGGTGCGCGTAATGCCAGCGCGGCACCATGCCGAAAAGCGCCAGATTGACATCATAAAAAAATGCGTTGTACGGCGCAACATTGGCGTACGACTGCAAGATCGTGATGGAAGGCTGTAAAAAATACTGCCAGGGCGCATAGGTGGCAGCGAACAGAAGATGCGCTCCGTCGTCAAAACGCCAAAAGCCGTTCAGCGCACCATGGTGCAAAGCCAGTGCGGCAAGCGCAAGGACAATCAATGCGCCGCTGTTTTCATGACGTCGAATCACCCGCCGAAAACCGTCAAGCCGTGCTGGATGATCTATTTCTTTCATTCTGCCCACGTCCACCGGTGATGAGCCATGAACGTCAACGCCGGGAGCGCGACAAAAACCAGGGCAGTACCAATCAGATAATGCCAGCCCATCATTTCAGCAAACGCAGTACAGGCCGCCGTGATGGCAAGGCCTGCCAGCGAAACCACCAGAAATCGCCGGTAGCGGTCTCCGGTCAAAGGCGTGCCGTAGTTCCAGCGGCTATTGGCCCAGAAAGAAAATGAATTGGCGGCCGCGAAAGCCAGGCAATTGGCCCAGACCGGGAACACGTGAAAAAACTCCACCAGACCTGTAACGACGGACAAGTGAATCAGGGTGTTAAAAATCCCGATTAATGAGAAGCC
>JAYSKH010000148.1:0-10958 GCA_043726505.1 Undibacterium sp. | reverse complement strand
GGTTTCACGCGCTGCTGCCTTGATCAGATTCTGGAAGGTATCGATTTCATAGTTGGAATGCACATGCTGCAATACTGCTGCAATACGTTCCAGGCCCATGCCGGTATCCACGCATGGCTTAGGCAAAGGATGCAGCACGCCCTGCTCATCCTTGTTGAACTGCATGAATACGAGATTCCAGATTTCGATGAAACGGTCACCGTTTTCATCCGGAGATCCTGGAGGGCCGCCCCAGATTTCCGCACCGTGGTCATAGAATATCTCGCTGCAGGGGCCGCAGGGGCCGGTATCGGCCATCTGCCAGAAATTGTCCGACGCGTAGCGCGCGCCCTTGTTGTCGCCGATGCGGATGATGCGCTCGGCAGGCACACCGATTTCATTGAGCCAGATTCCGTAAGCTTCGTCATCTTCCTGATAAACGGTCACAGTCAGCTTGTCTTTTGGCAGGCCATATACGCCAGTCAGCAGTTCCCACGCGTAGTTGATCGCGTCGCGCTTGAAATAATCGCCAAAGGAGAAATTGCCCAGCATTTCGAAAAAGGTATGGTGACGCGCCGTATAGCCGACGTTTTCCAGATCGTTATGCTTGCCACCGGCGCGCACGCTGCGCTGCGCAGTGGTTGCGCGCGTATAGCTTCGCTTGTCCTGCCCCAGAAATACATCCTTGAACTGCACCATGCCGGAATTAGTAAACAGCAAGGTCGGGTCGTTACCTGGTATCAGGCTGGAAGAACGTACCCGGGTATGGCCTTTGGATTCGAAAAAGCTAAGGAATTTATCGCGAATTTCTGACGAGTTCATATGGATATTAGGGTGATAATTAGGATGATGTCTAATTGGAAATAAAAGTTTAGCCTTTGATTATACGTGATAACTTCGCCTAATTAGCGCCATAAAGACAAAACCCACGCTGTCTCCCGACAGCGTGGGTTTTGTCAACCACAGCACAAAGTGTTAGCGCATTTCAGCTTGCTGCCGGTGCCACCCGTGCATTATGTTTCTTCGCGTATATCTTGCGGCTGGTCCGGTTTTCTTCCCGTTGCAATTTCACGCGCTCAGCCTTGGTGACCTTGCCATCGGCTTTGGCGGCTTCCTTGTTGTTTTCTATCTTGGTTTCGCGCTTTTCCAGATTGGTCGCTTCTTTTGACGTCAGCGCACCGGAATTGATGCCTTGTGCAACCCGCGCTTGTTGGTTTTCCTGCCGCTTATCCACGTTCGGCGTATTGGTTTGTGCAAACACCGGAGCAACAAACAGGCCGGCTACGAGCAGGGAGATGATCTGTGCATATTTCATTTGGCAAACCTTTCAGCAGAGTTATTTTTTGTTTTCGATGAGCGCCTTGCCCATGCGCTATTAACGAAACTACCGGCAAACGGATTACTCTTAAACTGTAAGCCGTGTAAGCAGGCGTAACACTCAACTACGCAAAGTCAGCGGCGATCAGGTCTATCCTGTCGGTGCAAAACGCATCAACGCCCCACTGCAGGATTTCCGCCCCGCGCTCGGGCTGATTCACGGTGTAGCAGAACAACCCATAACCTGCCCGCTTGACTGCCGCCGCAAGTTCCGGCGTCAGGTGCTTGTGGTTGGTGTGCAGGGCGATGGCATCCAGTTCCTGCAGTCTTTGCAACCAGTCCGGCTGTATTGTATCGGTCAGAAATCCGCGCGGGATATCGGGCGCATGCTCTTTTGCGCTCAGCAGCGCCTCAAAGGAGAACGAAGAGAATAACGGCAACGCCTGCATCAGCGAAGGGCTGGCCGGTAATGCGGCGCTGAACAGCTGTCTCGTCAGTTCGGCGACAGCCTTGCCGGTTTCCACCTCATAGCCTGGCACCGGTTTGATTTCCACATTCATCCAGATGCCGTTCTGCTGGCAGAACAAAGCGACCATTTCATAGGTAGGAACTGTCTCGCTGGCGTAGGCCGCGCTGAACCAGCTGCCGGCATCTATCTTCAGCAGATCAGCAGCCAGCGTCTGCGCCACATTGCCCTGTCCCGTCACCGTGCGGCCGAAGTCGGGATCATGCATCAGCACAGGTATGCCATCCTTTGATAACATGACATCAAATTCCACCGCATGAAAGCCGCGGTCCAGGCCGCATTGCATTGCTGCCAGCGTATTTTCAGGGGCAAGCGTGCCGCCGCCCCGGTGAGCGACAACTTTAGGATAGGGCCACATGCAGGTCACCTTATAAGAATGAATACAGAGAAATATACAGGGAAAGACACAGAGAAATATAATCTGGCACAGTATAAAGAAGTCAACATAGGATAATCCAAGATGCAGAACAAAACAGCCTTAGGCCATATTCGCGTGCTGGATCTGACGCGCGTGCTCGCCGGCCCATGGTGTGCGCAGAACCTGGCCGACCTCGGCGCGGAAGTCATCAAGGTGGAACGCCCGCTGACCGGCGACGATACCCGCAGCTGGGGACCGCCCTTCCTGCGCGACGAGGCCGGTGACAATACCGGCGAAGCTGCCTATTATCTGGCGGCCAACCGCGGCAAGCAGGCTATTACGGTCGATATCGCCAGCGAAGAAGGCCAGCAGATCATCCGGGAACTGGCGCTACAGTCCGACGTGGTGCTGGAAAATTACAAGGTCGGCCAGCTGAAAAAATACGGGCTGGATTACGAATCGCTGAAGGAGCTGAAACCCGAACTGATTTACTGCTCCATAACAGGCTTCGGCCAGACCGGCCCTTATGCGCATCGCGCCGGTTATGACTTTATCGTGCAGGGCATGGGCGGTTTCATGTCGCTGACAGGCGAGCGCGATGAACTGCCCGGCGGGGGCCCGCAAAAAGCCGGTGTGGCGATTGCCGACCTGATGACGGGCATGTATGCCACCGTAGCCGTGATGGCGGCGCTGAGCCACAGAGACAGGACCGGCGAAGGCCAGTACATCGACATGGCGCTGCTGGACGTGCAGGTAGCAATGTTGGCCAACATGAACACGAACTACCTGGCCAGCGGCGTAGCGCCCAAGCGCTGGGGCAATGCACATCCGAACATCGTGCCCTACCAGACCTTTGCCACGTCCGACGGCCATATCATTGTCGCGGCAGGCAACGACAGCCAGTACACCAAGTTCGTGCAGGCCGGCGGCCGGCCGGAACTGGCGGATGACCCGCTGTATTTCACCAACCCGCGTCGCGTGCAGCACCGCGAACAGCTGGTGCCGTTGCTAATGGACATGGTCAGGCAAAAAACCAAGCAGGAATGGATAGACTTGCTGGAAACAGCCGGCGTGCCCTGCGGCCCCATTAACACCCTCGACGAAGTATTCGATAACCCGCAGGTACTCGCGCGTGACATGCTGGTAACTCTGCCGCATCCCAGCGCGGGCAAGGTAAGGCTGGTAGGCAGCCCGATGAAAATGTCCGCCACGCCGGCGCAGGCATCCAGTGCGCCGCCGTTGCTGGGCCAGCATACGGCACAGGTACTGGGCACTCTGCTCGGCTTTGACGAAGACAATGTGGCGGACCTGCGCGCCCGCAATATCATCTAGGCGCCTTCCACCAATAAAAAACAGCGGATCCATGACATGGATACCGCCGTTTTATCTGCACAAGTAAAGCTTAAGGCAGCTTTGCCAGTTCCTTGTTCTGCGCATCCAGCCATACCTTCAACGGCGCAAAATAATCGAGAATGGCAGAGGCATCCATCTTGTCCTCGCCGGACACTTCTTTCAGCGCTTCCGGCCACGGACGGCTCGCGCCCATGGACAGCATCGCCTGGTATTTGGCGCCGGCCTGCTTGTTGTCAAAGATGGAGCAGCGGTTTAGCGGGCCGGTGTAGCCGGCTTCACGGCACAGCGCACGGTGGAACTGGAACTGCAGGATGTGCGCAACGAAGTAGCGCGCATACGGCGTATCGGCAGGCACGTGGTACTTAGCACCGGCGTCAAAGCCATTGGCTTCCATCGGCGCGGGGCGCTTGATGCCTTGGTACTTCTCACGCAGTTCCCACCAGACCTTGTCGTAATCCTTGGGATCAACCTTGCCGGAATACACCTGCCAGCGCCATTGGTCCACCAGATAACCGAACGGCAGGAAGGCAACCTTTTCCAGCGCCTTGTGCAGCAGCACGCCGATATCTTGCGAAGGATCGGGCACCTCATTGAGCAGGCCGATTTTCTTCAGGTATTCCGGCGTCATCGACAAGGTGATGGTATCGCCTATCGCTTCATGGAAGCCGTCGTTGGCGCCGCCCTTGAACAACGGCGGCTGCTTGCGGTAGGCCAGATCGTAATAGATGTGGCCCAGCTCATGATGGATCGTGGAAAAATCTTCCGTTGTCGGGTTGATGCACATCTTGATGCGCACGTCGGTCGCCGTATCGATATCCCACGCGGAAGCATGGCACACCACTTCACGGTCACGCGGCTTGACCAGCATGGAGTTGGTGTAAAACGACGGCGGCAGTTTTTCCATACCCAGCGACGTGTAGAAGCCCTCGGCGAATTTAGTCATCTGCACTGCGTCTATCTTATGCTCTTTCAACACCGCGCCTACGTCCAGCGAAGTATTCTGCCCCTGTGGTTTCAGGATGGGGTACAGATTATCCCAGGTCTGGCTCCACATATTGCCGAACAGATGTGCGGGAATAGGCCCTTCTTTCGGCACCACATCCGGGCCGTAAGTCTGGCGCAGTTTCAGCCTGACATACATGTGCAGAGAGTCGTACAGCGGCTTGACCTGCTGCCACAGCCTTTCGGTTTCTGCGGCAAAGGCTTCCGGCGGCATGTCGTATTCTGAACGCCACAGGGCGCCCGTATCCGCATAGCCCATTTCATGCGCGCCCTTATTGGACAGCGCCACATACTTCACATAACTGTCCTTGTAATTGATCGCCTGCTTGTGCCAGCCTATCCACGCATCTTTCAGTTTGGCAGGATCGCGGCTGTTGGCCATGATGTCTTCCAGCTGCCCCAGGTCCAGGCATGACGAAGCGTCGCCCGGCTTGCTGCAATATTTTGCCTTGCCGTATTCGCCGGCCAGCGTCGTGCCCAGGCGCGTATAGGCTTCGCGGTCAGCGGCCTGCGACAGCACCAGGTTCAGTTGCAGCAGTTTCAGCTTGCGGGCGCTGTCGGCGGGCAGCTTCAGCTTGTTGTAGCGGCGCGCCTGCAAAGCGATTTCACTGGCGGCAGTCAGCGACTGTTCGCCGGCCTGCGCCGACATCGTTTCCGTATCATCGGTGATATGCGTTTCATACACCCAGGATGCGCGGCTGGCATTGATGCCCAGCTTTTCCAGGCGCTGTTCCGCCGCGGCGATGAATTTTTCTGCTTCCGCTACCGTGGGCGCAGCCTGTTTGTTGTTAGCAATGGTAGCGGCCGGCGCCAGCAGCGGCATTGCCGCAGCTATTGCGGCCGCCAGCGGCAGCACAAGGCGCTTGCTGAATATCGTGGTTGACATCTCTTCTCTCTCCAATAAGTGTAACGGCCAGTGTTTTCCTGGCTGGGACCTGGCCCGGCATTGTTGATCTGCCGATTTCCAAAGCAGGCAAATATATCAGCAAATATTCCTCATTCGCGACATCTAAATGCAGCCGGCGCCGAATTCCGTCGATTTCACGTCGTAAAACGTCCGGCTCGTCGCTTTCCACTGTTGCTCCCCCGCTGCAGCATAGATAATTCAGCCATACCACGCAATCAACCCGGAGAAAATCATGCAAAACGCTATTACTTATGAACAGGCAAAACGCCATGTCGAACGCAAAATCGGCCTGATGACCCACGCCGCCGTTTTTGTCGCCGTCAATACCGGCCTGATGCTGCTGAACATGCAGCCTGGATCGCTTCCACTGGTCAGTCTTTCCGTTGTTTGGCTGGGGCATAGGCTTGGCCTTCCATGCGCTGTCGGTTATCTCACATGCACCCGGAAACGGCTGGAAACAACGTATGATTCAACATGAAATGAGTAAATAAGCGTATTTCTCTAAAAAATTAAAGCGGCCACCGCATGACCCCAGTGACAAAACCCAAACTGCGAGACCTGTTCCGCTCGCGTGATTTCCTGATCAAGCTGCGCGGCGACTTCATTACGGTGACGGCCGTCAATATTTTGTGTGGCTTCATGCTGACCTACCTGTTGCGGACCGGTGGCGATCTACTGGAAAATTTAGTTTTTTCCATGTGCATAGGCAATATGGCCTTCCTGCTGATCAACGGCGGCGCCTTCATGATCTGGGGAGAACGCCGGGTGTCCCGGCCTGCGTACTACCTGCTATGCCTGATGGCGGCACCTGTCGCACTGTATGTCGGCGTCAACCTTGGTTCTCTGATTTACGGTTATCCGTTGCGTAGTATCGCGTCGTATCGCGCGCAGTTCGGCATCGGAACACTCGTCTTTACCATAGTGGCCAGCCTTGTGACGACTGCCTTCTTTTGGAACAAAGGCAAAATGGCTGAGCTGACTGCAAACGCCGAAACCGAAAAAGCGCGCACCGCAGCAATAGAAAAACAGGCGATGCAGGCGCAGCTGCAACTGCTGCAGGCACAGATAGAGCCTCACATGCTGTTCAACACGCTGGCCAACCTGCAAACCCTGATCGGCATCGACCAGGCCCGCGCACAGCACATGCTGGACCAGCTGATACAGTACCTGCGTGCCACGCTAAGCTCCTCCCGCGCAGACCAGACCAGCCTGCAACAGGAATTTACGCTGATGAAAGCCTACCTGGAACTGATGTCGATACGCATGGGTAAACGGCTCAGCTATACGCTGGATCTGCCCGCCGAATTGCAAACGCTGAGAATTCCGCCAATGCTGTTGCAGCCGCTGGTGGAAAATGCGATCAAGCATGGCGTGGAGCCGAAGATGGAAGGCGGCAGCGTAGTCGTGACTGCGCGCCGCGCCAACGGCAGTTTATTGCTGGAAGTTGCCGACACCGGGCTGGGCCTGCCTTTCGACCACACTACTCCCGGAACCGACGTCGATGTTGTCGGCAGCCATATAGGCAATGCCAATGTCAGCGACCGCATTTTGGCCATATACGGCCCGGAAGCTGCTTTCACGCTGGAAGCGAACCAGCCGGCCGGCGTTATCGCGCGCCTCAACCTGCCGCTGGCGGACCACTGATTTTACGGATAAAAAAATGACACAGATACGCGCCCTGGTGGCGGAAGACGAATCGATACTTTCCTATGCATTGCTGCAGGCCTTCGGCCGCCTGTGGCCGGAACTGCAGATATGCGGCGTAGTGGAAAACGGCGTGGCCGCTGTACAGGAAGCACTGGCGCAGCTGCCCGATATATTGTTCCTGGATATTAAGATGCCCGGCAAAACCGGGCTCGAAGTCGCACAGGAACTGGCGGAAGAATGGCCAGACGGTTCGGCTTTTCCGCTGATCGTGTTCGTCACTGCCTATGATGAATATGCGATCCAGGCATTTGAACATTCTGCATCCGATTATGTACTGAAGCCTATCAGCGACGAACGCCTGGCCAAGACCGTCAGCCGCCTGAAGGCGCGGCTGGACAACAGCCAGGAGCGCTCCAGTGAACTGGAGCGTGTGGTCGGACAATTGCGCAGCCTGATGCCGCAGGCGGCAGCTGAAACAGAACGGCTGGAAGTGATACGCGCAGCCGTGGGCAACCAGATCCGCATGATACCGGTTGCCGACGTGCTGTACTTTGAAGCCACCGACAAGTACATCAACGTCGTCACGGCAGAACATTCGTCGCTGATACGCACCAGCCTGAAAGACTTGTTGCCGCAACTAGACAGCAAGCTGTTCTGGCAGATACATCGCAGCACGGTCGTCAATACGCGACAGGTGCAGGTAGCGATCCGCGATGAGACAGGCAAGCTGACGCTCAAGCTGCGCGGGTCCAATGATGTGCTGCAAGTCAGCCGCGTCTATGCGCATCTGTTCAAGCAGATGTAGCCATCCTCAAAGAAGCCTGTTTAAGGCATAATTGCCGGCTTACGCCCTTTATCATGGGCAGGCCGGACTGGCGGCCTGATAAACATTTTTCGATATCCGGACACCATGCAAAACAACAACGCTGACATAACCTGGCAATGCGCCCGCCTGACCGAACTGTCGGCGGCGCAGCAATATGCGATCTTCTCCGCCCGCTCCGAAGTTTTCGTCGTCGAGCAGAATTGTGTTTTTCAGGAGATGGATGGCCTGGACCTGGATGCGGATCACGTCATAGGCTGGGGCGGCGATAACGCTGTTGCTGCCTATCTGCGTATCGTCGCCCCCGGCGTCAAGTTTGCGGAGCCTTCGCTGGGGCGCGTGATTACCACCAAGAATTTTCGCGGCGGCGGTGCAGGCAAGACACTGATTGCAGAAGGGATCCGGCACCTGGAGCGTATCTATCCAGGACAGGCAATCCGCATAGGCGCACAAGCCTATCTGGAAAAATTTTACGGTTCATTCGGTTTCAGGACCGTGACCGACATTTATCTGGAAGACGATATCCCGCACATCGACATGGTGCGCAGCGCCGGGCAGGTTTAAAGCCAACCGGCGCGTTAAGACTAGGCGCCGAAGTAGCCTATACCCTTGGCCATCATGGCCGCAGCAAGAACCACCAGCACCAGCAGCGTCAGTTCCAGATGGATGATGCCGCGCAGCTTGCGCTGCTGTTGCATGCTGACTTCCGGCACCAGCCCCTGCTTCAGCGACTTGCCCCACTTGAGAAAAACCATGGTGGGGTAGATCGATATCAGCCCCACTGTCACAAACAAAGCCATCTTCGCGATGAAAGGACCGCTATGTGAATAATAGTGCGGCCCTTTTTCAAAATACATCACGCGTAAAAAACCCAGCACCAATATCAGCCCGGCGGCCAGCCCGTACACGGCGTCCATCCTCTGGATTTTCCGGGCAGACTGCAGGTTCAGCGGCTCTGCCAGCAGCATCAGCTCGGCTGACAGGCTCACCATGATGGCAACAAAAGCCAGGTGGTGCAAAAAAGCGATGAAGGCATTCACGTAGGAATCTCCGGTTTATTTTGTCACGCTCATATTGCCGCATACGGTGCCGGCTTCCAAGCAACATGCGATGAAATGCGCATCTTGCCTTGTTTAAGCCCGCAAAAAAGGCGCGAAGCGTATGTCAGCAGCATCCGCTTTTTGCAAACAACTCAGGCTGGCGTGAAGCCTGCGGCCCGCCTATATTAAAACAGTAAGTCATCGCTTTTTCGTTGCATAAACATCATCCTTTCAATTTGTCGCTGGATTTTTCTGGCAAGGAAATCCTGAATATTCTATAATTTCAGTAATTCCTGAAAATTCAATAAATCGAGTAATAACCAAACAAATGACGAATCCGCAACTTAGCCCGCTGACGCAGCGCTTCATCCTGCATTTTGGCGAGATGGGCAGCCGCTGGGGCATCAACCGCACTGTCGGCCAGATTTACGCCTTGCTGTATGTACAGTCCAAAGCGCTGAATGCCGATGAGATTGCCGAAGCCTTGTCTTTTTCCCGCTCCAATGTCAGTATGGGATTAAAGGAATTGCAATCCTGGCGGCTGGTCAAGTTGCTGCATAAACCCGGCGACCGGCGCGAATATTTTGAACCGCCCAAGGACATTTGGGATATTTTCAAGGCACTGCTGGAAGAACGCCGCCGCCGGGAAGTAGAGCCAACCTTGTCGATGCTGCGTGATGCCTTGCTGGAAAACCCCGCCAGCGAAACAGACCGTGTGGCCCAGCAGCGCATGCGCGAGATGTACGACCTGATAGAGCTGTCCAGCTCCTGGTTCGACGATGTGCAGCGCCTGTCGCCTGAAACGTTGGCTTCGCTGATGAAGATGGGTTCCAAGGTAAAAAAATTGCTGGATGTGCGCGACAAGTTCCGCTTTTCCGGCAGCACTGACAAAGACGGTGGACCGGACGCCCTCAAGCAGCAGGATGACGACGAGTTTCAGTAGGAGATTCACAGATGCCCACGCAACTGAAGGAATTTTCATCCCCGCCGCAGCCGCCGTTTTCGACGCGCTGGTGGCCGCGCCGCTTTACGCGGCTGCCACTGGCGGTGGAAATAACGCTGGCGCTGATCGTCAAGGCGATCATCCTGACGATGCTGTGGAAATTCTTTTTTGCGCATCCGCAAGCAAAAAAAATGCGCTTGCCGCTGCCGCAAGTAGAGCAGCACCTGCTGGTGCGACACCTTCAGGCTACGCTGCAAACTCCACCTGCTTCATCTGGCTCATCTGCCCTCCCCGTACCTTCATCCGCTTCCCCGTCCGCATCCCCGTCCGCATCACCTCCTGGTCTTGCCGCACCGGATGCGCGCGCTCCGCTTTCTCACACTAATGACAAAGGCTCTGTTCCATGACCTCGATCGATGAAGTCGTCGCCCTGTCGCGGCTGCAGTTTGCAGCCACCGCGATGTACCACTTTCTTTTTGTGCCGCTAACCCTGGGCCTCTCCTGGGTGCTGGTCATCATGGAGTCTGTCTACGTGATGACCGGTAAGGAAATCTACCGCGACATGACCAAGTTCTGGGGCAAGCTGTTCGGCATCAATTTTGCGATGGGCGTGACCACCGGCCTGACGCTGGAATTTCAGTTCGGTACCAACTGGGCCTACTACTCGCACTACGTCGGCGATATCTTTGGCGTGCCGCTGGCGATTGAAGGCATGATGGCCTTCTTCCTGGAGTCCACCTTTGTCGGCCTGTTTTTCTTCGGCTGGCCACGGCTGTCCAAGGTGCAGCATCTGGGCGTGACCTTCCTGGTGGCGCTGGGCTCCAACCTGTCGGCGCTGTGGATACTGATCGCCAACGGCTGGATGAACAACCCGGTCGGCGCAGAATTCAATTTCGAGACGATGCGGATGGAACTGGTGAACATGCAGGACGTCATCTTCAACCCGGTGGCCCAGGTCAAGTTTGTGCATACGGTGGCGGCAGGTTATGTGACGGCATCGATGTTCGTGCTGGGCATTTCCGCCTTCTACCTTCTGAAGGCCCGCGATACGTCGTTTGCGCTG
>JAYSKH010000147.1:0-4020 GCA_043726505.1 Undibacterium sp. | reverse complement strand
GCCAGCGACTGCATCTCCGCCAGCAGGAAACCGAAATGTTCGGAATGCTGGCCAGTCTTGCCGCTGCTGCGGAACTGGGAGCTGGCCCAGGACGGCGGCCAGGCCAGAGTCGCATCTTGGATCACACCTTGCACCAGTTGTTCCCAGTCTGCCTTCAGGCTGGCTCCCGTGACAGCAATGCTGTCATCGGCTGCCTGCTGTTCCGTGATGTCGGTGGAAAAAAACTCCTGTGCATAGGGCAGCAGCGCGTTCAGCGCATCTTGCGCGCAGCGGTGGGATTCTGCGGTGCCGTCGCCAAAGCGCAGCATCCAGTCGCTGGAGTGGCGCAGATGGTAGCGCGCCTCCTTGGCCGATTTTGCGGCAATGGCTGCCAGCTGCGCATCGGCAGATGCGGCCAGCGCCTGCCACAGCAGCACCGCATACGCGGAGAACAGGAAGTTGCGGCAGATCGTGAACGCGTAATCGCGCTGCTGCTGGCCCTTTTCCAGGCCAGAATTTGGCAACTCCAGCATTGTGAAGTTGCGGAAGCCAAACTGCTCGCGGAAGTAGGCGAGCTGGTCCTCACTTTGCGGCGGCTGCATCAGCGATCCAGCGTGACTTAGCAGCAAGCGCGACTGGCCTATCAGATCCAGTGCGATATTGCCGAGGGCGATGTCTTCTTCCAGCACCGGACCATGGCCGCACCATTCGGCCAGCCGCTGGCCTAGTACCAGCGTACTGTCGCCCAGGCGCAGCAGGTAATCTATATGGGCGGCGCCGGCAGCTTGTAAATGTTGGTTATTCATATCGCTTGCGCACCGTCACATGTGTTTGACTTCATCCGGCAGTTCGTAAAAACTGGGATGGCGATAGATCTTGTCCGCAGCGGGTTCAAACAGTTCATCCTTGTCTTCCGGTGCGCTGGCGGTGATGGCATTGGACGGCACGACCCAGATTGACACGCCTTCCTGGCGCCGCGTATAGACATCACGTGCCATTTGCAGCGCCTGCCTGGCGTCGGTGGCATGCAGCGAGCCGCAGTGCTTGTGTTCCAGACCCTGTTTGCTGCGGATGAAAATTTCCCACAGCGGCCATTCTGTCGTGCTCATTATGTAGTCTCCGTACTTGCTGCTACTGCCGGCTGTGTTGCCGCTTGCAGCTTGCCGTGTTTTTTTGCGTAGGCTTGCGCCGCTTCTCGTACCCAGGCGCCGTCTTCATGCGCCTTGACGCGTGTGCCCAGCCTCTCTTTGTTGCAGGGGCCGTCACCCGCCAGCACGCGCATGAATTCCGACCAGTCGATGTCGCCGAAATCATAGTGGCCGCGTTCTTCATTCCATTTCAACGCCGGATCGGGGATGCTGAGTCCCAGCAGTTCCGCTTGCGGCACCGTGGCGTCGATAAACTTCTGGCGCAATGCATCATTGGAAATGCGCTTGATGCCCCATTCCATCGACTGCCGGGAATTGGGGGAGCTGTCATCGTTCGGGCCAAACATCATCACGGTTGGCCACCACCAGCGGTTCAGCGCATCCTGCGCCATCGCTTTTTGCGCGGCAGTGCCGCGGCACAGGCTGAGCATGACGTCAAATCCCTGGCGCTGATGAAACGACTCTTCCTTGCAGATGCGTATCATTGCGCGTGCATAGGGGCCGTAGCTGCAACGGCATAGCGGCACCTGGTTCATGATGGCCGCGCCGTCGACCAGCCAGCCTATCGCGCCCATATCGGCCCACGTCAGGGTCGGATAGTTGAATATTGAGGAATATTTGGCGCGGCCGCTGTGCAGCGCGTCCAGCATCTGCTCACGCGAGGTGCCCAGCGTTTCTGCCGCAGCATATAGATACAGGCCGTGGCCGCCTTCATCCTGCACTTTTGCCAGCAGGATGGCCTTGCGTTTCAGGCTGGGCGCGCGTGTGATCCAGTTGCCTTCCGGCAGCATACCGATGATTTCCGAATGCGCATGCTGGCTGATCTGACGCACCAGCGTCTTGCGGTAGGCGTCCGGCATCCAGTCTTGCGCTTCTATCTTTTGCTCTTTCGCCAATGCGGCGCTGAAGCGTTCATTCTGTGCTGCAGCCCGTTGCGCTTGTATTGCATCCATCTCGGGCGCGGATTCCGGCAGTTCGCGGGTGGGCAGGTCTAATGCTTGGGTATACATGGCTAAACGCTCCAGGCAGATAGGTGGCATCAATGGTGTTGCACGGGGTATGGAGCCGACGATGCTGCCCTTGTAGGGATGCTCCAATGACTGCAGCTTGAGTATATATTAAATAAACCGACTGGTCGGACTATTTATTATTAGTGTAAATTTGATATGCTACTCAGGCAACTTTGATGCTTTATTGAGCAAGGTAGAGCAATCGATGCAAATTTTTAGTATCATTCGCAAATAGGTATTGACAGGTGTTCAGGACATCTTCATAATCCGGGGTTCCCTACGGAGGGGTGGCCGAGTGGTTAAAGGCGACAGACTGTAAATCTGTTCTCTCTGAGTACGCTGGTTCGAATCCAGCCCCCTCCACCATAGGTAAAAAATTTTTGCGGCTGAAGTGGTAGCCCCTGCGGGTGTAGCTCAATGGTAGAGCTGAAGCCTTCCAAGCTTATGACGAGGGTTCGATTCCCTTCACCCGCTCCAGTTTTTAGTGCTTGTGACGTAGTGGAGTGTATCTGCCCCATTGCTTGCCAGCCGTGCTGCCCTTGTAGCTCAGTGGTAGAGCACTCCCTTGGTAAGGGAGAGGCCACGTGTTCAATCCACGTCAAGGGCACCATTAGTATTGCAGAGTGTCTCGCAGTTTCTGGTTCTAAATCTTAAGGTGTTGTCGGGCGCGTGCCTGAGCATTCTCATCAAAATCGTTAGGAGTCTAAAATGGCAAAAGGTAAGTTCGAACGCACCAAGCCGCACGTGAACGTGGGCACAATTGGTCACGTAGATCACGGTAAAACCACATTGACGGCAGCGATAGCGACAGTATTGTCCAAGAAATTTGGCGGCGAAGCCAAAGCCTACGACCAGATCGATGCAGCGCCAGAAGAAAAAGCGCGCGGTATTACCATTAATACAGCCCACGTCGAATACGAAACAGCCGCCCGCCACTACGCCCACGTAGACTGCCCAGGCCACGCCGATTATGTTAAAAACATGATCACTGGCGCCGCGCAGATGGACGGCGCGATCCTGGTATGCTCCGCAGCAGACGGCCCAATGCCGCAAACACGCGAACACATCCTGCTGGCCCGCCAAGTTGGCGTACCTTACATCATCGTGTTCCTGAATAAATGCGACATGGTTGACGATGCAGAACTGCTCGAACTGGTCGAAATGGAAGTGCGCGAGCTGCTCTCCAAATACGAATTCCCAGGCGACGACCTGCCAATCATCCAGGGTTCCGCCAAACTGGCGCTGGAAGGCGACCAAGGTCCACTGGGCGAAGAAGCCATCATGAAACTGGCTGACGCACTCGACTCCTACATCCCAACACCAGAACGCGCAGTAGACGGCGCCTTCCTGTTGCCAGTAGAAGACGTATTCTCCATCTCCGGTCGCGGTACAGTAGTAACCGGCCGTATCGAACGCGGTATCGTCAAAGTCGGCGAAGAGATCGAAATCGTCGGTATCAAAGACACAGTCAAAACGACTTGCACAGGCGTAGAAATGTTCCGCAAACTGCTCGACCAAGGTCAAGCAGGCGACAACGTCGGCGTCCTGCTGCGCGGTACCAAGCGCGAAGACATCCAGCGTGGTCAAGTGTTGGCAAAACCAGGTTCCATCAAGCCACACAGCCACTTCACTGGCGAGATCTATGTGTTGTCGAAAGACGAAGGCGGCCGTCATACACCGTTCTTCAACAACTACCGTCCACAGTTCTACTTCCGTACAACGGACGTGACTGGTTCGATCGAGTTGCCAAAGGACAAAGAAATGGTTATGCCAGGCGATAACGTGTCGATCACAGTCAAGCTGATCAACCCGATCGCGATGGAAGAAGGTCTGCGTTTCGCGATCCGCGAAGGTGGCCGTACTGTTGGTGCTGGTGTTGTTGC
>JAYSKH010000146.1:0-17447 GCA_043726505.1 Undibacterium sp. | reverse complement strand
AACCCGCGTAGAAATGATAACAGCCGACAATAGGCAACCCATGAGCGCAATTGCACAGGGTATCAACCAGGAAACAGTGATGGCGCTGCTGCAGGCAGTGCCTGACCCCGAGATTCCTGTTGTCTCCATCGAAGAGCTGGGCATATTGCGCGCCGTGCACATACAGGGTGAAAGCGTAGAGGTCGTCATCACGCCGACTTATTCGGGTTGCCCCGCAATGCAGGCTATCGAAGAAGACATCGTCACGGCCCTGCATGCCGCCGGCATCAGCAAGGTAACGGTGCGCACCGTGCTTGCTCCCGCCTGGAGCAGCGACTGGATCACGGAAACCGGCAGAAACAAGCTCCATTCCTACGGCATAGCGCCGCCGCAACCGGCTTTAGCAGCGTCCACGCAGGTATTGCGCTTCATGCGTATACCTTCATCGGTAAAAAACGCCGCCGGCACTCCTGCCTGCCCACACTGTGGTAGCACGCAGACAGAACTATTGTCCGAGTTCGGCTCTACGTCATGCAAGGCGCTGTATCGCTGCATCACGTGCAGGGAACCGTTCGACTATTTCAAACCCTATTGATATTGAACCTGTCCACGATGAGCCCTCATTTCCATACGCTGCATATACGCGAAGCCAGGCGTGAAACCCAGGATGCCGTTTCGCTGAGTTTTACGGTGCCGGAAGACCTGCGCGAACACTACGTGTATGCACAGGGCCAGTTCCTGACGCTGCGCACCCATGTAGAGGGGCAAGAAGTACGGCGCGCTTATTCGATCTGCAGCAGCGTGGACGAATACCTGCAAACCGGCAACCTACGCGTGGCCATCAAGCACGTGGAGGGCGGCCTGTTTTCACGTTTGGCGCAGACATTGAATACTGGCGACCGCATTGACGTGATGCCGCCGGACGGCCGCTTCTTCACCACGCTGGTACCTGCACAGGCGCGGCACTAAGCCGCTTTTGCCGCCGGCAGCGGCATCACGCCCGTGCTGTCCATCATCAAGACCACACTGGCGCGCGAACCGCTGAGCCGCTTTACCCTGGTTTATGGCAACCGCAGCGCCGACACCATCCTGTTCTGCGAAGAACTGGAAGACCTGAAGGACCAGTATCTGGAACGCCTGTCGCTGCACCATATCCTGTCGCGCGCGCCCAACGAGATTGCGCTGCATCATGGCCGCATAGATGCAGAGAAAATGGCCGCGCTGCTGCAGCTGATCCCCGCCGGCACGATAGACCATGCCTTCGTCTGCGGCCCGAATAACATGATCGATTGCGTCGAAGCCAGCCTGCTGGCCGCCGGCATGTCCAGACAACAGGTACACACGGAGCGCTTCGGCACGCCGGACGTTACAAGCCCCCCTGCCACTGCCGTCGCAGATAAAAAAGTAGAAAACACGGACACCGTCGCGCTGACCGTCGTGCTGGATGGCAAGCAGCATGCATTGCGCCTGCCGCGCCAGGGTGCCAGCGTACTGGACGTTGCGCTGCAGGCCGGGCTGGATCTGCCGTATGCGTGCAAAGGCGGCGTATGCTGCACCTGCCGCGCCAAACTGATGCAGGGTGAAGTGGCGATGACAAAAAATTACACGCTGGAAGACTGGGAAGTGGCACAGGGTTTTGTATTAACATGCCAGTCGCACCCGCTTTCCGAACAGGTCGTGGTATCTTTTGATGAGAGGTAGCATCCAAGGCAATTGACCCGGCAACATATAACAAGTCACAGAACAAGTTACAGAACAAGCCACAGAACAAGTTACAGACAAACCACAGAAAACCAATAATATGGCGCGTACCCAATCCCCCGACCACCAGCTGCAGCGCGACGAAATCCTGGAGCGCGCTGCACAGGCCTTTGCTGCCAACAGCTATCCCGGCACGTCGATGAACGATCTTGCCAGCGCCTGCGGTACGTCCAAAGCCAGGTTGTACCACTATTACCCGAGCAAGGATGCGATCCTGTTCGACCTGCTGGACAGGTACACCGGCGTGCTGATCGGCATCGCGCAAACCCATGCTGCCCTGCCTGCACTGATTGAGGCATTCCTGGTCGAATACGAGCATTCGCAAACCCGGCACATCGCTTTGCTGAACGATGTAAAATTCCTGGAGGAACCGCAGCGCAGGCTGATCCTGGATGCACAAAGGCAGGTGGTGGACCTGTTCACCCAGGCCATACAACAGGCCTATCCGCACAGCACGACAGAAAAAAGCCGCAGCGCTGTCACGATGCTGCTGTTCGGCATGATCAACTGGACCTTCACGTGGCTGAAGCCGGACCAGGACGAACCCGGCAAAATGTCATACAAGGATTTTGCGCAACTGGTGACCACGGTATTCATGCATGGCATGGACAAGCTGCCGGTGAACCAACAAGACAATAAATAACACTCGGCAATACCTACAAGCTGCCGAACAAGACCAGCCGGATCGGAGACAAGCGTGAATACGACAAACAAACAATTTGCCTCGCAGGCAGACCTGGAAGCCAAGAAGATCAGCTTTATAAAGCTGTCCGACAATGCCTATGCATATACGGCGGAAGGCGATCCTAACTCCGGCGTCATCATCGGCGACGACAGCGTCATGGTCATCGATACGACAGCCACACCGCTAATGGCGAAAGACCTGATCCGCCGCATCCGCGGCGTCACCGATAAACCGATCAAATATGTGGTGCTGTCGCATTACCACGCGGTGCGCGTACTGGGCGCTTCCGCCTATTTCGATGAAGGCGCGGAACAGATCATCGCATCGCGTGGCACCTATGAAATGATCGTCGAACGCGGCGCGCAGGATATGCAGTCCGAGATAGAGCGCTTCCCCCGCCTGTTTTCCGGCGTGGAATCCGTGCCCGGCCTGACTTGGCCGACGATGGTGTTTGAAAAAGAACTGACCATCTTCATGGGCAAGCTGGAAGTAAAGCTGCAACACATAGGCATGGGCCATACCAAGGGCGACACCATCGCCTGGATACCTTCGCAAAAAATCTGCTTTTCCGGTGACCTGGTGGAGTACGATGCCGCAGCTTATACCGGCGACGCCCAGCTGGAAGAATGGCCGGCAACACTGGAGGCGTTGCGCGCCATGCACGCAGAAAAACTGGTTCCCGGCCGCGGGCCTGCGCTGCTGACACCGGCAGAAGTCAACAAGGGGCTGGACTACACACGGGATTTTGTCACCTGCCTGCTGCAAAGCGCAAAAGAAGCCGTCGCCGCCGGCATGAACCTGAAGCAGGCAATGGCGCACACGCGCAAAACCATGGATCCGCGCTTTGGACATGTATTTATCTACGAACACTGCCTGCCTTTCGACGTCACGCGCGCGGTAGATGAAGCCCAGGGCATCAAGCACCCGCGCATCTGGACTGCTGAACGCGACCAGGAAATGTGGCACGGCCTGCAAGCCGAATAAAAGGAAAAAGAATGCGTTCTATTAAGAAGAATCTGAAACGGCTGAGTTTGCTCGCCATGGTTGTATCCACGGCCTGCCTCGGCGGTTACGCATGGTCTGCGGAAGCGGTACTGGAAATCACAAGCGGCAGTCAGGTGCAAAAATTCACACGCACCGAATTACTGAGCAACCCGGGCCTGCGCAATATTGACATTACTGGCGATGCGACTTATCACCGGCCTATGAAATACCAGGCCATCCCGATGGCAGCATTGCTGCCCCAGGTACAGAGCATGAGTTCGGTGCAGTTCACTGCGCTGGACGGCTTTGTCGCCAATATTCCTGGGCCGCTGCTGGCCAGCAATGCACAGGCCTGGCTCGCAATAGAACCGGCCGACCACAAATGGCCGGCGGTGAAGGCCGGTGACGCGGCTTCCGCCGGACCTTTCTACCTGGTGTGGCTAACGCCTGAAAAGGCCGGCGTGTCAAACGAACAATGGCCCTACCAGATTGCCAAAATCGCCGAATCGCAGCCTCTGGAAAGCCGCCACACACAGCTGTTGCCGAATTCTCCAGCCAACAGCGCCGAGCAACGCGGCCTGAAAGTGTTTGTAACCAACTGCGCGGTGTGCCACCAGATCAACGGCGGCGGTGACGCTGCCATCGGCCCGGATCTGAACAAGCCCTACAATCCTACCGAATATTTTCAGGAGGCCTACCTGCGCAAGTTGATACGCGAACCGGCCTTTGTCAGAAGCTGGAAACAGTCGGCGATGCCGGGCTTCAACGAGCGGGTGTTGCCGGAGCCAGACCTGAACGACCTGCTAGCTTACCTGAAGCAGATGGCGAAACAGCGCTTGCCTTAGTTCCTGGCGTGCGTCATCTGGAAGAAGTCCACGCCGGCAAAGGTCGCCAGTTCATTGGATAAGGCGCTGATGCTCCATGCCTTCTGCTTGTTGAGGGCGACTGCAACAAAGCGCCATTCCGCCTTCCCTTCCCGCACTGAGATTGCCAGCGTGCCGCCGGCAATCTCGTAGCCGCGCTCCAGCGCCACCCGTCGCAACACATCCTCAAGCGGTATGAATCCCTGCCGGAAACTGAGCGTGATCGCTACGGCCGCCCGGGTCGGCAGCCGTGCTTCCAGTTTTGATATCCAGACCATACACATCGCCGACAGCAGGGCCAGCAGGATGGCCGCCCAGTAAAAACCGACGCCGACCATGACGCCAATGACGGAAGACGCCCACAGCGACGCTGCGGTGGTCAGCCCGCTGATATTGAAACCCTCTCGCATAATGACGCCCGCACCAAGGAAGCCTATGCCGGTCACTATGCCCTGTATCGTACGGGTCGGGTCCAGGTTGAGCGGCGGATTGCCGCGCGCGCCGAACCAGTATTCGGGATAGCCGGTAATTACCACCAGCGCAGCAGAAGCCATGCAGACCAGGCCGTAGGTACGCATGCCGGCAGCGCGGCCATGGTAAGTGCGCTCATAGCCGACCATGAAGCCCAGTAGCAACGCGCCGAACAGGTTCAGGAAGATGATGAAATTGGTCGCCAGTTCCGAATGCGTCCAGAAAGGCAGGAAAGAATCAACGATGGTCATGGCCGGGCTTTATTGTCGTTTTGATCGGGCGGGCGAGAACTGAATGAGAACTTGCTCAGCATACCCGAATACGCGCAGGCTTTTTTACCGTAAGCGCCAGCGTTGCAGTTTTATAATGCAAATAACGGCCACAAGCTACGAAAAAAAACGGGAGGGCTGCGCCGGGTATAAAAAGGAAGGAGTAGAAACGTCATCGGCGGCGGCATGGCATACGCGTACACATGCATACGCGTTATACCATGCTGCCGCCGAAAGGGCTGAATCGCTGCTGCCGGTTTTAGGCCGTAGTAGCCGAAGTCTTGGTAGTACTGCCTGTCGCGGCGGTACCGGACGAAGAATCCGAAGCTGCTGGCGTAACAATCACCGCATTGCCGGAAGGAATGCCGTTGGCTTTCCAGCTATCAAAGGTATCTTCAATCGCTTTCAGCGTATCGTTGCTGATATCCGGCAATTTGCCTCCCAGCGCCGTTTGAGCCTCCGCAAAGCCTTTTTCAACCGCAGCGCGCACTGCATCCAGCTTGGCAGGATCATCGCCTATGCTGGCCTTGGCAAAACTCAGGATACGTTCCGCTGTCTTTTTCACGCCAAAATCGCCATCTTCGCTGATGTCGTCCTTGGCCTTGGCAATAGTGGCAGGGTCGGCGCTAAGCTGCTGGCTGCCGCTGGCCACGTCAGCCAGTTTCAGGCCCTGTTGCTCTACCAGAGGGCGGATCAGGTCAATGATCTGCTGCGCCTTACGGTTGGACTCTTCCAGCATTGATGCCAGATCAGGAGCTTGCGTGGTCTTGTTCAGGCTGGGGTTGGCGTAAGTTGCACTGGCGGCATTGCTCGCCGCGCCGCCGCTCAGTGTGACCGTGTCCTGCGCTGCAGCAGCGCCGGTGGCTGATGCAGCGGAACTTGCCGCAGTACCATTGGCTGGATCGGTAGCGGTCTGCGCCGTAGTACGGGTCTTGGCCGGGGCCAAGCTGATGGGTTGCTGGGTGTTGCTGGTATTGGCGACGCGCATGATCTTTCCTTCCTTTAGGCGCAACGAGACGGAATCAAGCACTGAAATCAGTCGCTACACCAGACAAAATTATAATTTGACAACTTCGCAACAGCGAAAAAATTGCCCATTTCTATATCATCGGCATAAAACCAGAAAACTCAAGGCTGCCGAGAAAAAAGATACTGTCAGGAAATGTTAAATAACTGTCTACAAGCATTCTGGCTACTTTTGTAGTTATTGCAGAAAAAGCCACATTCATAGTAACAGATACGGCAAGCGAACCGCATCAGCCATGTTACCGGCCCCTTGTAAGACAAGCGGCAATGCGCCTGACATGGGCCGGGACGACCGGGGCGGCCGGAATGCCTGCAATGAGTATGGGAATATTGAGGGTAGGAATATTTCATGCTTTGCCCAATCAGATATTCCTTATACTGGCATACCAGTCATTTCTGACAATAAAACATCACGGAACGCCTTCGCTCCCCGTGCCCGGACCACCGATAGAACCATGCCCCCAGCGAACATATTACTGATCTACGCTCATCCCGCCAGCCAGCGCTCACGCGTCAACCACAGGCTGATCGACGTGGCGCTCGCCATGCCCCATGTGCAGGTCAACGACCTGTATGAAACTTATCCCGATTTCCATATCGACGTCGAACGTGAACAGGCGCTGCTGCAGGCAGCGGACCTGGTTATATTCCAACATCCGGTGCAATGGTATGGCATGCCTTCGCTGCTCAAGGAATGGATAGACGTGGTGCTGGAACACGGCTGGGCCCATGGCAGCGACGGCAATCAGCTGCAGGGCAAGGATTGCTGGCTGGTGCTCAGTACCGGCGGCACTGTCAGCGACTACCAGGACAGCGGGCAGCACGGCTATCCGTTGGATGCCTTCCTGACACCCTTTCTGCAGACCGCTCGCCTGTGCGGCATGCACTGGGTTCCACCGTATGTTTTATATGGTGCTTATCAGGCGAGCGAAGCCACCGTGCAGCAGCACTGCCTGCATTTTGAAGAACTATTGTCTGCGTACCCGAAATGGCCTGCGGCAGCACCGGCGCCGGCCGACGAGGAGCTGTAATGGAAAATAACCTGCTGCTCAATGCGCTGATCTACTTGCTGGCCGCCGTGATCGCGGTGCCGGTTGCCAAACGCCTGGGCCTGGGCGCCGTGCTCGGCTACCTGATCGCCGGCATGGCAATAGGCCCATGGGGCCTGCGGCTGATAGAAGACGTGCAGATCATCCTGCACTTCTCGGAGTTCGGCGTGGTGCTGCTGCTGTTTGTCATCGGTCTGGAACTGGATTCCAAGCGCCTGTGGTCGCTGCGCCGGCCCATCTTCGGCTGGGGCGGCGCCCAGGTGCTGGGCTGCAGTGCCGCGCTGTTTGCCGCAGGGCTGGCGCTGGGTGCCGACTGGCGCACTGCACTGATCGCCGCGCTGGGCTTGTCCTTGTCTTCCACAGCAATTGCGCTGGCAACGCTGGAAGAGCGCAACCTGATGACAACACCGGCAGGCAACGCCGGTTTTTCCATCCTGCTGTTTCAGGACATTGCCGCAATCCCCATGATTGCGCTAATCCCGCTGCTGGGCGTCGCCGATGCGCAGGGCGACACTGAAGGCTGGCTCGGCGGCCTGAAAGTAGTCGGCGTTATTGCGGCGCTGATCGTCGGTGGCCGCTACCTGATACGCCCCATCCTGCGCGTGATTGCCAAAACCGGCATGCGCGAGATCTTTACCGCGTTCGCACTGCTGCTGGTCATTTCCATCGCATTGCTGATGGAGTCGGTCAGCATGTCGATGGCGCTGGGTACCTTCCTGGCCGGTGTGCTGCTAGCAGAATCGGAATACCGGCATGCACTGGAAAGCGACCTGGAACCGTTCAAGGGCCTGTTGCTGGGGTTGTTCTTTATTGCGGTCGGCATGTCGGTGGATTTTGGCCTGTTCCTGACCAAGCCCTGGCAAATCCTCGGTCTGGTCGCCATCTTCCTGACGGCAAAGATGGGCGTCTTATATGTGCTGAGCAAATGCTTCAAGCTGCCGCGCACGCAGCAAAGCCTGTTTACCTTCGTGCTGGCGCAGGGCGGCGAATTTGCGTTCGTCGTATTCAGCACGGCGACATCGGCCAAGGTATTTTCAGCCGATACGTCTGCCTTGCTGGTGGTGGTCGTTGCACTGTCCATGGTCGCCACGCCACTACTGCTGGTGCTGTACGATAAATGGCTGGAGCCGCGCCTGCGCAACCTGGACCGGCGGCCAGACGATGAGATCGCCCCGCAGGAAAGCACAGTAATCATCGCGGGTTTTGGCCGTTTCGGCCAGATCATAGGCCGGCTGCTGTATGCGAACCGCATCTACGCCACCGTGCTGGACCATGATGCCGACCAGATCGACCTGCTGCGCAAGTTCGGTTTCAAGATTTTCTACGGCGATGCCACCCGCGCCGATCTGCTGCTCGCCGCAGGAGCGGACAAAGCCAAGGTGCTGGTCGTGGCCATCAACAATTTGGAAGCCAGCCTGAAGCTGGTGGACATGGCGCGGCGCCGCTTCCCGCACCTGCATATCATGGCCCGCGCACGCAATATCACGCATTGTTATCAGCTGATGGACAGAGGCGTTACCGTGTTTGAACGCGAAACCTTCGAAGGCTCGCTGCAGCTGGGGCGGCGCGTGCTGGAAGAACTCGGCTTTGGCGCCTACCAGGCCAGGCAGACGGCGATGAAATTCCGCGCACACAATATCAAGACCATGCATGCCGTCTATCCGCACTATAAAGATCAGCAGCAGCTGGTTTCCATGGCCAAACAGGCCAAGGACGAACTGGAAGAGATGTTTGCCCGTGACCGCGAAGCGCGCGACAAGCAGCAGAACGACGGCTGGGACGCTTCCTGAGCAGCTTCCACACTGCGTCTGCCCTACACATAAGTTGCAGGGCAGGTGTGGTGTGGCCGCCGGCATGCTGTATAATCCGGCTCACATATTCATTGGGGAGTAGTCTTCTCCGGTCCCAGACTGGAGAAAACGCATCAACATACTTGACGATCGTCATGGTGCGTTTGGCCTGGCAGCGCTGTTAAAGGCTGGCAAGTTTGGCAAGACCTTTGATATATGCGCTTGCAACGACCAGGGATTGGGCGGCAGGCGTATGTATCATTGGCCAATTCGCCCGATCCGCACAAGTTCATGGAAGCTTTCCTCGTCTCTGCCCTAGCCATCGCCGTCGGTGAAATCGGCGATAAAACCCAACTATTGGCGCTGTTGCTGGCCGCCCGTTATAAAAAACCGCTGCCCATCGTGCTGGGTATATTGTGCGCAACACTGGCCAACCACGCTTTGGCCGCGCTGCTGGGCCAATGGGTAGCTACCCATGTTTCCGCCAGCGTATTGCGCTGGGCGCTGGGCCTGTCGTTTATCGCGATCGCCGCCTGGACGCTGAAGCCGGATGAGATGGAAGAAAACAGCAGCCTCAGCCAGGGCCGTTATGGCGTATTCATAGTGACCTGCATTGCCTTCTTCTTGGCGGAAATAGGTGACAAGACACAGCTGGCGACCGTTGCACTGGCCGCCAAATATTCCAGCATAGGCTGGGTCGTTGCTGGCTCGACCGTGGGCATGATGGTGGCCGACGTGCCGGCGGTATTCCTGGGCAAGATCGCATCGCCAAACTTCCCTTTCAAGCTGGTGCGCTATATCGCAGCAACCATCTTTTTGCTGATAGGCGCGGCAGTGCTGCTGGGCATGGGCAGCGGATTATTTTAAGTTTCAGGCTGCTCCGGCAGTCTGAAAATAGGCATAGAACAAGTACGGAGCAAGAATGGAACAAGACAACACAATCCGCATCTATCACAACCCGCGCTGCAGCAAATCACGCGAGACGCTGGCGCTGGTGCAGGATGTTGCCCAGCGCGAGGGCCTGGAACTGAACGTTATCGACTATCAGAAAACCCCGCCCGCACTGGCGGAACTGCAGACGCTGCACACACAGCTGGGCATCAATGTACGTGACATGCTGCGCAACAATGAAGATGACTATGCGGCGTTGGACCTGGCCAGCGCCGATGATGGCGCGCTGATGGCCGCCGTGGCCTCGCATCCGAAACTGCTGCAAAGGCCGGTCGTCAGCTACCGCGGCAAGGCAGCGATAGGCCGCCCGCCGGAAAGCGTACTGAACTTGTTTAACCATCAGCACAACGAGAAGGCAGCGTCATGAGCGATTTTTCCCTGCCGGCCGGCACCATCGTCAAATACGGCACCATCTCCACGCAGCTTTACCCGTTGCTGCGTAACGGCATACAGCCGGCTGCGGCATCTGCAGGCGGCAACATTGGTCATATCAGCAACGGCATCTACGTCGGCGAGCTGATGTCTTATTTTGCTGCCTGCACGGCGTTTTGCAATGCGACCGGCGAACTGCACCGCGACAATGAAACAGTCATGGATGCTTTCGTCAAGGCGCTGCAGAATGCGCATGGGCAAAAACCGGCGATGCCTGAGCTTGAAGACATTGCCGCGCAAGCCGGTTTGCCGGTCGTGCTCGATATAGAACTGGGTGAGGCCTGCACGGTATGGGCCAATGAGAACTTCATCGAAGGCACAAGCAAGCATGAAGCCGCCGCCGTTGAAGACAGCGTGCTGCGCAGCAAGGCTGAAAAAAGCTGGGGCAACTGGCGTTGCGGCGTCATCGTCCGTGAAGGCGGCATCCCCGCGTCGTGGATTAAAAAATTCCATTTTCCGCGCCTGCTGGACTACCGCGATGCCGGCTCCCGCAGCCCGCGCACGCTGGAACAAACGACCGACTGCGCATTGATGGTAGGCGGCCTGATGCAGTCCTGGCACAAGGACTTCCCGGCCGATCTGCTGAGTGCTTTCCGCAAACAATACGGCCGCACCAATTTTTCGCAGAGCAGCAACTTCGATGAAACCGCGCTGGAACGTTTCTTTAATCTCAATGCGATGCTGGACCCCGCCACACGGCTATTGAACCAGATGACGATATGGCAGGATATTGATGCGCTGGCGAAGAAACAGGGGATACCGCTGAGCTGATGACCGCCGATCTGATGTTATGGCGGGGCGATCAATCACTCGGCCCGCCATAACATCAGATCAGATCAGCATCATCCCCTCATCATCGCCGCCAGCAACTGGCTCTTCAGGGTCTTGATCAGCGCCGTCTCATCGGGCGGAACGCCCTCTTCCGCTATGACTGCGCGGTCGGCATAGAACAGGCCCAGCGGCTTCTTCTGTATCACCAGCGGCAACACGATGAAACTGCGTGCATCCGGCAACAGCGCCTTATGCCACGCAGGCAGCATGCTCTGGATCTTGGGCGTCATCGCATCCGAAATCATCAGGTCGGCGTTGTTGCTCATTGCCAGGCTGAAGATATCGTTTTCCACCTTGGAGGGAAACGCAAACGCCTTTTGCCGCTCCGCATATTTTTCACCGACGGCCACCCTTGCCACAAAACGGGAAGACTGCACATCGCGCAGGCAGGCGGTGGCAAAACGGAAACCCATGCTGCTATACAGCGTTTCCAGCACCAACAGCACCAGGTCGTTCAGCTTGCATTGGTCCGACGCCAGCATCTGTGTCACGTCCTGCACACCGGCCAGCAGCAGGTCGCGCGCATTGACAGGCTTGCCGCTGGCATAACGTTCCGATTTTTCCTGCATCTCGTGGGAATCGAAGGCTTTCAGCAGGAACTCGCTCGGCACTTCGCGGCTGTCCGACAGCTCGTCCTCTGTGCCACCAACTCCCACCGGAGGCATCGCGATGTCCATGCTTTTTGCCAGTTCTCGCGTTTCCAGCTCCACGCGCGCCAGCAGGCTGGCCAGGCGATCCTTGTCCAGGTCCAGCACATTGCCAAATTTTTGCAGGATGCCTCTGCAGCGGTCCGGCAGCGAGTTGGTGCCGGGCGCCAGTATCTGCTCGGCGACTTCATCGCTGAAGGTAGCTACTTGCTTGAGCCAGTCGTTGCGGTTGTTGGCGCGCCTCAGTGTACCGCCCGGCAACCGCCCCAGCGATTGCACGATGGTTTCGGGTATCTTCCAATCCTGCAGGGCCAGTTCGCCAAATCGTTCGTAGGCACAACCCAGCAGCAGGTCGGAGGCTTCCGCAGACGTCGCTTTGCCGGTATCGATCATCGCCTGTATGCGACCGTGCAGCTGGTGATCAAAAGAGGCAACCAGCACCCGCCCCATGTTCTTGAACAGTGCCGCCACCGCTGCTTCTTCGGCATCATGGTAGATGCTGCGCTGCGCCATCTCGCGTCCGACAATACTCGCGCACAGCGCATGGATCAGTTCTTTACGCACGCTCTGCGCATGTTTCTTGTCGTGGAAGCAGTCCACCAGCAGCATTGCCAGCGCGCTGGTCTTTACGGTATTGAAGCCGAGCAGGAAGATCGCGCGCGAAATGGTCGTCACCGGGATGCCGGATGCATTGCGGTACTGGATGGTATTGGAGAGCCGCAATATTTTCTGCGTCAGCCCAACGTCCGACAACACAAAATGCGCGAGCTTGGCAACCGAGTCTTCGCCGGAGGACGTGATTTCAACGACTTTGGACACGGCCACGCCCAGCGTAGGCAGTGTCAGGTCTTCGCCGATTTTTTTTAATATCCTGTCGCGCGGCATTTCTGGCGCGTCGTGTTGCAGGAAAGCAGATGGATCGTTTGTCATAAACTCAGTGTAGCAGTGCCCGCAGGCCTGCCCGGCATCTCGGTGTCAAATGCAACACCAATTGCAACATTATTTAACTTTTTTGCTTGAATTAATGCCGTACTTTTTTTGCAATGCGTCATAAAGACCGCTGATCGCGCGCAGCCGCGGGTTCATCGGATCCAGCCGCCGCGCGGATTCTATCAGCATCCTTGCCTGCGAAGCGACGGCACCTTCCCAGCCCAGGTTTTCCAGGTATTTCAGCGTCGCCAACGCGGCGTTCATCACCACCTGCGGATTGTCCGGCGATTTGCGGGCAGCGGTAGTCATCACCTCGACAGATCCTTTAAAATCGCCTTCCCTGGCCTTTTGCACGCCATTCGACACCAGCGACATCACCTCTTGCCGGCTTTGCTGCGCCAGATGCTGAGCGATGTCGTTTTTTCCTGCGTTTTCAAACACGCCCATCGCGCGCGACATCATCTGCTGGCTGCTGGCATTACGCATCACGTCCAGCACAACCTGCGTCGCCTGTTCTTCCTGGCCGTTCTCCAGGCAGTTGCGCGCCAGCCCCAGCTTGGTCGCGGCAGACAAGCCGATGTCTTCCTGGCTGGCCGCGACCGCGGCCTCCAGTTCATCCTGCAGACGTGCGTCGCCGGTCTTCGCATGCACGCGCGCCGCCGATATCGCGCGGCAGGCCTCGGTTTTTTTCAAGCCGGACATGCTTTTTTCCAAATCGCGGATTACCGATTTTGCCTGTTCGGTATCACCCTTCTGCACCAGCGCATCGACCAGTTTCACATGGTCTTCCGGATCGCGGAAATCGGAATATTTGGCCTTGCTGACGACCTTCTTGAATACGCTTTCGGCGGTATCTATATCGCCGGTTTCCAGCGCGATATCGCCGAGCTTGCGCAGGCGGCGCACTGCGTGCGGCGAGATAGCGACGGCGGTATCCAGCACCGCCTTCGCTTCCGGCAGCTGGCCGGCGACTTCGTGGGTCCTGGCCAGCCAGTCGTAGGCATCCATGAACTTGTCATTTTCAGCCACCAGGCTTTTCAACAGGCTCTCCGCTTCTTCATAACGGCCCTGCATGAACAGCGTCTTGGCCAGCCCCAGCCTGGCCCACGCGACGGCGCGCAGTTCAAACAGCCTGGTATATATTTCTTCCGCTTCCACCGCTTCACCCAGCGTCACATGTAGTTCCGCGCGCAGGCGCATGAAGTCAACCGCATATTTGGGATGGACATCCCCGCCTTCGCGGCAGGCAGCCACGGCAGTTGCAAGATCGCCCCTGTCCATCAGTGCATGCACGTCGACAAAGGCCTTGCGTTTGTCGATCGCTTTCATCACCCTTTCCAGCAGGGTGTCGGCAGTGAACGGTTTCAGCAGGTAATCGGACGGCGCCAGTTCGGCGGCGCTGACGACCTTGGCGTAAGAACGCTCCGCCGTCACCATGATGAAGATCGTGGACAGCGGCGTCAGCTTATGGTGACGTATGTCTTCCAGCAATTGCTGGCCGTCCTGGCCGACGCCAAGATCGTATTCGCACATCACCAGGTCAAACGGCTTGGACTGTATCGTGCGCACCGCCATGCCCGCCGTCTGCGAATGCTCGATTTTTGAAATGCCGCACAAGTTCAGCATGTTATGCAAACTGACCCGCATGCCTGCATGGGGTTCAATGAGCAAAGCCCGTATGTCCGCCAGATCGCTCATTTGAGGAAGCGCGCCACCAGCAACACCAGCAGCGACAGCAATATCGTCGATGCAAACGGCAGCGAGAAAACCCGGCCAAACAGCTTGAAGCGCAAATCGCCCGGCAAGCGTCCTACGCCCAGCTTTTCCAGCCACGGCAGCAAGGCGGAAAAGACGATCAGTGCGACAAATATGGTGATGACCCAGCGTATCATGCGAATTCTTCCTGTCTTACTGTTGAGATAAGCGCCTGTAAGGGCGTTTATCCTGTACGGCGACCTTTTCCGGCCGTCTCATCCCGCTGTCTTACCCTGCACAAACCGCGTTGCCGGCATTCTACAAACGGTGGCTGCGGTCATGGCGCAGCAGGCGGGCATCCAGCTCTACGCCTTTGCCAACCACCAGCACCTTGAACAGCTCGCCCATCTCTGCCGGGGAAATCAGTTTTTGCACTGCGTTTGCCTGCGGCAGATACTTCAGCGGATCATCCGCCGGCGTGCGCATCAATAAATCCCCTATGCCGGCTTCCAGCAGGAATCCGGCCTGGCTCATATATCCGAGCAGATCCAGCCCCGCCGACTGCGCCGCCAGCGCCATTGCGCTGAAGTCCACATGTGCGGTGATGTCCTGCAAACCCGGCAGATAAAAAGGATCGGGGTGCGAGTGGTGCCGGTAGTGACACATCAGCGTGCCCTGCATGCGCTGTTCCAGATAATACTCCGCTGCCGGGAAGCCGTAGTCGATCAATATGGCGGCAGCGCCTTTGCCATTACTGTTGCCGCGATGGCCGGCATCCAGCATCTGCGCCAGGCTGCGCATGAAACCCGCACTGACGGGATGCACTTCTGTCATGTAACCGCTGGGCAAGGCATCGGCAGCGGGGATCTGCTCGGTCAGGCCGGCGTCGCAGTCCCGTTCCCTGTAGATAAATCGCGGCTGCGTATCTTCATCTGCAAGGCTGACGCCGCATTCCTTCCATCCGGCATCGGTCTTGATGACCATCTGCACCGGCATCGCATCCAGCACCTCATTGCCCAGCACCACGCCGCAAAATGCGTCCGGCATTTGTTGCAGCCATTGCACTTGTGGGAAGGGATGCAGCAACTCTTCCTGCCTGGCACGCAGCTCTCCCGACAATTCCACGATAAAATAGCGGTCCAGCGTGATGCCCTGCGCCTGGAATTCCGTCAGGATGTCATAGGCCAGTTTGCCGGTGCCGGCGCCAAATTCCATGATCTGCGCACCGGTTTGCGCAAATAGCTGCGCTGCCGCATGCGCCAGCGTAGTACCAAAAAGAGGCGTAATTTCCGGCGCGGTTGTAAAATCACCGTCTTTGCCTAATTTTGCAGCACCACCACTGTAATAACCAAGTGCGGGCGCATACAAAGCCAATTCCATATAGCGGGCGAATGAAATCCAGCCCGCATGCGCATGGATGTCGTCGATGATCAGCTGCTGTAGCGCCTGGGAGGCCGCCATCGCGTCCGCGGCAGGTACTGGTAAAGATAAAGGTAGTTGCATACCGGCATTGTAGAGAAAACGTCCGCACAGCGCAGTAGAAAACAGCAGTGTGCGGCAGAAAATCAGCAGGAAAATATTTCCATTATTGGCGCCATGAGCAATCCAGACAATATTGTCAAAACAGATACCCCGGCAGCAGCCCCCACCAAGCGCGTGGCGCTGGTCACCGGCGCGGCCCGCCGCATAGGCCGCAGCACTGCGCTGGCAATGGCGCGCCGCGGCTGGGATATCGCCGTGCACTATGGCCGCTCCGCAGCCGAGGCTGATAGCCTGGTGGCCGAAATCACTGCACTGGGCAGGCGTGCCGTTGCGCTGCAGTGCGACCTGCTGGACGAAACGGCAACCCGCCAGCTGCTGCCGCGCGCGGCGGCAGCCTTGGGATCAGTTAGTTGCGTGGTCAATAATGCATCGTTGTTTGAAGAAGACAATGCCTTGTCCTTTGGCCAGCAGCAGCTGGACCGGCATATGCGCGCCAATGTGGCGGCGCCGGTCTTGCTGGCGCAGGCGCTGCATGCTGCCACACCCACCGGGCAGCAAGCCTGCGTGATCAACCTGCTGGACCAGAAGCTGTATAACCTGAACCCTGATTTCATGTCCTACACGCTGTCCAAGGCGGCGCTGCAATGCGCAACAACGACGCTGGCGCAGGCGCTGGCACCCAAAGTAAGGGTGGTGGGCATCGCCCCCGGCATTACCATGGTGTCCGGCCATCAGAGCGAGGCGGATTTCGCCAAGGCGCACCAGGTCACGCCGCTGGGCCGCTCCAGCACTCCCGAAGACATAGCGAATACGGTATGCTTCGTTGCAGAATCACCGGCGATGACGGGTACGACCCTGCTGGTGGATGGCGGCCAGCATCTGATCCCCTTGCAGCGCGACGTGATGTTTGTGGCAACGGCCGAAGCTGGCAATGCCGCTCGGCCTGCATAGCAGCGTCAGGTTAAATTAACTTATTCTCATTACCGCACTACTCATTACCGTAATACTTTCACAGAAATAAAGAGTCCATCATGTTATCTGCCCTGCTCCATCCCCAGCTTAGCGATTGCCGCCGCCTGTTCCTGCGCAATTATGAAGTGCGCATCAATATCGGTGTGCATGACTTCGAAAAGAAGGGCGAGCAACGGGTGTTGATCAACGTCGACCTGTATATCCCGCTGGCGCTGTCGACGCCGACCGCGGATCAGCTGCATGAGGTGGTCGACTATGATTTCATGCGCGAGACCATTGCCCAGCGCATGGCCCAGGGCCACGTGCACCTGCAGGAAACGCTGTGCGACGACGTTGCCCGCATCATGCTGGCACACCCTCGCGTGAGGGCAGTATCCGTGTCGACGATGAAGCCCGACGTTTATCCCGATTGCGAAGGCGTCGGTGTGGAAGTGTTCCAAATCAAAGCAGAAACTAAGGCAGAGAAATAATATGAGCATGCAAGCCTTGCACGAATCACTGGTGGCCGAAGAAACGGCGCCGGATACGGCCAGCCTGAAATCCCAGGAAAAGATTACCTACGAAAACAACAAGCTGCACAAGCGCCTGTGCCGCCAGGTCGGCCAGGCCATCGGCGACTTCAACATGATC
>JAYSKH010000145.1:0-18627 GCA_043726505.1 Undibacterium sp. | reverse complement strand
GCAGTACCAGCGGTGTGCTGGTCGCCATTGTCAAGGGGTATTACAGCGAAGCCGGCCTTGATGTCAGCACGACACGAGGTTATGGCGGACAGCGTACTGTCAATGAAATTGATCAGGGCCTGTTTGAATTCGGCTATGGCGACCCGATCAGCATCATGCTGAATCGCGCGCAAGGCGGCAAGACCATCATGGTGGGCGCGATCAATACCCGCTGGCCGGCTGCGCTTTGCTATCTGGAAAAGCCGAACCGCAAAATAAAATCCATCACCGACCTTAAAGGCCTTTCCATAGGCGGCGGTGCGGCATCTCCATTGCAGAATCTGGTGCCGGCATGGCTACAGGTCAACAAGTTGCCGGCCGACTATGTGAAGCTGCTGCGGCTTGATCCCGCGGTCATCAATACGACCTTCCTGGATGGCAGCATCGACCTCGCAGAATGCTGGGAAGGCGCCAACAAGCCAGTGCTGGAACAGCTGGCGGAAAAAAACGGCATGAAGCTGGGCGCGTTGCGCTACCGCGACTACAACCTGAATTTATATGGTAACGGCATCGTTACGACGGAGAAGCTGATCGCGTCCAATCCAGACCTGGTCAAGCGCTTTGTGCAGGCGACCTACCGCGGTTATGAATTCCAGAGCAAGAACCCGCAAGAGGCGGTGGAGTTGATCGCCAAACAGCAAAAACTGATCGATAAAAAAGTATTGCGCCAGCAGATCGACGAAACCAGCCAGCTGATGATAGACCCGGAATCCAACGGCAAAAAGGTCGGATGGATGCGCGTAGATCGCATGCAGTACACGGTCGGTTTTGTCAAAAAGGCGTTCAACGTGACTGACAGCATCAAGGCGCCGGACATCTATACCAACCGTTTTGTTGAATAAAACAGCAGGGAGACAGACATGGAAAAGTTAAGACCAAAAAAATTGGGGCATCTGGTGCTGGTCGTGCGCGACATCCAGAAATCCGTCAAGTTCTATACGGAAGTCATGGGTTTGCAGGTATCGGACTGGATAGATGACCAGATGGTGTTCCTGCGCTCCGGCTCTGATCATCATGATCTGGCGCTGTCGCAGATTCCCAAGGACTCGCCGGATATCAATGACCTGCCGCGTTACAGCCGCCCCGGCGTTGAGCACTTCTCCTACCTCGTAGAGGACAGGGCGGAAGTGGAACGCACGGTTGAAGTGCTGAAGGCGCATGGCGTGGAAATCGTGCGGGGTATAGGCAAGCATGGGCCGGGAGAAAACCTGTTCCTCGTGTTCAAGGATCCTGATGGCAACAACGTGGAAGTGTATTGCGAGATGACGCAGATTCCCGAAGGAACTGCGCATGAAGCCAAGGTCTGGGAAAGGAACATCGATTCCTTCGACCAGTACCGCTTCAAACATTTTGTCGTGCCGCCGCCGCAGGCGGTGATCGACGCAAAAACCAAAAAAAGCTGATAAAAATCGGACGATAAACCGATAACAAAGCCCACAAAAAAGCTACGAAAAAGCCACGAAAAAGCCAAATCACGGCTGGAGCGAGATAAATGAGACGCTGGATAGAAGCAATTGTATTTTGGGGGCTGTTCGCCCTGATATGGGAATATGGCGTCACGCTGTTCGGTGTGCGCAGCTACCTGATGCCGCCGTTGAGCAAGGTCATCAGCGCCGGCTGGGAGCAGCGTGAGCTGATCGTCAGCGAAAGCTGGGTGACGCTGGTGGAAGTGCTGGTCGGTTTTACTGCGGCCGTGCTGGGCGGTGTGCTGCTGGGTGTGGCGATCCACTTCAGCGACTTTGCCAAGCGCACGCTGTATCCGTTCATCACCGCGCTGCAAAGCATGCCAAAGATCGCGCTGGCGCCGTTGATGATCGTGTGGTTCGGTTATGGCTTTGCCTCCAAGATTGCCTCTACGTTCCTGTTTGCCTTTTTCCCGCTGGTAATTGCATCGCTGGGCGGTTTGTCCGGCATTGCCGCCAACTTGGACGAACATTTCCGCGCCCTCGGCGCATCGCGCTGGGATACCTTCATCCGCCTGCAGCTGCCTTCCGCCTTGCCCAGCTTTGTAGACGGCATCAAGATTGCGATGCCGCTGGCGGTGATTGGCGCCATCGTCGGCGAGTTCATCGGCTCTGAAAACGGGCTTGGCCATCTGATGACCTTGGCCACGGCCAATGCGCAGACTGATCTGATGTTTGCTGCCATTCTCGTTATCACCTTCCTGGCCAGCATGCTGTACTGGATCGTCGAGGTACTGTCGCGCGCCGTCTGGTGGCGCGGCAAATCGGTATAAAGCGGAGCAGACCAAGTGGAACCTACTATGAATTTGAAAATGATGGTCAGCCAGCAGATACCTGCCGCACCGGCGTCCGAGCCAAAACCGGAAGCGATGAAAGCAGCATTAAAAGAAGTGATACGGGTCGCCGATGTCGTCAAGCGTTTTCCCGGCAAGCACGCGGTGAACGCGCTGGAGGATGTGTCGCTGTCCATCCGCGAGCGTGAATTCGTGTCCATCCTTGGCCCCAGCGGTTGCGGCAAGAGTACCTTGCTGCGCATCGTGGCCGGCCTGGTACCGCATAGCGAAGGGGTGGTGCAGGTCAATAACCGGGCCATTACCAAACCGATAGCTGAAATCGGCGTGGTATTCCAGACCAGCAATATGCTGCCCTGGCTGACGGTGGAACAGAACATGATGCTGGGTGCGCAGCTGCGCAAGATACCCAAGGAAAACATCGCTCCCAAGGTCAGAGAGCTGATACGCATGCTGGGCTTGTCAGGTTTTGAAAATAACCATCCGCATCAGTTGTCAGGCGGTATGCGCCAGCGTGCGTCGATAGGGCAGATACTGGCGCTGGACCCCAGCATCCTGCTAATGGATGAGCCCTTTGGCGCGCTGGATGCGCTGACCCGTGACTTGCTGAATGTGGAGTTGCTGCGCATCTGGCAGGAGCGCATGCAGACCGTGCTGCTGGTGACGCACAGTATCCAGGAAGCAGTGTTCCTGTCGGACCGCGTGCTGGTGATGTCGGCCCGTCCCGGCAGAATCATCCACGATATCGCGATAGACCTGCCGCGGCCAAGGAAGCCCGAGAGCATCAAAGGGAATCCGCGTTATGGCGAGTACATCGCGCAGATCAGCCAGATCATGGGGGTGTATTGATGGCCGCCATTAAAGCCGCACAGCCGGGGCCGGGCCACGCGTTTGCCGGGTTACCCGCGAAGGATAGGGCGCTGCTGACTGAAATGGGACCGCGCTGGAGCCGGGACATTACCGGCAACCGCCAGAAGGTGCTGGACATTTATACCCCTGTACTGGCAGCGTCCGACAGGACAGGCCTGCGTGTTACCGCCGACATCAGCTATGGCTCCCATACGCGCCACAGGCTGGACATCTACCAGCCGGCTGCCGCCATCGATACGCGCGCTAGCCAGCCAGCCCAATTACCGGTGGTGGTGTTCGTACATGGCGGTGCTTTTTTGCGCGGCAATATGAACGCCAATGCAGAAATTTACGGCAACGTGCCGCGCTATTTTGCGCGACACGGTTTTGTCGCCATTAACCTCGAATACCGGCTGGCTCCTGAAGCCGCCTATCCGGGAGGAGCCGAAGACGTGGCTGCGGCACTGGCCTGGATACGCGCGCATATCGCTGCCTATGGCGGCAATCCACAACATATCGTGCTGCTGGGGCATTCCGCCGGCGGCGCGCATGCTGCCGCCTATGCGCTTGATCCGCAACTGCAGCAGGCAGGCAGCGAGGCCGCGATATCCGGCCTGATGCTGGTCAGCGCCAGGCTGCGTGCCGACGCGCTGCCTGATAATCCGAATGCCGGCGGGGTTCGTGCCTACTGGGGCGACGATGCTGCACGTTATGAACAGCTGTCGCCGGTCACGCATGCCGCCGGCATCAAGGTTCCCACGATGGTTGTCGTGGCTGAATTTGAGAATCCCTATCTGGACGAATACGGCGCGGAGTTTTATCACCGGATCGTGCAGGCATCAAACTTGCAGGCGTCAGCTGTGCCGCAGGCAAAAAAAATCAGCCACCGCTTCCTGCAGGTTTTAAAGCATAACCACACGTCCATCGTTGCCCACCTGGACACGGAAGATCAGACGCTGGGGCCGGCGCTGATCGAGTTTATGGCCAGCACCAGGCCGCTCGCCCCGGACTAAACCTTACCCTTCAACATCCCGTAGCGGAGGAAAATAATGTCAAACAAGTTGACAGGCGTCTTTGCGCCCGTAGTAACCCCATTCAAGCCTGATCTCAGCCCTGATTTTGATTTGTATCTCGACCATTGCCGCTGGCTGCTGCAACAAGGCGCGGGACTGGCAATGTTCGGCACCAACAGCGAAGCCAATTCGCTGACAACGGCAGAGCGTATGCACCTGCTGGACAAGCTGGTGCAGCATGGCATAGATGCGCGGCGTGCATTGCCCGGCACCGGTTGCTGCACAATACAGGACACGGTGGAACTGAGCCGCCATGCGACGGTGCACGGTTGTGCCGGCGTGCTGATGGTGCCGCCTTTCTTCTACAAGAACCTCAGCGATGAAGGCCTGTTTGCGTATTACTCGGAAGTGATAGAGCGTGTGAATTTGCCGGACCTGCGGGTGTACCTGTATCACATCCCCGCCTTTTCCGGCGTGCCCATCAGCCTCGGGCTGATAGAGCGGCTGATCAAACGCTACCCGCAGCAGGTTGCCGGCATCAAGGACAGTTCAGGCGACTGGGGAAATCTGGAAGCGATGCTGAAAAACTTCCCGGATTTTTCCATTTTTCCGGCATCGGAAAGTTTCCTGACAAAGGCGGTGCCGCTGGGTGCTTCAGGCTGCATCTCGGCGACCATCAACGTCAATCCGTCCGCTATCAGCCGCTTGTGTGCGACATTGCAAAAAGCTGATAAATCTGACCCAGTGGAACAGCAGCAAGCAGTGGATGTTGTCAGGAAAATTTTCCAGGGCTACCCGATGATTGCCGCATTGAAGTTTGCCATCAGCCATTACAGCGGCATCCCTTCGTGGCAGATCCAGCGGCCGCCGCTCAGCAGTTTAGCTGCGGATAAAAAGACAGAGCTGCTGGCTGCACTGGATGCTGCCGGCTTCAATATGCCGGGGCTGCCGACAGGGCGTAAACCATGATGCCGCAGATTCGCCCGCTGGGGAAATATCCGGGCTTTTGCCGCGCCGGGGATTTCATCTTTGTTTCCGGCATGAGCGCGCGCCAGGCCGACGGATCAATTGCCGGTGCTACCCGTCTGGCAGATGGCAGCATCACGTTGGATATAGAGCTGCAGACCCGCATTGTTATTCAGAAAATCCAGGTCGCCTTGCAGGAAGCCGGCGCCGGCCTGGAAGACTGCGTGGCCATTACCAGCTATCTGACCGACATGCGTCAGTTTGATGGATATAACACGGTCTATGCCGAATTTTTTGACGGCCGCGCAACCCGGACCACGGTAGCGGTGCAGCAGTTACCCCACCCGCATATGGCAGTAGAGCTGACGGCCACGGCCTATAAACCGATTTGATATTCCTTGATATTTCCCCATGCTGAAAACACTAGACGAAGATTCGCTGGACTTGCTGTTCCGGCGCGCCCGCTCGCATAACGGCTGGCTGGACCAGCCCGTTCCCGACGAACTGCTGGAGCGTATTTACGAGTTGATGAAAATGGGACCGACCAGCGTCAATTCCTCACCGGCTCGCCTGTTGTTTCTGCGCAGTGAATCTGCGCGGCAGCGGCTGCTGCCCGCAGTCAACCACGGAAATATGGACAAGGTCATGACGGCGCCCGTGGTCGTTCTGATTGCGCATGACCTGCACTTCCACGAAAAGTTGCCGCAGCTGTTTCCGCACAACCCTGGCGTCGGCGGGTTGTTTGCAGCCAACAAAGAACTGGCAGAAACAACGGCGTTTCGCAACGGCAGCCTGCAGGGTGCCTACTTTATGCTGGCGGCCCGCTCGCTAGGGCTGGATTGCGGACCGGTGTCCGGTTTTGATGCCGCCGCAGTCAACCGCGAGTTTTTTGCCGACGGCAAGCTGAAGGTGAACTTTTTGTGCAACGTCGGTTTTGGCGACTACAGCAAGATATTCCCGCGTAGCCCGCGACTGAGTTTCGAGCAGGCCTGCAGCCTGCTATAAGCAGGAATTACACCACAAGACCTACATCGCAAGACGTACATAACGAGACCTACAATTCATGGACATCATTTCTTATATCGCGCTGGGCGCGTTTGCCGGCATCCTGGCCGGTCTGCTGGGAGTAGGGGGCGGCACCATCATTGTGCCGGTACTCACTTTTGTGTTTACTGCCCAGCATTTTCCACAGGAATATGTATTGCATTTCGCTTTGGGCACGTCGATGGCGTCGATCCTGTTTACGTCGCTGGCCAACCTGCGTTCGCACCACCGGCGCGGCGCCGTCAACTGGGCGGTGGTTCGGCAGATTACACCCGGTATTATTGTCGGCACCTTGTTGGGCGTGTGGCTGACATCGATGATGTCGACCCGGTTGCTGAAGATGATCTTTATCGCCTTCGCTTACTTCGTCGCCGTGCAGATGCTGATGAACATCAAGCCCAAACCCAGTCGCCAGTTGCCGGCGGGGCCGGGCATGCTGGCCTCCGGCGGTGCGATTGGCATCTTTTCCAGTTTTGTCGGCATAGGTGGAGGCACGTTGTCTGTACCTTTCATGACCTGGTGTAATGTGCCGCTGCATACCGTGATAGGCACATCGGCGGCGCTGGGATTTCCTATTGCCGTCACCGGCGCAATCGGCTTCATTGCAAGCGGCCTGCACGTGCAGGGTTTGCCGCCGCTTAGCCTGGGTTTCGTCTACCTGCCGGCGCTGGCCGGTATTGCGCTGGCCAGCGTGCTGACAGCGCCGCTGGGTGCAAGCATGGCGCATGCGCTGCCGGTGACTGCTTTAAAAAAATTATTTGCATTGATGCTAATAGTCGTTGGCAGCAAAATGTTAACTTCCCTTTTTTAAGACTTCGTTACGAAGGATGAACATGCAAGCTCTACACCCGTTTCACCTGGCTTTTTTTGTACGCGACCTGGATGAGGCCCGCGCGTTCTATGGCGGTATTTTGCACTTTACCGAAGGCCGCAGCACCGATCGCTGGGTGGATTTCGACTGCCATGGTCACCAGCTGTCCATGCACCTGAAGCCTGGGTTGCAGGTAGCAGCACAGGGCGGCGTCGTGGATGGCGATAGCGTGCCGATTCCGCATTTCGGCGTCATTCTTGATATGCCGAAGTGGCAGGCGCTGGCCGATAGTGTCAGCGCTGCCGGCATTCCCTTCATTGTGGAACCGCATGTGCGTTTTCAGGGAGATCCCGGCGAGCAGGCCACGATGTTTTTCTGCGACCCGTCCGGCAATGCGCTTGAATTTAAGGGATTTGCCGAAATGAACCAGATATTTGCCAAATAGTGACAGAATGGCTGCCTGTCGTTGATTGGCAGGTGCTTGGCGTATTTCAGAATAAGCATCTAAAACCTCTGTTTTAAATGAAAAAAACCGCGAAATTGGCTGAATTTCGCGGTTTTTTTGCTTTTCGCTTGTTTTTTTGCACGCAGACCCCAGATTCAGGGCTTGGATCCTTCCTGCCCCGCAGGTAGGAAAGCTGGCTCTCGTTTATACTCTTTCTTATAAAGTCGCGTGCGCATGCCATACAGGCATGTAACAACACAAAGAATAAACAAGCCGCACTGCATTTGCCCAGATAAGAATTCGTGAGAGTCACCATGTCAAGCACCATCTCTAGCACAAGCACCGAAGCGCTCAGCTCAGACGCCGCCCCGTTACTGGAATATGTCGAATCCTGTAAGTTGCCGACGACCTGGGCCACATTCCAGCTGCATGGTTTCGTTGAGCCTGCCACTGGCAAGGAGCATGTTGCGCTGACCTTGGGCGATGTCGCCGACGGCGAACCGGTACTGGCCCGCATCCATTCTGAATGCCTGACCGGCGATGCGCTGTTTAGCCAGCGTTGCGATTGCGGCCCGCAGCTGGAACTGGCGCTGCAAAAGATTGCGAAGGAAGGCCGCGGCCTGCTGATGTATTTGCGCCAGGAAGGGCGCGGCATCGGCTTGCTGAACAAAATCCGTGCGTATCACTTGCAGGATGGCGGCGCCGACACCGTGGAGGCCAACCAGCGGCTGGGATTTGCGGCAGACCTGCGCAACTACAGTCTGTGCGAGCCTATGCTGAAGCACCTGGGCATCAGTTCATTGAAGCTGATGACGAACAATCCGCGCAAGATCGATGCAATGGGCAAGATCAATGTGACGATCACCGAGCACGTGCCGCTGATCATCAAGCGTAATCAGTACAATGAGCGTTATCTGAGCACCAAGGCGACCAAACTCGGTCACCTGATCCAGCCGGAACTGTAAGACTTTAGAAATAGAGTTTGCCGCCGGGGCGAACCCTGGCAGGCACGCGGGTTTGTTTTAGCTGCCGTGGCCGGCAGCAGGTGTCAGTTCTGCGTTGCTGACCTGGATGACACCCATGATGTCGATCGCATGGCCAGCCTCTATCCACGCATCAATGCCGCCCTGCAGGGGGCGCGCCCGGTGATATCCCTTGTCCACCAGCCTTTTTGCCAGCACTGCTGCCGATGCTTCATTAGGGCAGGAGCAATAGACGACAATTTCGCTGTCCGCGTGCAGATGCGGTATCAGCTCCTGCCATTCGTCCAGGCCAATGGCGAGTGCGCCGGGAATGGTTTCCACTGCAATCGAGCGTATGCTGGGGCCGCGCACGTCAACAATAACCGGCGGCTGGCCTTCCTTGATCAAGGTCTGCAATTCGCTGACATCAATGCGCGCCATGCGCATTGCGCTATTGAAGCGCCGCCGTTTCATCCATTTGAGCAGCAGGTAGGCGACCAGCAGTGTTGCCGCCACGATGATCGCGGTATTGCCCATTTCCATCAGCTGCGCGCTGATCAGTTCAACATTAGGGTGGAACAGCACGCCGGCGCCGATGGCGGCTGATGCCCACAAGGCGATGCCGATTGCATCAAACATAATAAATGACGTCAATCTGAGCCGCAACGCACCGGACATAGGCGCAATCACCAGCGACAGGCCGGGCACGAACTTGGCAATGACCAGCGTTGCCAGGCCCCAGCGTTCCACCCGCATTTCCGTCTGGCGCACGCAGGAATCCGGCGACAAGGACAGCTTGCACAGCAGGCGCATCACGCGCAGCCCGTAATGGCGGCCTATGCTGTACCACACGACATCGCCGATCAGGCTGGCCAGTATCGTGACAAACAGCAGTGCGAAAATGGAAAAGTGACCGTCGGCGGCCAGTGTGCCGGACACGATCAGTGTCGGCACGGTGGGCAGCGGGAGTCCAAGCTGCATCAGCAGTACATTGAGGAATACGATCAGCAGACCGTATTCGATTGCCCAATGAATCAGCGTGTGCATCATGGATGAAATTCCCTGTATTTCCTGTTGAGGATGGCCAGGGAAGCCTGCGGAGACAATGGGATGTCCCGCGGGTTTCCCCAGGTTTATGCTGCTGTCAGGACGCCATTCTGATAATCATGGATCGCCTGTTCTATTTCTTCCCGTGTATTCATCACGAACGGGCCGTACTGTACCACGGGCTCGCGCAACGGCCGTCCGGCCAGCACCAGAAAGCGGGCTTCGCCTTCGTCTGCAGTGACGGTGATGCGCTCACCCTCCGATAATATGCCCGCCTGGTGGGTTTTCAAGTGGCGCGGTGCATCCTGATTGCCTATCTTGAGCTTACCCTCATAAGGATACACAAAAGCGTGATAGTCGCGCTGGACTATATGCGAAAAAACCATTCCGGCGGGCAAAATAACATCCAGGTACAGCGGATCCGTGGTTAAACCCAGGATGGCGCCATCCAAAGACAGCGCATCCATCTTCAACTGGCCGGCAATGACCTTGACACGGCCTCCACCGGATAGTTGCGCCACGGGTATCTCAGCGGCAGGAATATCGCGGTAGCCGGCGGCTTTCATTTTCTCTGCTGCGGGCAGGTTGATCCATAGCTGGAAACCACGCATGCGGCCTTCCAGTTGCTGCGGCATTTCAGAGTGGATAATGCCTCGGCCTGCGGCCATCCATTGCACGCCGCCGCTTTGCAGGTCACCCTGGTTGCCCAGATGGTCTTCATGGCGCATGTGGCCGTCCAGGATGTAGGTCACCGTTTCAAAGCCGCGATGCGGATGGTTGGGGAAGCCGGCGTTATAGTCGTCCGGATTGTCGGAGGAAAACTCATCCAGCATCAGGAAAGGGTCCAGCCGCGCACCCTGCATGCTGCCCAGGCTGCGCTGCAGTTTGACGCCTGCGCCGTCTGATGTGCCGACTGCGGGAATGATTCTCTGCAGGCTGCGGGTAGCAACTGCCGTTGTTGCATTAGTAATGCCGTCCATCTGATGTCCTTTCGGTTGAACCTGATCTACTGATCTAGTGTCAGTATTAAATCATTTACTTGTTCGATAAAAAAGTTCAATATTCAGATGATACCTATCTAATTTATAGATATTTTTCATTTGCTTAACGTGACAATGGTAACAATGCCATGACTGAAGAATCCGCCTCTCCCCATCTTCATCCACACATCACGCTGGAACAATGGCGCGCGCTGATCGCTGTCGTCGATACCGGCGGTTATGCGCAGGCTGCCGAGCAGTTGCACAAGAGCCAGTCTTCCGTCACTTATGCGGTGCAGAAGCTGGAATCACTGCTGGGCGTGCAAGCATTTGAAATTCTGGGCCGCAAGGCCATACTGACCGGCACCGGCCAGCTGCTGTACCGGCGCGCCAAGAAATTGCTGGACGAGGCAGGCGCGCTGGAAAGGGCGGCGCGCCGGCTGTCGGCCGGCTGGGAGGCGGAAATACGGATTGCAGTGGAAATGATCTTCCCCACATGGCTGCTGCTGGATTGCCTGCAGCAGTTTGGCCGGGAAAGCCCGCATACGCGCATAGAACTGATCGAATCGGTGTTGGCGGGCACCAGCGATGCATTGCTGCAAGGCCAGGCCGATCTGGCGATTTCGGCGCAGATACCGCCGGGTTTCCTGGGCACGCCGCTGATGCAGTTCCGATCGCTGCCTGTGGCCAGCCCGCATCATCCTCTGCACACACTGGGGCGCGAGCTGACGCTGCACGATATGCGCGAACAGCGTCAGCTCGTTATCCGCGAAACCGACAGCAAGCGGGCCAGCAGCATACTGAGCGTGGATGCCACGCAGCGCTGGACCGTCAGCCACAGCGCCACAGCGATAGAGGCAATCTGCAAGGGCTATGGGTTTGCGTGGTTTCCAGAAGAAAAAATCCGTAGTGAACTGGCGGATGGCCGACTGAAGGTGTTGCCCATGCAAGGCGGTGGGGAGCGCTTCGGCAGCTTGTACCTTGTCTTGGCCGACCCCGACTATGCGGGCCCTGCCGCGCTGAGGCTGGCCGACATTATCCGGGACACCGCCGCCAGCGAGTGCCTGAAACAGTCATAAAACAGTTATAGGGCAGGGCACTGAAGTGCAAGCTTTCCCGCCGCCGCTGGGGTAGGATGAGGATTGGTTAAAGTTATTGATCAAAAAGGGAGTTGCATGGCTGCCGGAACGAAGACTGCACCCACAAGCCGCGTCCGCGCCAAATCCGGTGCCAGCGTTGCTGGGCGATCCACTGCCAAAGCGCCCGCATCATCCTCTATGCATGACAAGCCCCAATCCGGCACAGGCTTGCCCGGCCAGTCGGTACTGGTATTGCAGGGCGGCGGGGCGTTGGGCGCTTACCAGGTGGGTGTCTATGAGGCGCTGCATGAAGCCGGCATAGAACCCGACTGGGTCATCGGCACATCGATAGGCGCTATCAACGGCGCCATCATCGCAGGCAATCCACCCGGCCAGCGGCTAGAGCGCCTGATGGAGTTCTGGCATATCACGCAGCATCATAGCCGCCACCTGCCGGCGGGCAGCAATGCAGTCATCAACATGCTGACGATGGCGCACGGCATTCCGGGATTTTTCGTTCCCAACCCCGCATCATGGCTGGGGCTGAACGCCAATACCGGTATAGAGCAGGCCTCGTATTATCAGACCGCGCCGCTGAGAAAAACACTGGAAGCGCTGGTCGATTTTGACTACCTGAACCAGCGCCACACCCGGCTGACGGTGGGCGCGGTCAGCGCCCGCACCGGCGAGATGCGGTATTTCGACAGCCGCGATGAAACGGTGGTAGTCGAGCATGTGATGGCCTCCGGCGCATTGCCGCCGGCCTTTCCCGCCGTGCGCATAGAGGGCGAGCCATACTGGGATGGCGGCCTGTATTCAAATACGCCGATAGAGGCGGTGCTGGACGACAAGCCGCGGCGTGACGGCGTAATTTTTTCTGTGCAGGTGTGGAATCCGCTGGGACCGGAATCGGCCAATATGACGCAGGTGATGGGCAAGCTGAAAGACATCCAGTATGCCAGCCGTTCCAGCCATATAGAGCGCCAGCGCCAGATACACCGCTTGCGCCATGTGATCCGCCAACTGACGCTAAAGCTGCCGCCAGAACTCAGGGACGATCCTGAATGCAAAGAACTGGCGTCCTGGGGTTGCGGCACGACGATGCATATTATTAAACTCAATGCCCCGGTGCTGGCGGGCGAGGATTATACGAAGGATATCGATTTCACGGCCAGAGGCATACGTGCACGCTGGCAGGCAGGCCTGGATGAAACGAGGCGCATGATCGCTGCCAAGCCGTGGACAGCGGACGTGGACCCGATAGAAGGGGTAATGATCCACGAGGCCAGGGATATCTGAGCTGGCTTTACCTTGCCGGAATGGTAAGAAAAATTCAGTTTGCCTGCATCTTTACTCCTGCGTTACAAAATACCAGCCCCTACAACCCCATCCCGCGCTTGAAATCGATACATGCAGCAGCATGTATCGTGTGTATGCGGTAAGCATTTGTTTCTGCTGTTTCGCATATTACCGACGGGGTTGTACCATTGTGCGATTTTGCTGTTGCACAGCACTCCATGTTTTGTATTGATATTGCGACTTTGCCAGGATCACATGCCCTCAGTCTCCAGATTTCTTATTTTGTTCGCCATTATCGCGGGGGCCCATGCCTTTCTCGGTTTCAGTCTTTTTTCTGCATTGGGTCTCGAAGGCGTAGCGCTTGTTGGCGCTTGGCTGGCGCTGCTGGTGTCCACGCTGCTGTTGCCGATGGGGCTACTGGCGCCGATGATGAAAAACAAAAATCTGTCAGACAAGCTGGCTTGGGCTGGCCTGATTGTGATGGGGCTGTTTTCTTCGCTGTTTGTGCTGACGCTGCTGCGTGATTTGCTGCTGTTACCGCTGTCGTTCGCTGTGCCATCGATTTATTACCAGCAGATAAATGAACAGTCTGCGCTGGCCGTGCTGGCCGGCGCGGTGCTGTTCACGATCATAGGCTGGTTCAATGCGCGCCGTCGCGCTGCGGTCGTGGATGTCACGGTGCCGATCACCGATCTGCCGGCGGAACTGGTCGGTTTTACGATTGCGCAGATCAGCGACATCCACGTCGGCGCGACGATCAAGCGCCGTTATCTGTCGGCGATTGTCGACAAGGTCAACAGCCTGAATGTCGACATGGTGGCCGTAACAGGGGATTTGGTGGATGGCCGCGTGCCGGAACTAAAAGCGCATACGTCACCTTTAAAGCGCCTGCATTCGCGCCACGGCACTTATTTTGTGACCGGTAACCATGAATACTATTCAGGCGCCTTGCCGTGGATAGATGAGTTGCGCAAGCTGGGGCTGACGGTGCTGCTGAACGAGCATGTGACCTTGCAGCATGAAGGCCGCACCGTGGTGGTGGCAGGTGTCACCGATTTTAATGCCGGCCATTTTTATGCCGACCACACCAGCGATCCAGCCGGCGCCTTACGCGGCGCACCGCCGGATGCTTCGGTGAAACTGCTGCTGGCGCACCAGCCGCGCAGTTCCTTCAAGGCGGCGGAAGAAGACTACGACCTGCAGCTATCAGGTCATACGCATGGCGGGCAATTCTTTCCATGGAATTTTTTCGTGCGTTTCCAGCAGCCATTTACTGCCGGCCTGCATAAAATCAAGAACCTGTGGGTATATACGAGCAGGGGTACGGGTTACTGGGGGCCTCCGAAACGGCTGGGCGCTCCGTCCGAGATTACCCGCATACGTTTGTCACGCGCGTAATCTGCGTCTGATTCCGGTGGAAGCGGAATGCCGGTGGCATTCCCGCTTAGTCCGGTTTGTTGTCCAGTCGTTTTTCACTGATGCTGGCCTTGGCCCTTTCCAGCATGTCGATGGCAGCCGGGCCGCGCATCAGCGTTACCGCCACCGCGAGCGCGTCGATGTAAGTCAGGTGGGCCAGGCGCGAGGTCATCGGTGTATAGATGTCCGGGTCTTCTTCCACGTCCACGCTGATGTGCACGTCGGCCAGTTCTGCCAGCTGCCCGCCGCTGGCGCATAACACCAGCACTTTCGCTCCCGCATTTTTGGCCAACTGCACGCTGCGTATCATGTCGCGGGTACGGCCTGTGCGAGAGAACGCTACTACCACACAGTCGCTATTCAACAGCGTTGCTGATTGCGCCTGCAAGTGGGCGTCGCAAAATACCGTGGTGGGAATGCCGAAGCGGAAAAACTTCAGCTGCGCATCTATCGCCAGCGCACCCGAGTACCCAAGGCCATAGCATTCTATGCGTCGCGCGCGCGATAGCAGGCTGACCGCAGCCTCAAAGGTGCTGGTGTTGGCGGTATTACGCGCCTCCATCAGCGTAGCAATAGTGCGGTCGAATACTTTCGGCAAGACATCACGCACCTGGTCTGCCTGGTTGACGTCCAGATGCAGGTAGGGGATGCCGGTCGCCAGGCTTTTTGCAAAAGCCAGCTTGAAACTCTTGAATCCTTCAAAACCCATGGACTGCGAAAAGCGCGCTACTGTGGGTTCGCTGACATCGCAGGCTTGCGCCAGTACGCGTATCGACATCTCCAGGCTGTCATGCGGTTTTTGCAGCAGGAATTCGGCGACCTGCCGCTCCGCGCGGCTCAGCGCGGTGCTGGCGGTGCGTATGCGCGCCAGCAAGCCTTTTTCCGGTGGAACCGCCTTGGGCGAGGGAGTGGAGGAGACAGCGGGCATGATCGCTTCCTGGCTTTTATGGCGCATCAGGGGCTCCAGAATACGTCTACAGGGCAGGTCGCTTCACGTAGCAGCGTGCTGACAGGCAGGTTGTTACCGTCGGCGCTGTCCAGCACTTGGCGCTTGTCGCGGCCTGTGATGACCAGCCAGATGCGTTCGGTATTGAGCAAACGCGACAGCGACAATGAAATGCGTTCCTGGCCTGATTGCGGGTTGGCCGCAGCCACACACAGGCTAGCTGGATTATTGACCAGCAGGTGCGGCGAGCCGGGGAACAGTGAGGCTACGTGGCCATCTGCGCCCATGCCCAGCAGAACGGCATCGAAGGCAGCAGGCAATTGCTCGGCCAGCCGGCTGCTGACAGCGGGAATGGCATCGGCAGGCGTCGTGTCCGGTGTCTTCAGTGATACCAGTTGCCAGTGCTGCAGCTCGTGGTTTGAAGTTTCCAGGCAGTGCCGGAACAGGCCCTCATTGCTTTGCGGATCCGCATCGCTGACCCAGCGTTCGTCGGTGGCGACCAGCTTTATTTTCTCCGCCGGTGCAGGCAAAGCCGCCAGCAAGCCATCCAGCTGGCGGTAGACCGGCGCCGGCGTGGTGCCGCCTGCCAGCGCAAAACTGCTGCCCGGTTTGGCTTTGATGATATCCAGCCATTGTGCGGACAAAGCATCGCTTAATGAGGCGAAATCGGTAAATTCATGCAAACGCACCATGGCTTAGCCCTCCACGAATTCTTCGCCCCAGCTGGAGCCGCTCTGCGCCAACAGATAGCTGGCCGCTGCCGGTCCCCAGCTGCCGGCGATGTACGACTTCAGGCCTTCGGTATCGGATTGCCATGCGCTCATAACAGGATCGATCCAGTCCCAGGCGGCGCTCAGTTCATCGTCGCGTACGAACAGCGTCAGGTCGCCGTGCATGGCGTCCAGCAGCAGGCGCTCGTACGATTCCACGCGGCGCGAGTTGGAGGCTTCTGCAAAATCCAGATTCAGCGCTACGTCCGACAGGCGTATGCCTTCGCCCGGTTCCTTGGCTTTCAGGAACAGCTCCACGCTTTCTTCCGGCTGCAGGGAAATGACCAGGCGGTTGGAGCGCAGGTTGCGCTGCGATGCGCCAAAGATGGAGTAAGGGATGGGTTTGAAGTTGATGGTGATCTCCGCGCTGCGGGTCGCCATGCGTTTGCCCGTGCGCAGGAAGAAGGGCACACCGGCCCAGCGCCAGTTGTCGATCTCGGCGCGGATCGCTACAAAGGTTTCCGTGCGTGACGCGGTCGGCACGCCTGGCTCTGCCTGATAAGAGATAACGGGTTTGCCGTCCACTGCGCCTGCCCTGTATTGGCCGCGCACGGTTTTTTTGCTGACTTCTTCCGGAGTGAACTTGTGCAACGCGCGCAGCACCTTGACTTTTTCATCGCGGATGGAGTCTGCACCCGCATTGACCGGCGGTTCCATGGCAACGATGGACAGCAGTTGCAGCAGATGGTTTTGCACCATGTCGCGCAGCGCGCCGGTATGGTCGTAGAAGTCGCCGCGCGATTCCACGCCGACCTGTTCCGAAATCGATATCTGTACGTCCTGTATCCACTTGCGATTCCACAGCGGCTCCAGAAAGGAGTTCGCAAAGCGCAGCGCCAGCAGATTCTGCACCATTTCCTTGCCGAGGTAATGGTCGATACGGTAGATCTGATTTTCTTTCAGGTACTTGCGCAGCGCCACATTGATGTCGCGCGCCGATTGTGCATCGCGCCCCAGCGGTTTTTCCACGACGACACGCGCATTGCCGCTGACCAGGTCCTGCGCCGACAACTGCTGCACGATAGGTTCAAACAGATCGGGCCCGGTGGCCAGGTAAAACAGCGTGGCATTGGCTTCCGACGTATGCAGCTTTTCTTTCAGGCCCTCAAAGTCCGCGGTAGCGCGCGCGTCGATCTTGGCATAGTGCGTCAGCGCCAGAAAATCGCGCAGCTGTTCCGGCGTGTTGCCGCAGTCTTTGGCGCAATAGTTTTCTATACTGGTGGACACGCGCTGGCGGAAGTCTTCATCAGCCAGCGCTTCGCGCGCGGCGCCGATGAACATGAAATTCTTGTCCAGCCGGCCATTGACGAATGCGCTGAACAGCGCCGGAATGAGCTTGCGCTTGGCGAGATCGCCAGTGCCGCCGAACAATACAAAAGTGGTCATGCTGACTCCGAATGTGATTAGCCCTATTATGGATGCTACGCTTAACGACAGGCTTGGTTGGTCGAGAAAATGCCGTATTGTGATTATGCCATATTATCTACAGAAATGTAGTTTCATTACGATATTTGAAGTTTATTTCAATCAATATTGGTCATAATTAACGATATCTGAAAGTTTGTTACAGAATTTTCTGAATTCGTGCTATCTTTCTGTCATCTGAACTGGTGAGGTGTCCGGGTGCTTCCGTGCCGGAGACTTCCGTCGTATGAAAGCGAACCCATGAGCACAGTTGAACAGCCTACGCTGAATCCCGTAATCGACCGCGTCACCAAACGCATCACCGAACGCAGCAAGACCTTGCGCGATGAATATCTGGCCCGGCTGGAGCAGATGCGCAGCCGCGGTCCGCGGCGCGGCAATCTGTCCTGCGCCAATCAGGCGCATGCGCATGCCGCAGCCCAGCCCACCACCAAAATCTGGCTGAACGAGGCCAAGCGGCCCAATATCGGCATCGTCACTTCTTATAACGACATGCTGTCGGCCCACCAGCCTTACGAAACTTATCCGGAACAGATCCGGCAGACTGCCATGCGTCTGGGCGCTACTGCACAGGTTGCCGGCGGTGTACCTGCAATGTGCGACGGCGTTACGCAAGGCCGCCCCGGCATGGAGCTGTCGCTGTTCTCACGCGATGTCATCGCGCAGGCAACCGCTGTTGCGCTGTCGCATGACAGTTTCGATGCCGCGCTGTGCCTGGGTATTTGCGACAAGATCGTTCCCGGCCTGCTGATAGGCGCGCTGGCCTTCGGCCACCTGCCCACGATTTTCGTGCCGGCCGGCCCCATGGGTTCAGGTTTGTCCAACAAAGAAAAAGCCGCAGTGCGCGAGCGCTACGCGCAAGGCAAGGCGACCAAGGAAGAATTGCTGGCGGCAGAAAACGCCGCCTATCACAGCGCAGGCACCTGTACTTTCTATGGCACCGCCAACAGCAACCAGATGCTGCTGGAAGCGATGGGCTTGCACCTGCCGGGCTCCGCCTTCGTCCATCCAAATGATCCTTTGCGCTCCGTATTGACAGACGCTGCGGTAGAGCGCTTGCTGCAGCTGACCGAGCAGGGTGGCAACTACACGCCTATCGGCCATGTGGTCAACGAAAAAACCATCGTCAACGCGGTCATTGCGTTGCTGGCGACCGGCGGTTCTACCAACCACACCATCCACTGGATATCGGTCGCGCGCGCGGCCGGCATACTGATCGACTGGCAGGATTTTGATGAACTGTCGTCCGTCATTCCTCTGCTGACCAGGGTGTATCCAAATG
>JAYSKH010000144.1:0-4602 GCA_043726505.1 Undibacterium sp. | reverse complement strand
CGCGTGCTGCCGATCATCGTCAACAACAACAATTTCGCCAAGGGCGCGGCGGGCCAGCCGACGCTCCTGAGCTTCGACGATGCTCGCACGCTGTTCCACGAGTTCGGCCACGGCCTGCACGGCCTGCTCTCGAACGTCACCTATGAGCGCGTCTCGGGTACCAACGTGCTGCGCGATTTCGTCGAGCTGCCCTCGCAGATCTTCGAGCACTGGCTGGAGGAACCCGAGGTGCTCAGGCGCCACGCGCGCCATCACGTCACCGGCGAGCCGATCCCCGATGCGCTGATCGCCAAGCTGCACCGTGCGCGCCACTTCAACCAGGAATCACCGGCAGCAGGCTGCGCGGCCGCAACTCGAACAGCAGCAGTTCCACCGCCAGCAGTACCGCCGCCACCGGCGTGCCGAACACTGCCGTCATGCCTGCCGTGGCGCCAGCCACCAGCAGGGTTTTACGTTCAGCGGCCGTCAGATGGAACAGTTGCGCGATCAGTGAGCCGATAGCGCCGCCGGTCATGATGATGGGTCCTTCTGCGCCGAACGGCCCGCCGCTGCCGATGACGATGCCCGATGACAGCGGCTTCAGCACGGCAACCTTGGCCGACATCTTGCTCTTGCCGAAGAGAATGGCTTCGATCGCTTCAGGAATCCCGTGGCCGCGTATTTTTTCAGAGCCGAAACGGGCAATCAGCCCGACTATCAGCCCTCCCAGCACCGGCAGCAGCACCGCCCAGGCGCCAAGCTGGTGGTTTGCCGGCGAGTGGACGCTGAACGACAGTGACTGATAATAGAACAGATTGGTAAACAAGCTGATTAGTTTCAGCAGCAGGAAGGCAGCCAGCGTGCCGCAGCAGCCGATGACGACAGCGATGCACGAAGTTCTGAGCAGGCGTGCATCGGCGGCAAAGTCTCGCTTATGCAAATGATGGGAAGAATGGGTGGAAGACATGGGCTGAATAAAAGAGTAGTTGCAAAAGTTGTTGCAAAAGCCGTTGCGTAAGTGGAGCTCGGCGACAATATATCATATCATGATATATTTTATGACTTACCAGTTGAACCAGCTGGTTTACCAGGGCGGCAAGAAAGTCAGCAACGCAGGCTTTTCAAGTGATGTCGTGGCTGTTAACCGACACAGTTTCGCGATTTATGCGGCAACAGCGGGCCTTATGAAGTAAAACTGCTTATAAGTAGTATATTTATTAGGCCGCTTGCCAAATTCAGTAATCATTTCGTTAAATATGGTCATTTTTTTCGCAAAAATGCGCTTTTATTTACCCAAAGCAAGAAATAGAACGCTAAAATGACGCCCTCGCACAGCCAACATCAGACAGTCCAGCGCCGCTCGCACAGCGGCGTATCGAAGACTGCATATCGCCACGACGATATATCCGGCTTGTCCTATGCGATGAAATGCGTTTCCACTAGCGCCCGGCTGACACGCTAGCTCAGGAAGCACATTGCCAAAATCGGAAAATTAAATGCCTGCTACTCTCCTCAATCCGCGCCTGTGGGGCGTGGGTGAAAAATTTGCGTTTTTCACTTTCGCCATGTTCATCCTGGTCTTCGCCGCATTTACCGGTGCGATAGGGAATGCCAGCTACCACCTGCTGCAAAGCCGTTCGGTCGCCGATCTTGCGCAGCAGATGGCCAGCGTCAACGGTATGTTTGAAATGTTCGACAAGACCGTCAAGAGCGATGCGACGCGCATCAGCAAGGTGTTCAAATCCAGCTTTGCCTCCGGCTTTTCGCTGGATACGGCCAACAAGGCCGATATCGGCGGCAAATCTGTCCCGACACTGAAAAACGGCGACAGCACCGTCAATATGAATTACGCGGTGGTGGACCAGTTCACCGCGCAAAGCGGCGCGCTGGCAACGGTGTTCGTCAAGGATGGTGAGGATTTTGTACGGATTTCGACGTCGGTAAAAAAAGAGAATGGCGAACGGGCGATAGGCACGCTGCTGGACAAGGCCAGCCCCGCTTACCCCGTATTATCGCGCGGCGATACTTTTACCGGCATGACCAAGCTGTTCGGCAAGGACACGATGACCGTTTATGAACCGGTGAAGGATAGCGCAGGCAGCGTGATCGCCGTGCTGTTCATCGGCATCGACATCACAGGCGACCTGAAGCAGCTGAAAGACAAGGTCAAATCAGTCAAGATCGGCGATACCGGTTATTTCTTTGCCGTCGACCAGAAGGCCGGTAACACACGCGGCACGCTGGTCATATCGCCCAGTAACGAAGGAGAGCTTGCGCTGGACCGCAAGGACGCCGAAGGCCGTGAAATCATCAAGGAGATGATGGAGCACAAGGACGGCGTCATCGAATACCAGTGGCAAGACAAAGCCGCAGGACAATCGGCGCGCAAGCGCATTGCCGTCTTTTCCCAGGTCAGCAGCATGAACTGGCTGCTGGTAGGCGACGTCTATGCCAGTGAAATCACGCGTGAGAGTACCGACCTGCTGATCAGGTACGGCATCCTGGCCGCAGTGCTGATATTGCTGATCGCCATGCTGCTGTATTACGCGATTCACAGGATGATCACCAAGCCGCTGGGATTTGCCACACGCATGGCGGAAAAGATGGCGACCGGCGACCTCAGCAGCAACATCTATGCGCACCGTAATGATGAAATCGGCAAACTGATGGAAGCGATGGACGGCATCAACCAGGGACTGAGCAATGTGATCGGCAAAGTCCGTACCGGTACCGAAACCATTACACTGACATCGCAGGAAATCGCAGCCGGCAATGCAGATCTGTCGTCCCGCACCGAATCGCAAGCCAGTTCGCTGGAAGAAACGGCAAGCTCCATGGAAGAACTAACCGGCACCGTACGGCAGAACGCCGACAATGCGCGCCAGGCCAACCAGCTGGCGGTATCGGCCAGCAGCATCGCGGCAAAAGGCGGCACGGTCGTGGGCCAGGTGGTGGAGACAATGGGTTCGATCAAGGAAAGCTCGGCCAAGATCGCAGACATCATTTCCGTCATTGACGGCATTGCCTTCCAGACCAATATCCTGGCACTGAATGCAGCAGTGGAAGCCGCGCGCGCAGGTGAGCAGGGACGCGGCTTTGCCGTGGTCGCCTCTGAAGTGCGCAACCTGGCACAGCGCAGCGCAGCCGCCGCGCGCGAGATCAAAGCACTGATCGGCGACTCCACCGGCAAGGTAGATGCCGGCAGCCGCCTCGTTGATGAAGCCGGCCAGACGATGGCGCAGATTGTTTCCAGCATCCAGCAGGTAGCTGACATCATGGGCGAAATTACCGCCGCCAGCCAGGAGCAAAGCGACGGCATAGAACAGGTGAACGTGGCTGTCACGCAAATGGATGAGATCACGCAGCAGAATGCGGCACTGGTCGAACAGGCCGCCGCTGCTGCAGAGAGCATGCGCGAACAGGCAATTGCGCTGCATGAGTCGGTTAGCGTTTTCAAGATTGCGGAAACCGCGACGCAGCCGGCGCAAGCCGGAATACGCAAAGCGCCCGCGAGCCCATCCGGCAAACATCCGTCCGGCAGGCGCCCTGCCGCTCTTCCGCGCCGTTAAGTTTGCGACTGATCCGCAACTGAGCCGGTAACTGATCCAGCAGGCTCGCCGTTCTCAGCGGGCCTGTTTCCATTCCTGCAGCAACTGCTCCACCTTGCAGATCCGCGCAAAGCGCTTTTCCAGCACCAGTTCAGTTTTTTCCTTGATCTCCGCCGGCTCATAGAGTCGGCCTGTAGCAAAATGGCGCATGGGAAAGGTCAGCGTGGCTTCGGTCACATAGTCGATCTGGAAGCCGAGGTCTGACGCATTGCGGGTCGTGGTTTCGCAGCACTGCTCGGTGCGTATGCCGGAGATCACCAGCTTGCCGATGCTGCGCGCCTTTAACCACTCGGTCAGCCCGGTGCCTACCATGGAACTGTGCACCTGCTTTTGCACGCTATGGTCTGCATACGGATCGCTGCCGGACATCGCAACCACGTAACCGGATGCGGGGTCAAAATGCGGGAACTCGGGAATGCCGATGTCCGCATGAAAAACCCGCACCACGGTGATGCCTGCATCGCGCGCGCCGGCGATCAGGCGGTTCTGGTGGGCCAGATAGACATCCAGGTCATCTTCGCGCCAGTAAGCGGCATGCCGGAAGGATTCCTGCACGTCGATCACCAGCAGGGCTATAGAGTTTTGCAAAGCGGACATAAGCTACTTTCAGGGTGGGTGGACTGAAAGGATTTTATGCGTTGCGCCGCCTCAGTGCTGCACCTGCAGGCGACAAGTAACGGCCACATAAGGACATGCTGGATAAATAGGATATATCGGATAAAGCGCCGCGATGGCCATGCAGCGGCTGTGCCCTATTCCGCTGCCGGCGGCTGGAACACGGTCCAGCGATTATCCTTGAACAGGTATAGCGCAGAAGATACCTTGCCGCGCTCACTGCTGGAATGCAACTGGCTTATCAGCTTGCGCAGGCGCTCTACCGACAGCGCATCGTCGGCGGCAACAAACAGCAGGCTGCTGCGCTTGGGGGCTGCTACTACCAGCCCGCCCGGCGCCTGCGCCAGAAGGCCGGACCAGAATTCTTTGTCCAGCAGGTAGCTGCTGCTAAAGTCCGGTG
>JAYSKH010000143.1:0-7285 GCA_043726505.1 Undibacterium sp. | reverse complement strand
CGATTGGCTTCAATTGCGCCGGTGACGCTGAGAATTTGCGAGCGCGCATCTGCCAGCAGATCAAACACGCCGATCAGCATGCCGTTGTAGCGCAGCTGGTTTTCTTCGGAGATGCGTTTTTTCAGCGGCAGGATTTCATCGCGGTAGTGCCTGGCGATGTCATAGCTGGAGCGGTAGCCCAGATACGCTTCCCGGACTTCGGAACGGGCATTGATGGCAATCTCGGCGGTACGGTTGACCGCCTGCATGTACTGCGCCTCTGCCTTGGCGACGCGGGCGCTACCCCAGTCAAACATCGGCAGTTCAAGCGTGACCTGGTAGCCACGCTCCACCGGCTGTTCGCGGTAGCTGTTGCGCACCGCGCCTATGTCCAGCACGTTGATGAAGCGCGTTGCCTGCGACAGGCCCAGATTTTTAGATAGCTGCTCGGTGCCCAGGCGCGCAGCCTGTATATCCAGCCTCTGTGACATCGCCTGCTGTTCCAAATCGGCCATGTCGCCGGGTGCTTTCGGTAAATCCGGCAATTTCACCGGCAGCACAAACGTTGTCTGCCCGCCCCACAGGCCCAGTAGCCGCGTCAGCTTTTCCCGGGAGCGAGTCTGGTTCTGTTCTGCGCGTGCCAGCATCAGCGCTGCATCGGCATAAAAACCCTGCTCGCGTGCCTGCTGCAACTTGCTGAAATTACCCGCCTGCTGCATACGGCGCGCCAGTTCAGCACCTGCATCCGCCGCTTTTTTCACCTGCTGCAGATACAGCATCGATTCATCCGCTGCTACCGCCATGTAATAGGCCTTGCGTGTTTCAGAAGCCAGCGAAAGCACCTGCATGGCGACATCGCGTTTGGTCTGCTCAAACCGCTGCTGCTCCATTTGCTGCACATAGGGCATCGTCAGCAGTTGTGCGATATTGAATTGCAGGCCACGGTCTATTTCCAGATCGCTGCCCTGGCGCAGGCGGCCAAAGCTGAAGCCGGGATTAGCGATGCGGCCGGACTGCACAAACTCTGACTCCGAAATGCGCAGCGCATAAAAAGAAGCCTGCAAGCCGCGGTTGTTCAGCAAGGCGATCTGCACCGCATCTTCCGCGCTGAGCGGCGAGGCCAGCAACGCCTGCACCTTCTGGCCTGCGGCATCACGCTCGGCATCGCTGCGCTGCCAGCTAACCTCCTTGCCGGTTTTATCTTTGGCTGTCTGCTGCACTGACGCAAATCCGCCGTCGGTGCTGAAGGATGCGCAGCCGCCCAAGGCCAAGGGCAGCCAAGCGGCCATAAGGGTTCTCTTGATATTTTTGGTAACTAAAAGCTTCATTGGCCGTGCTCCGTGTGCTGGTGGCCGAAGGTTTTAGCGGGTGCTACCGCTTCCTGGCCTACAGCAGTTGGTTTCACCGCTTTTGCCTCCGCAGGATCAGGCTCCCTTGCCTGGCGCGCATAGGCGCGCCATCCGCCTATCTTGCCGGTGGTTTCGTTTTGCGCCTTCCAGTCGCCCACTTCCTGATCCGCAAAGGGCCGGAAACTCTGCAGTGTGGATCGGTATTGCAGCGCCGGCACTGCGGCTCGCGGGTCCAGCGGATCAGGCTGCTTCGCAGGCTCGGCTGCCAGCGCCGGTTGTGCGATGGCGGACAAGGCAAGCAGGCTGCAGCAGGCAAGCAGCCGCCGGCGCGCGACTGCCCAAATAGATGGATTCATGAAATCCCCGTGTAAAGATAATGAGACAGTAAAGTGGTCGACCGCACAGCCTGTTAAAGACAGGGTCGCAACGGCAGCCGCAGCGCTTGACGCCGGTAAAAACAGGCGCAACCAAGCTGGCGGGGCTGCCAGGTATTACAGGGATTTAAACCCGGGGAGGTCGTTCGAGGCCGTCACTGATGTGACCGGCGGAAGAGGAAAAAACCAGGTCGATTTTTTCGGAAGAAGGACGAGACAATACAGCATCGGCAAACGCCGTCACCATCACCGCGCCCACGCAGCAGGCAGCGCAGGAACTGCATTTATCTTTTGCTGCAGTAGCAAGGGAATGAAGATGGTCTTGGCCGGAAGAACTCGCCGCTGAATCAGCTGAAGCAGCGCCATTATGGTGATGGTGCTCATGTCCCTGAGGGGATGCCGCAACGGGAGCATCCGCCATCTGATGGTGGCCTGCCCCGCAAAACAGCATCGTGCCTGCCGCGATGCCCTGCAAGGGTATCGCCAGCATCAGCATGCACAGCAGGAAAAGTCGGGCCAGCTTTTTCATACCGGCGATTATAGCCGAAATTAAAAATCGGCCACTAATCGAGGCCCCGCGGCCTTACTGGCCTGCCACAGCCTGGCAAGCGCTGTTATCGATAAAACCTATCATCCCGGGGGAGAGGATGGCGAAATTGCCGTCCGCAATCGCCGAATCGAGTTCTTGTGCATACACGTCAAACGGGACTTGGCGGTTTAGCACGCGCTGTTCAAATACTTCAAGCGGCACCGCAGGGGTAACACCGTTATCCAGTTCAAAATAGCAGCTGACCAGCAATTCTCTTATTTCCATTGTTCTTTTCCATGTAAATGCGGCAGCTATCCGGTGGTGATTATTGCTGATTGGGATGGCCGCCTGAATGATGCGCAAGCTTAATCGGCGCTGGAGAGCCGCTCCGTTCGCTGCTTAACATTCATCACATTCAAGAAAGGCAATGCACGCACGGTAGATATACGTGCAAAGATTGCGGGTGCTGACATAAGCGCTATCCGCCAGCGGGCGCATATTGGCGCGCCAGCTGGTCCGCATAGTCGCGCATCCTCTCCACCAGCCACGCGGCTGCCGGAGACAGGCTGCGCCCTGCCAGCGTTACCACGCCCATCTCGGCAAACAAGGCGGGCTGATCCGGCACCTGTAAGGCCACTATGCGGCCATCCGCCAGCTCCTGGCTGACGGCGGCATAGGTAGACAGCAGCACGCTGTCGCTATTGAGCGCCACATAGTTGATGACACCCGGGTTGTCGCAGATCAGGTTTAGCGACAGCTCATCCGTCACCGGCAACCCCAGGTAGCGCATCAGGTCGGCGCGCACGCTTTCCGGCAGCCGTACCGACGCCAGCGGATAGGCCAGCACTTCACGCGCATGGCGGATGCCGGCGGATAGCAAGGGATGGCCGGCACGGCAAAAGAAAGAGCCGTACTGGCGCGCAAAGCGCTGGATGCTGATCTTGCGGTTTTCAGTAATGCTGCGCACCTCGGCGATGAAAAATTCCATGCGCTCGTCCTGCAGGTGCTGCATCAGGTATTCCCAGTTGTTGATTTCCACCTCCACGCACAGACGCGGATGGTCGCGCGCCAGCTCCGCCAGGATGGGCGGCAAAAAGGTGGAGCCCGGAAACGGACCTGCCCCCAGCCGCACATCGCCCAGTTCCCGCTGCTGCATCTGCGCCACGTCGTTTTGCAGGTTGCCAGCGCTGATCAGCAGCTCCCGCGCCCGCTTTAGCACCTGCTGGCCGATGGGCGTCAGCGCCACGCCGTGCAGATCGCGATCAAACAGTCGGCCGCCCAGCTCTTCTTCCAGGCTGAGGATGCTGCGGCTCAGCGCCGACTGCGTCAGATGCACCTTCTTTGCCGCGCGGGCAAAGTTCAGCTCTTCCGACAAGACCACCATGTGCCGCAGTTTTCTCAGATCCATCGCTTATCCCTTTATTTCACGCATCAATGAGTAAAAATCATTACCGACGCACCAATAATGCATTGGACAGCTTGGCGAATCAAGAGAAAAATAGGCCAGACGCTACACCAGAGAGCGCCAACAACAAAAACAACTATGTAATGGAGACAACAGCATGAATGCAGTGTTGAAAGAGACAGATCCCGCTTCGACAGAGGTGCCCACGCAGGCTCCCGTGCCGGCAATACTGCAGGCGCAGCGCCTGTTGGCCCTGCAAAAAGAAGCCCATCTGGCGGACATGACGCCATCGCTGGACGTGCGCCTGGCAAGGCTGGCCAAGCTGAAAGCGATGACTGAAAAACATGCCGACGCCATCGTCGTCGCCATCGCGCAAGACTTCGGCCATCGCTCCACGCATGAAAGCAGGCTGGCCGAGATCATGATGAGCCTGTCCGCCATCAAGCACACGATGCGCCACGTAAAGCAGTGGATGAAGCCGAGGCGCGCGCCCACCGCACTGCCCTACCGCCCCGCCTTTAACCGCATCCTGCCGCAGCCACTAGGCGTGGTCGGCATTGTGGCTCCGTGGAACTATCCATACCAGCTGGCGATCGGCCCTGCCATCGGCGCACTGGCCGCCGGCAACCGCGTGATGATCAAACCATCTGAGTTATGCCCTCGCCTGTCCGACCTGCTGCAACGCATCGTCGCAGAAAGTTTTGCAGAAGACGAAGTAGCCGTCGTCACAGGCGGCGTCGCCGAGGGACAGGCATTTGCCGAACTACCGTTTGACCATCTGGTATTCACTGGTTCCACCGCCGTGGGCCGGCTGGTAGCGCAAGCTGCCGCCCGCAACCTGACGCCGGTGACGCTGGAGCTGGGCGGCAAATCGCCCGCCATCTTTGATGAGTCCTGCGATCTTCGCCATGCGGCGTTGCGGCTGGCGCAAGGCAAGCTGTTTAACGCCGGCCAGACCTGCATCGCACCGGACTATGCTTTTGTACCGCAAAAACAGCGCCAGGCTTTTATCGCCAGCATGCAGGACGCCGCCGCTTCCTTATACCCGCGCTATCTGGATAACCCGGATTACACCAGCATCATCAGCGAGCGCCATCTGCAGCGTCTGCAAATGCTGCTGGAAGACGCGCGCAGCAAGGGTGCGCAAATCATCCCCATGGGCACGTCGGCAGAACTGCAAACCAGCATGGACCGCAGGATGGCGCCTTCGCTCGTGCTGGATGTGAACGACGGTATGAAGATCATGCAGGAAGAAATCTTCGGGCCGCTGCTGCCGGTGAAGTTTTACCAGGACCCCGCAGAAGCTGTCAGCTACATCAACGGCCATGCGCGCCCGCTGGCGCTGTACTGGTTCGGCACAGACAAGCACCGCCGCGACCATATCCTGCGGCACACCATCTCCGGCGGCGTGACCGTCAATGACTGCCTGTGGCATTTCGGCCAGGAAGACCAGCCCTTTGGCGGCGTGGGCGCCAGCGGCACCGGCGCTTACCATGGCGAGCACGGTTTTCGCGCCTTCAGCAAGGAAAAGCCTGTGTTTTACCAGAGCAGGCTCAGCGGCCTGCCGCTGCTCTACCCACCCTATGGCAAGGTGTTTGAACTGATGTTCAAACTACTAAAAAGAATAGCCTGAACCTGATTCCTACATATCGGAGACACCAAATGAACCCAATACAAACCATTGCCATTACTGCCATCTTCATCGGCTTCGGCCTGCTGGAAGTATTTTCCGGCCGCTTCACCAAACTAGGCGCCACCCGCGACGACTGGAAAGTGGAATCCGCCATGCTGCTACTGCTGCTGGTGCTGATACAGCCCGGCATCTTCCTCGGCATCAGCTGGCTGGGACGGCACTACTTCCCCATGCAAGAGAATGCCTGGGGCGCACTACCGGCCTGGGGCATGTTCCTGATACTGCTTGTAGCAGATGACCTGACGCAATACTGGTGGCACCGCATGTCGCACACGCCGCTGCTGTGGCCGCTGCACCGCGCGCACCACTCCGCCGCCTACATGAGCGTGCGCGTGGTCTACCGCAACAACTTTTTCTACTACGCGATGATGCCCGGCCTGTGGACATCCGCCGTGCTGATCTACCTGGGTTTTGGCAACGTGTATATCGTTTATGTCGTGCTGAAAATGGCCGTCATCATCGGCGCGCACAGCGCCGTCAAATGGGATGAGCCGCTGTACAAGATCCGCGCATTGCGCCCGCTGATGTGGGTAGTAGAACGCACCATCTCCACTCCAGCCACACACTATGCCCACCACGCCATCACCAATGAAGACGGCATAGGCCACTACAAGGGCAACTTCGGCAATATGCTATTTCTGTGGGACATGCTGTTCGGCACCGCACTGATCACCCGCCGCTACCCGGAAACCGTCGGCCTGCAGGACGACGTCACCTACGGCAAGGAAAACTGGTTCACCGAAGTCTTCTTTCCCATTTTTAAATCCAGGCGTTCGCATTCGGCGCTGGGCAAGGAAAGGGTTATTGTGGAGTGAGTTGTGGGCGGGGCAAGCGGTTTCACGCGCTGCCCCGTATTTAATGGGCGTGATTTGGCCGCGACGGTAAAAGTAGATCAGCCTTGCGTTTGCTACAGCTAGGAATTAAGGCGAGACGGTAAATTTGCCGTCGCTGGTTCACTTCTGAATCAGGCGCTCTTAGAAGGATGCAGGAGGAATCGTGACCACCTGCGTGAGATCAATTAATACTATTCACTTCACTTCACTGCAATCCTGGAAACAAGGGGTCAAAAACAAATAGAAGCAAGGCATTGCTGGTCGCATGCGCGATATAAGCCACCAGGAAAGCTGGCCAAAATCCCTCAAGGCGAACTGCCATATATCCGCCTGCAAAAATGAGTGCTATACAAAAAGTGGAAATGGCATGCGCGAGTCCCCCATTGAGATAATGCCCACCGCCAAAGATAACAGCACTGAGCAGTATGCAGCTTAGCTTGTTCGCCCGGAACCGCCGCGCAAGCTCAATGGGCAGCACCTGGCCCATAAAGGTTTCTAAAAAAGGGACAAAAACAACACCCAGAAAAAACAGGCCGGTGCTGCCCAATCCGTTCAAGGTGCTGGCCGCAGCGGATTTCCCCCATAACTCTTTCGGCAGCAGCAATATCATTGCGCCGATCAACAGCAAAGCCGTCAGTGCACAGACGATACCGAGCCCCACTCCCAGCATGCTCGCGCCGACAAGCGGCCTTTTGTGCACACGCCTGCTTATTCCTGTGATACCTGCTAACGCCAGCTGATTGATCATCATGATTTTTATCAATGTAAGGAGTTTAACTTCCGGGAAATTCAAAACACCTGTCCGTTCACCTGCCTGCACCTCGCCCTGCTGACAGGTGAGCTGTCAATTCTAGTAATTGCCATTTTAATACTAATTATAATTTTTGCAAGTTATTTCAAAAATGAAACAGCAGTGGCGTGATGTTGCCGCATATTGTCGTTCACGACACTTCTTTGAATAGCATGGCTTCCTGATAATGGAGGCTCCCATCAACAAGGAGTCCACCATGTCCATCGTCACCGCCGTACCTGCCACAGCCAGCGCACTGGCATTACAGCATTTTGAATCGCTGCTGGGTTTTGAAACCGATTGCTGGGATGTGCATGATGCGCTGGGCAATGC
>JAYSKH010000142.1:0-9507 GCA_043726505.1 Undibacterium sp. | reverse complement strand
AGGCCACACTGCAGGATGCGTGTGCCGCCGATGCGGTCATCGTCGGCAGCGGCGTGCTGACCCGGGAAATCGTTGCGGACAAGAACATGATGGCGCAATTGCGGCTTGATCCGTCGCGGCAACTGCTGGCGGCGCAATGTTCGGGCACGCTGGTGCTGGCCAAGCTGGGTTTGCTGAATGCTGTTCCGGCCTGCACCGACCTGACCACGAAACCCTGGGTACAGGAAGCTGGCATCGAAGTGCTGAACCAGCCTTTTTTTGCGCGCGGCAACGTGGCCACGGCAGGCGGCTGCCTGGCATCGTCGTATCTGGCGGCGTGGATTATTGCGCGGCTGGAGGGAACCGGGGCGGCGGAAAGTGCATTGCACTACCTTGCCCCGGTTGGGGAGAAAGAAGACTATGTATTGCGCGCGATGGGCAATATCACGCCGTATCTGCCGATGAGCGAGAAGCCGGTAGCCAGCTTCTCGTAGCCCGAATTTCAGCCAGGCGGAAGAAGCTTATTTAGCAGCTTCCGCTTTCATCTTGGCCTGGTCGCCGGCGATGAACACCGTCATCTTGGACGGGTCTATCGCCTTGCGGATCGCCGCGTTGACTTGCTCCAGCGTCAGCGCCTTGATCTTGTCGTCCAGTGCCTGGCTCCATGCGAAAGTGCGGTCATGGTTCAGATTGAAGTTCCAGCCCGACGCCAGTGCGCCATCGCTGGTCCTGCCTTGCACACGCTGCTGCAGCAAGCCGGATTTAGCACGCGCCAGCTCTTCTTCGGTAGCGCCATCCTTGAGGAAACGCGCCAGTTCTTCTGTGACAGCGGCATCCACCTTGGCCAGGTTTTGTGGCGCGGCAATGGCGCTGATGCTGAAGGAGCCCACCCGGTCAAACGAACCGGCGCCGATGCTGGAACCGCCGCCGTAGGACAGGCCTTCTTTCTGGCGGATGCGGTTCAACAGCCGTGAATTCAGTCCCGAGCCGCCGCCGAAAATATAGTTGGCCACATACAGCGCCGCATAATCGGCATCGTCATCGCGCAGTTGCAGGTTCATCGCCGCAATGTAGACACCGTTTTCTTTTTCCGGCGTATTCAGGTTTTCGCGTTTCGGCGGAATATCATTGTAAGTGCTGACCAGGCGGCTGTAGGGCGATGCGCTCTGCCAGTTGCCGTACAGCGCCGCAATCTGTTTGCCCGCTTCTGCAACGTCAACGTCGCCGACGATAGACAGTTCCGCCTTGGAAGCGCCGTAGAACTGCTTGTAGAAAGCCTTGACGTCGGCCAGCGTTACCGCCTTGATGCCGGCGATCGATTCATCAATGCTTTCTGCCGCGCGGATGTCACCTTTAGGATAGCGGTCAAAATACAGCGACAGTGCGCGTGATGCGACAGCATCAGGTTCATTGCGGCTGGCTTCCAGGCCGACGATGATCTGATCGCGCAACTGCGTGAATTCACTTTCCGGGAAGCTCGGTTCCTTCAGTACTTGTGCCTGCAATTGCAGCGCCGCCGCCAGGTTAGGTTTGGTGGTGGTGAAATTGTAGATGCCGCCGCTCATTTTCAGCTTGGACATTTCATCGGACAGCTCGGCGCGGCTGTATTTGGCCGTGCCTTTGCCTATCATGCCGGATGTCAGCTCGCTGACCCACTTCTTGCCGAACAGGCTTTTTTCATCACCCCAGTGCGGGTTGAACGCTACCGACACCATTTCGCCCTTGGTGCGTTTTGGCAGCATGGCGACATTGATGCCGCCCACTTTGCTGTGCAAGGTGCGCTTGTTGATATTGGCTGGCGATGGATCAAAATTTTCCGCGTCGCCAGTGCCGGCCTTGCCCTTGTAACCCTTCATCACTTCTTCTATGCTCGGCGCGGCAGGGATGTCCGCGCGTTGCGGTGCATCTTCCGGCAGGAACAGGCCCACGGTGCGGTTGTCACGGCGGAAATAGGTGCCTGCAGCCTTGGCAACCTGGTCGGCGGTGATGCTGGCCTGCTGGTCGCGGTTCTGGAACAGGTAGCGCCAGTCGCCCAGCGCAATGATTTCAGACATGACGACGCCTATTTTTTCATGGTCGTTCAGGATTTTTTCCACCGCATTGGCATTCTTGCGCGTGATCCTGTCCATTTCCTCTTTGGTCGGAGGCGTCTTGCTGAAGTTTTCAATTGCACTGATCAGTTCATCGCGCACCGGTTCTATAGGCTGGTCTTTCTTCACCACGGCGCCTATCACCTGCAGGCCCGGCGCGTAGGAACCCAAAGGAATGTTGACGATGGCGACGGCCTTGCCGCTTTCTACAAACTCCTTGTGCAGACGGCCATTGGGCGCGTCCGACAGAATATCGGCGGCATAGGAGATCGAATCATTGTCAGGGTGCAGGCTGGCAGGGATCTTGTAGGCAACCGCAACAATCTGGATGTCGCCCTTGCGGCGCACAGTAAAGCTGCGTTCTCCATCCTGCGTAGGCTCCACGGTCCAGAACACCGGCAACACGCGCTTGGGTTTGGGCAGTACGCCGAAGGCGTCAGACACCCATTTCAGCGTTTGCGCAACATCGAACTTACCGGCGATCAGCAGCACTGCGTTGTCCGGCTGATAGTAGGTATGGTAGAAGGCCTGCAGGTTTTCGATCTTGACGTTTTCAATATCGCTGCGGTTGCCTATCGTCGAATTGCCGTAGTTGTGCCAGTCGAAAGCCACGCTCTGCATACGCTTCAGCAGTACGCCGAAAGGGGAGTTCTCGCCACTTTCATATTCGTTGCGCACGACGGTCATTTCCGAATCCAGGTCTTTCCTGGCGATGTAGGAATTGACCATGCGGTCAGCTTCCATGCCGATTGCCCATTTCAGGTTGTCGTCGCCGGCCTGGAAGCTTTCAAAGTAGTTGGTGCGGTCCAGGCTGGTGGTGCCGTTCATGCGCATGCCGCGCTTGTTGAACTCTTCTGTGATCTTCGGGTGCTTGGGCGCTCCTTTGAACATCATGTGTTCCAGCAGATGCGCCATGCCGGTTTCGCCGTAGTTTTCATGGCGCGAGCCGACCAGATAGGTCATGTTGACTGTCGTGGTGGGCTTGGAAGCATCCGGTATCAGCAGGATCTTCAGGCCGTTTGGCATCCGGTATTCGGTAATGCCTTCGACGGTGGTGATCTGGCTCATGCCCTTGGGCAGCGCGGGTGCTGACTGCGCCGCCGCAACATTGCACACGCCCAGCGACGCTGCCAGGGCCACGCAGAGGACCGAAGTGCGCAGCAGCTGTGCGACTCCGCTATGATGGCCGGCGGCTCCGGTACGGTTTAAAACGCGATGACGTTCTTGCATTGTTATCCTTGGGTTGAAGAGGGGGCGGGCCGCTTTTGCTGACAAAACAGCCCTGTATTTTCTATATGACCGTAACCGGCGCTGAAAGTGCCCGGCATAATTCGCCGGACCTGAATAATTTAAAAAATGGCAATGTCTGCAGAGTTTTGTGCTGGTCTGATGGGGGGAAGGGTGATCAGACCGGCGCTTTAAGCTAACATTTAAGCCGACATTTCAAGCCGCAAGTGCTGGCCCGCGCTCCAGCTGCCGCCGGGCGCAAGCTGCACGGGCTGCATGATGGCGGCGGCTTCCACGCACAGCATGCGGCGGTAGCCTTCCGGCTCCAGATCGGCCAGTGCGGCGCCCTTGACCGCTCCGGGGTTCCATACCACTGCATCTCGGAAGTCGGTGGCAGAGATATGCATTGTCTGGTTGGGCTGGCGCATCTGCAGGGCGGGGGCATCGGCATAGATGCGGTCCACTTCACCCTGTATCTGCAGCTCGGCCGAGGTTTCTGTGCAGTTGTCGGCACCGGTGGCGCTGTCGCGGTAATGCAGGCCGGACAAGCCTTGCACCGAGGTCTGGGCGATGTCATCCACGGCAAAGTAGGTGTGCAATGCGGAGGTAAAGCTGAATGCTGTATCGCCGGTATTGTCCACCTTCAGCGCAATATCCAGCCGCTGGCCGGATACCGTTACCGTCAGTTCGGCCCGGAATACGAAAGGCCATAGCGCCAGCGTGGCGATGGATTCGCGCAGTTCAAACACCGCCTGCGCCGCGCCATCGCCGGTGTGGCCGGAGTGCAGCAGCCGCCACGTGGCGGTACGCGCAAAGCCGTGCTTGGGCAGGGAACCGAGGCTGGCGAACTGCGGAAATACCACCGGCACGCCGCCGCGGATTGCCGCGCCTTCGCGGAATTCAGATGTCTTGCTGACAAAAAGCTGCTCTTTTCCGCCTGCCGGTACCCACGAGCACACATGGGCGCCGTGATGCATGATGGTGGCAAGTGCGCCGTCCTGGGCGCGCAGTATCAGTTGTTCCATAGGGGAAGGATGTCTTTTACTTTACAGGTGGTTATCAAAAAAGCTGCTGCAAAGTATAGACGCTAACACCACATTCCTGCCGGGCTCGTCCCGGATTTATGTAACGGAACGTTCCTGTGTGGATGATTCCCGTCGCCGGTATGCGCAATTTAACCTGCCAAATTGGCATTTCATCACTTTTTCATTCCAATCCGCTAACAAGCGCTTTATGCTTTTGTTTGCCGGATTGCGGCGCATATACCGAAATTGCAAATTACCGAAACTGCAGAAATTCTTACAGAAGAGCAAAAAAATGATCAAACACGTGGGATGCATACTGTTGCTGACGCTGGCTGGCTGCGATGTCCATGTTGCCAGCGACGATGTCAAAGGCAGCGGCAAGATGGTTGTCGAGCAGCGCGATGCCGCCGATTTCAAGGCGATAGAGATGTCGGGTTCATTTGACCTGATCATCACGGGCGAGGGCGCTCCCTCCGTTGAAGTGTCCGGTGACGACAATCTGGTCAACCAGGTAGTGACGGTAATCAACGGCGATACGCTGGTGGTAACGCGCAAAAAACACAGCGGCATACAGATAGGCGTTGGCGTCTCCGATTTTCCGTTGACGGTGAAGGTGTCCGCCGCCCATCTGGCGCGGCTGAAAAACTCCGGCAGCGGCGACCTTACCGTCAACAAATATGCGGGCGACAAGCTGGAAATGAGCAATGAAGGCTCGGGAGATTCCGTCATTTCCGGCAATGTCGGCGAGCTGATGCTGAAAAATACCGGTAGCGGCGATATTGACCTGCGCCGTCTGAAAGCGGTGAAGATCAACGCCAAATTGAACTCATCCGGCGACCTGTTTGTCGGTAGTGTCAGCCAGGCGCTGGACATGGATGCTGGCGGCTCCGGCGACATCAGCGCTAACGCCATTGCTTCGGCGCAGGTCAATGCCGTGCTGCATGGTTCCGGCGACATGGGTATGGCGGGGCAGCTTACCGACTTGAATCTGGTCATGTCCGGCTCCGGCGACGTCGGTATTTCCGGATTGCAGGCCGATACCGCCAATGTGCTGGTCAGCGGCACCGGCGGCCTGACTTTGTCCGGCACGGCCAAGCAACTGCACGCCGAGGTCAGCGGTTCGGGTGATCTGGATACGGCAAAACTCGGGGTGGCCGGCGGCTCGGTCAAGGGCACGGGTTCCGGCGATATCCGCCTGGGCGCGTTCAGTGATGCCTTGAAGCTGGAAACCTCGGGTTCTGGCGATGTGAAAGTCGGCGATATGCAGCAGGCGCAGATCAACCTGACAATGGAAGGTCCTGGTTCCGTCAGCCTTAAGGGTAGCGCCAAGCTGCTGGTGGCAAAACTGAGCGGTTCCGGCGACCTGAATGCAGAGGATTTGCTGGCCGACAGGGCGCAGGTGAACGTGCGCGGGCCGGGTCTGGCACAAGTCAACGTACGGAAGACGACGGAAGGGCAGGGCAATAGCCAAGCGTCGCGCCTCGTCAAGATCGACCGGCACGGCGTGGTGCAGTAAAACTCCGGTTTATAAAAAACATAAAAACGGCGGCATTCCTTGATGGGGAGCCGCCGTTTGTTTTTGGTTGTTTACGAGCCAGAATTTATTTCGCCGCCGTCTTCTTCGGTTCTATGATTTCAAACATCGGGTTGAACTCATCCAGCATGCTGAACAGCTCCACCAGCTTGTCCGGCGGGCCGCCCAGTTTGATTTTGCCGGTCTGTACCGCCTGTGGGAAAGTCAGCTGCTTCAGCATGATCGCATCCAGTGTAGGTCGGTCCAGCGACAGACTGGTATCGGCCTTGGCGGCAGGTTTGCCGCTCGTATAGGTCAGCGCCGAGTTTTCCAGGTTCAGTACATACACCTGTTTGGTATCAGTGAATTGCCAGTTGATGACGATGTGCTTGCCCTCTGCGCGGCCGGCATTCAGCCGTACGCCAAGGAAATCAAAGAACAGGTCCAGCGACAGTGCCTGCAGCGCATCCGCAGTCAGTGTGCTCTGGGCATTGACCTTGGGCATGCCGTTGCGCAGCTCATACGCGCCAAACAGGTAAGCATTGCGCCAGGTGCCGGCTTCGGCCTGATAACCCATCTGTTCCAGCGCGTCGGCGGCCAGCCCGCGCGCCTCCTTGTTGGAAGGATCGGCATATACCACGTGGTTGACGGCGGTAGCCACCCAGCGGTAGTTGCCCTGCTTGAAGTCTTCTCGCGCGCGCTTCAGGATATTGTCTGCGCCGCCCATGTATTCCACATATTTCTTGCTTGCTTCCACCGGCGGCAGCGGGTTCAGATTCGCCGGATTGGCGTCGTACCAGCCCAGGTATTTCTGGTACACCGCCTTGCTGTTGTGGCTTAGCGTGCCGTAGTAACCGCGGTCGGCCCATTCATTGGCCAGGCTTTCCGGCATCTGCAGTGTTTCCGCGATTTCATTCGGCGTGTAACCCTGGTTCAGCAGGCGCACCGACTGGTCGTGGATGAACTTGTACATATCACGCTGCTTCTTCATGAAGTCGGCGATCTTTTCCTGGCCGCGCGTGGGCCAGTGATGCTGGCCTATCAGGTAGTCGCTGCCGCCGCCAAAGGCGCCCAGCGCGCCGTCGATATAACGCGCCCACGCGTTGCCGTCGCGGACTTCCGCGCCGCGTAGCGTGTACAGGTTATGCATGTTGTGCGATGTATTTTCTGCCATGTCCAGCACACGGAACTGCGGGAAATACATATTCATCTCGGAAGGCGCTTCGGTGCCCGGCGTCAGGTTGAAGACAATTTCTATGCCGTCGAACACATGCTTTTCCATGTCCTGTTTGATCAGCAGGTTCGGCGCGATCAATGTCAGCGAACCGCGCGACAGCGCCTTGCCCAGGCCGGTATCGACCTGGCCTTTTTCACCCGGCGGCAGCAATGCGCCGAACTGGTATTGCGCGCGCCGGCTCATCGCATTGCCGGCGATGATATTTTCCGCCACCGCATGTTCCATGAAACCATCCGGCGCAATTACCTGCGCCCTGCCGGCTGCAACGTCTGCGGCATCCACCACCGCCTTCACGCCGCCGAAGTGATCGGCATGGCTATGGCTGTATATCACATTCAGCACCGGCTTTTTCGGCCTGTGCTTGTAGTACAGCGCCAGCGCGGCGGCGGCGGTTTCCTTGGTCAGCAAGGGATCGATGATCAGCAGGCCTTTATCGCCTTCGATGATCGTCATATTGGAAATGTCAAAATTGCGCACTTGGTAAACCCGGTCCGTGACCTTGAACAGGCCGTGGATGCTGTTCAGCTGCGCCTGCCGCCACAGGCTGGGGTTGACGGTGTCGGGTGCTGCATCTTTTTGCAGGAAGCCATAGGGTTTCATATTCCATGCGGGCACAGGTGATGCGGCGGGCCCGGCAATCAGCGCATCCGGCAGCGTATCGATGAAGCCGTAGCGCGCGTCGTCGAAATCCTGCTTGTTGGCGAAAGGCAGCGTCTGTTTCAGTTTGGCTTGCGCGGCGATGGTGGCGGGTTCCGCCGGTTTTGGCTGCACCTGTGCGATGGCGATAGCGGCGGTGGATTGCAGGCACAGCAGCGCGATGGCGTGGCCGAGCAGTTTGTGTGGGCGTGTGAGTGCTTGCATGTTTATTCGGGTTTCTGGTGAGGGTTGTTCAAATTCGGATATATGTCTGAGCTTATGCACCAGACCGTATCAGGTCGGCAGCTTTCTCGCCTATCATCATCGTCGGCGCATTGGTATTGCCGCCGATAAGTGTCGGCATGATGGACGCATCGACGATGCGCAGCCCCTGCAACCCGTGTACTTTCAGCGCCGGATCAACCACGGCCATCGCATCGGTGCCCATCTTGCAGGTGCCGACAGGGTGGTACACGGTGTCGCTGCGCGCGCACAGGATGGCGCGGATGTCGTCATCGGTATGGACGTCGGCGGTCAGTTTGTCACGCGTGCGCGCGTTTGCCAGTGCGGGTGTGTCCATCAGCTTACGTGTCATCTTGAAACCCTTGACCATCGTCTCGATATCGTCCGGATGTTCAAGAAAGCGCGGGTTAATCAGCGGTGCTGCCAGCGGATCGATATTGGCTAATGTCACTTCGCCTATACTCTTCGGCCGCAGCACGCACATATGGCACGAATAGCCGTGTCCCAGGTGCAGCTTGCGCGCATGGTCATCCACCATGCCGATGACAAAATGCAGCTGTATGTCCGGCGCCGGCAGCGCAGCATCGGTTTTCAGGAAAGCGCCGCCTTCGGCAAAATTGGAACTCAGCAGGCCGCGCCGCCCGCTGCTGTAGCGCCGGAATTCGCGCAGCATCCTGACCGAGCCGCCGATGGAAAAGCCCATCAGGTCCAGGCTGTCTGCGTAATAATTGAAGGTAAAGTCGGGATGGTCCTGCAGGTTCTGGCCCACGCCGGGCAACTCATGCACGAGAGGTATACCCATCTGCTGCAGATGCTGGCCCGGCCCTATGCCGGACAACATCATCAGCTGCGGGGTTTGCAGCGAACCGGCCGCCAGCAGCACCTCGCGTTTTGCCTGCAGGCTGTGCTTTTGCCCGTTTTGCAAAAATTCCACGCCGGTCGCGCGTTTGCCTTCCGTCAGGATGCGGGTCGCGTGCGCACCGGTAATCACATGCAGATTGGCGCGCTTTCCCATATACGGGTGCAGGTAGCCGCGCGCGGCGCTCCAGCGTTCGCCGTTGTGCTGCGTGACCTGATAAATGCCCACGCCTTCTTGCTGCACGCCGTTGAAATCCTGCGTCAGCGGGTAACCGGCCTGGCGGGCTGCTTCCAGGTAGATCGCCGCATACGGGTTGTCGGATTGCAGGCCGCCGACGCGCAGCGGGCCGGCATTGCCGTGATAGTCGTCATGCAACTCTGCATTGTTTTCCGAGCGCTTGAAGTAGGGCAGCACGTCGTCATATGACCAGCCGGTATTGCCCAGCGCCGCCCAGTGGTCGTAATCCCAGCGGTTGCCGCGGATATAGCACATGGCATTGATGGCGGAAGAGCCGCCCAGCGCCTTGCCGCGCGGCTGGTAGCCGCGCCGCCCGTTCAGCCCTGGCTGTGGCACGGTCTCGAAAGCCCAGTTGTTCAGCTTGGTCGGCAGCATGGTGATGACCGCCGCAGGTGTATTAACGACCCAGCTGTTGCCGCTGCCGCCTGCCTCCAGCACGGCGACACTGACATTCGGATCTT
>JAYSKH010000141.1:0-10435 GCA_043726505.1 Undibacterium sp. | reverse complement strand
TGTGCCCGCCATGCCGCCGATGCATCTGTTAGCCTTGTCTGATGTGCCGAGCCCGGCGCAGATACAGACCATCGTCTCCACTGCCGTGTCGGAAGCGTACGCGGCGGCGCCGCTGCTGCCGCCCGGGAAAGTAGTGAAAAATGCGCCTTACAGCACCGAAGTGATTTCGGAGAAAATCCAGAGCCTGGCTGACGGCAACCAGATAGGCAGCAAGACCAGCACCATGTCTTTCCGCGACGGCATGGGCCGCACGCGCCAGGAGATGCGCGATAGCAAGGGAGAACTGCGCCAGGTCATCATTAACGATCCGGTGGAAGGCACGCGCTATACGCTGAACCCGGAAAACAAAAGCGTGATCAAGCGCGGCCTGAACATGGATATCGCACGCAGGGTGGAAGAAGCCAAGGCCAATGCAGAAGCGGCGAAAGCCAGAGCACTGCGACACGAGGCGCAGCGCCAGGAAGCTATCGCACTGCGTAATGAGAAGGCCGCCAACGCCAGCCGTGACGCCAATAAAAATCAGGATAAAGACAAAGACAAAGATAAGGATAAAGACAGGGACGTGAACCGGAAGGACGTGCAGCAGGAAGTCAGCGTCAAGGTAATACGCCTGAGCAGCGAAGGCAAACTGACTGCTGATATGCAGGGCCTGAACCCCATCGGTACGGGACTGGGAGATATGGTGCGTGCCGGACCTATTTATTCAGCGTTCAGCGATGGCGATGTTTCTTCCAAAAGCGTCCGCAAGGATCTGGGTAGCCGCGATTTTGACGGAGTTCGCGCAGATGGCAAGCTAAGTTCCTATTCGATACCGGCCGGGCAGGTTGGCAACAAAAATCCAATTACGGTGACGTCTGAAATCTGGTATTCACCCGATTTGCAAGTGACCGTATATTCCAAACACAGCGATCCGCGTACTGGAGACCTGATTTATCGTCTGGACAAGCTGAAGCGCGGCGAGCCTAGCCCCGCGCTGTTCAAGGTGCCTGAGGGCTATAGCATCAAAGAGTTGCCGGCAGCAGTTACGATCCGCGTTGATAGCAAGACTAGCGAAAAAAGTAGCGTCAAAAAATAATTGCCTGATGGCTGCCTGATGATTGCATGATAGAGGCGGTCTTCAGGCTATTTGTTTCAGCAGGCATGCCGGTCAACGGCTGCTTGCCGGATACGCGGAACCTGGCCGCGTTATTCTGGCGGGTGCTGCGGTATGCCTGCATTTTCCCCTTTTCGTTCTCCGCTTCTTTCTCCACTTCTTTCCCCGCTGTGCATCCGCCGCTTATCCTGCTTCCTTGCAGGTAGGGATTTTCTTGCGCTTTAAATTTACTTTACGTAAGAATAGTTTAGGTTTAAAGTATATTCCATTCCTGCACACGGCGGGCTGCATATGCTGCCGGCCATCCGAATGGAGAGTAGATGAGCACACTTGTTCGCAGCGATAGCGCGCATCTGGACAGCTTTGCCTCTGGGCATTTACCGGCCAGGGAAGAGTGGCCCGACATGGTGTTTTCATTGCCGGAGCTGCAATATCCCGTTCGTTTGAACTGCACGGCGGAATTGCTGGATAAAGCGGTAAAAGAATATCCCGATAAGCCGGCAATCATTACTTGTGACGAAAGCTGGAGCTACGCCTTTCTGCAGCAGCAGGTCAACCGCATCGCCCATGTGCTAACCGCCGACATGGGCTTGGTGCCAGGCAACCGCGTACTGCTGAGGGGCGCAAACAACCCCATGATGGCGGCGTGCATGCTGGCGGTTTTCAAGGCTGGCTGTATCGCAGTGCCTACCATGCCGCTGTTACGCGCCAGAGAGCTGGCGCTCATTGTTGACAAGGCGCAGGTCGGCGCAGCGCTATGTTCGTCGGCACTGGGTGAGGACATGCAGGCGGCGCAGCAGGCCTGCCCTGTGCTGAAGCAGGTGCGCTATTTCCACGCGGGGCCGCAGGATACCGCTGGCCTGGAATCGCTGATGCAGGCTAAACCACTACACTTCGATGCGGTGGATACGGCGGCTGAAGATGTCTGCCTGATCGCGTTCACGTCGGGTACGACCGGCAAGCCCAAGGGCACCATGCATTTTCATCGGGACATTCTAGCCGCCAGCGATTGTTTTCCGCGTTCTGTGCTGCAGGCGTCCGCCGATGATATTTTTATCGGCACTCCGCCGCTGGCATTTACTTTCGGCCTTGGCGGCCTGCTGCTGTTCCCTTTGCGGGCGGGCGCCAGTACGGTGCTGCTGGAAAGGCTGAACCCGGAAAGCCTGTTGCAGGCCATTTCGCACTTTCGCGCCAGTGTGTGTTTTACCGCACCTACCTTTTACCGGCAGATGACGGCGCTGGCGGCGGATGCCGACCTGTCCAGCCTGAAAAAGACGGTGTCTGCCGGTGAAGCGCTACCGGCCGCAACAAGGCTGGCGTGGAAGCAGGCCAGTGGGCTGGAAATGATAGACGGCATAGGGTCAACCGAAATGCTGCATATCTTCATTTCCGCCGCCGGAGAACAGGCCAAGGCGGGCGCCACCGGCAAAGTGGTTCCAGGCTACCAGGCTTGCGTGCTGGATGATGAAGGCCATGCCGCACCTCCGGGAGTAACAGGCCGCCTTGCCGTCAAGGGGCCTACGGGTTGTCGCTACCTGGCCGATCCGCGCCAGGCGAATTATGTGCACGATGGATGGAACCTGACCGGGGATGCCTATGCGATGGATGAGGATGGCTATTTCTGGTACCGCGCCCGCACCGATGACATGATCATTTCCGCCGGCTATAACATCGCCGGCCCGGAAGTGGAAGAGGTGTTGCTGACGCATGCTGCCGTTGCCGAGTGTGCAGTCATAGGCTGGCCGGATGAAGAGCGCGGGCAAATTGTCAAAGCCTTCGTCGTTTTGAAACCCGGAGCGCAGGGCGACGACATGCTGGTGCAGGAACTGCAGCGGTTTGCCAAGGAAAAGATTGCCCCTTACAAATACCCGCGCGCAATCGAATTTCGGGCCTCACTACCGCGTACCGAAACCGGAAAACTGCAGCGCTACAAACTACGGCAGGCCGAAGACGAAAAATAAAGCGATGGAATATAAGTGATGAAAATTTTATGCATAGGCGGCGGACCCGCTGGCCTGTATTTTGCGCTGCTGATGAAGAAACAACAGCCTTCGCACCAGATCACCGTGGTGGAGCGCAATAGAGCTTACGATACTTTCGGCTGGGGCGTGGTGTTCTCGGACCAGACCCTGGGAAACCTGGCAGAGGCGGACGAGGACAGTGCCCGCGCCATCCTGCAGTCTTTTAATCACTGGGACGATATCGATACCCATTTCAAGGGACAGGTAGTGACCTCCGGCGGCCACGGTTTTTGCGGCATAGGCCGTAAGCGCATGCTTAATATCCTGCAGCAGCGCTGTGAAGAACTTGGCGTGAATCTTGTATTTGAAACCGATGTGCAGGATGACCAGGCGCTGACAAAAGAATATGGCGCTGATCTGGTCATTGCCTGCGATGGGCTGAACAGCCGCATACGTAGCCGTTACGAACACAGCTATCAGCCAGAGATTGATACCCGCAAATGCCGTTTTGTCTGGCTGGGAACTCGCAAGCCTTTCCCTGCATTTACCTTTGCGTTTGAAGAAACAGAATTCGGCTGGTTTCAGGCCCACGCCTACCAGTATGACGGAGATACCTCTACCTTCATCGTGGAGACGCCGGAAGAGGTGTGGCTGAAGGCCGGCATAGACAAAATGGACCAGCAGCAAGCCATCGCCTTCTGTGAAAAAGTTTTTGCCAGATACCTGGATGGTCACGCGCTGATGAGCAATGCCACACACCTGCGTGGTTCTGCCAGCTGGATCAAGTTTCCACGCATTATCTGCAAGAACTGGGTGCATTGGAATACCATCGATGGCCGGCAGGTGCCGGTCGTATTGATGGGAGATGCGGCGCATACCGCGCACTTTTCAATAGGATCAGGCACCAAGCTGGCGCTGGAAGATGCGATAGAGCTGGCACGCAGTTTTGACACGCACAGCCATGGTGCCGAAGGCATGGCGGCGGGGTTGGATGCCTATCAGCGTGTGCGTTCGGTAGAAGTATTGAAAATCCAGAGCGCGGCGCGCAATTCGATGGAATGGTTTGAAAATGTAAAACGCTACACCGCGATGGAAGCGCCGCAATTCGCGTATTCGATGCTGACGCGCAGCCAGCGCCTGTCGCATGAAAACCTGCGTGTGCGAGATGCGGATTATGTGCGTAGTTTTGAGCAATGGATAGCAGAGCGGGCTGATGCGCAGGCAGGCACAGACAAAAGGAAAGCCGCAGATGCGTCAGCACCGGTATCGATTCCGCCTATGCTGACGCCGTTCCGCGTGCGCGACGTGGTATTGAAAAATCGTATTGTCGTATCGCCGATGGCCCAGTATTCGGCCAAAGATGGCGTAGCTGGCGACTATCACCTCGTGCATCTGGGTAGCCGTGCCATGGGCGGCGCTGCCATGGTATTTGCGGAAATGACCTGTGTGTCGGCCGATGCCCGCATTACGCCGGGCTGCCCCGGCCTGTATACACCCGAACATACGCAGGCCTGGAAACGCATTGTTGATTTTGTCCATTCGAATACTGATGCGAAAATTGCGGTCCAGCTAGGACATGCTGGCGCAAAAGGCTCTACCCGCGTGGCATGGGAAGGCATAGACCAGCCGCTGGAAAGCGGTAACTGGCCACTGGTATCAGCGTCGGCACAGCAATATCTGCCCGGCGTTTCACAGGTAGCGCGGGCGGCGACGCAGGCAGACATGAACCGTATCACCGCGGATTTTGTGCATGCGGCGAGAGAGGCGGCCAAGGCGGGTTTCGACTGGCTGGAATTGCATTGCGCTCACGGCTATCTGCTGTCCAGTTTCATTTCGCCGTTGACCAACTGGCGTGAAGATGAGTTTGGCGGCTCGCTGGAAAATCGCTGCCGTTTCCCTTTGCGCGTGTTTTCCGCCATCCGCTCGGTGTGGCCTGCGGGAAAACCGCTCAGTGTGAGGATATCTGCCCACGATTGGGTAGAGGGCGGCATTACCCCGGACGATGCGGTGCAGATTGCGATGCTGTTCAAGCTGGCCGGCGCCGATATGATCGATTGTTCATCCGGCCAGGTCAGTAAGCAAGAAAAGCCGGTATTCGGCCGCATGTTCCAGACCCCTTTTGCAGACCGTATCCGCAACGAGGTGCAGATACCGACAATTGCGGTGGGTTCCATCTATGAGGCGGACCATGCGAACAGCATCATTGCCGCCGGTCGTGCCGACCTGTGCGCGATCGCCAGGCCGCATCTGGCCAACCCTGCATGGACGCTGAACGAAGCGGCAAAACTGGGATATACGGATATGCCTTGGCCGCGGCAGTACGTGGCTGGTAAGGCGCAATTGGAGCGCAATCTGGAGCGGGACAAACAGGTCGCCGCTGCCAGCAGCGGTTTGACTCCGCAACAGATTGCAGCAAGGTTACTGGAAGGATGAGTATGAAAAACGGAGTTGATCAGACGGCCCTGGCAGGCAAGCATGCGCTGGTGACAGGAGGCGGCCGTGGCATAGGCCTGGCTATTGCTGAGGCTTTGCTGCGGCAGGGCGCAACGGTGACTATCGCGGGAAGGGATGAGCAGGTTCTGAAAACTGCGGTTGCGCAGCTGCAGGCTATGGGGAAAGTTGATTACGTCACAGTGGATGTGGCAGATGCCGCATCTGTGCAGAGTGGGTTCGCGCAGGCAGAGTCACGCTCAGGCCGTATCGACATCCTTATCAACAATGCCGGGCAGGCGCAATCGGCGCCGTTCCATAAAATCGGTGCGCAACTGTGGCAGCAGATGCTGGACGTTAACCTGAGCGGCACTTTCTATTGCACGCAGCAGGTGTTGCCGGGCATGCTGCAGGCCGGCTGGGGACGTATTGTCAATGTGGCCAGCACAGCGGGTCTGACCGGATATACGTATGTGGCGGCTTACTGCGCGGCCAAGCACGGCGTCATCGGCCTGACCCGTGCGCTGGCGCTGGAAGTGGCAAGCAAGGGCGTAACGGTGAATGCTGTGTGCCCCGGCTATACGGAGACGGACATCGTGCGCGATGCCGTCGCCAATATCGCCGCCAAGACTGGGCGCAGCGAACAGCAGGCGAAGGCGGAACTGGCTGCGGTCAACCCGCAGAAGCGGCTTGTGCAACCGGAAGAGGTTGCCAATGCGATGCTCTGGTTATGCCTGCCGGGCTCCTCCGCAATGAATGGACAATCGATCGCCGTCGCCGGTGGCGAAGTCATGTGAATATGAATGCTGACAGGAAAATGAAAAGCTCCACAAGAAAAAATACAGAACTCCTGGCCGAAATCCCGGAAGGGAACGCCGAGTCCGCACCTGTCTTTGACCTGGAAACCAGGGTCACGCAGAACTACCACCAGTCGCTGAAGTTGTGGCTGCGTCTGCTGTCCTGCACGGTGTTGATAGAAAATCGGATACGCGGCCAGTTGCGCAATGAGTTTGGCGTCACCTTGCCGCGCTTTGACCTGATGGCGCAACTGGAAAGGCACCCGGAAGGCCTGCGCATGGGGGAGCTGTCCAAGCGCATGATGGTAACCGGCGGTAATATCACCGGCATCACTGACCAGCTGGAGCAGGAGAAGTTGGTTGTGCGCGTGGCCGATGTGAAGGACAGGCGTGCCTACAGCGTCAAGCTGACGCCAGCGGGACGGCGAGCGTTCAAGCGCATGGCCGCCGTGCACGAGGGATGGATTGCCGACGTGTTTGCCGGCCTGCAGGCCGAACAGAAGAACAGCCTGTTTGAATTATTGTCGCAGGTCAAAAACCACGTGAATGACGCACACACTGCAGAGGATTGAACCCATGAAATACCTTCCCGGCCAGCCGCAGCAACTCCCCGGCAACCGCAACAGCCTGGCGAACTATCAGGCTACCCATTTCCTTTATGCCTTTGCCGATGGTGTCGCCACACTGACGCTGAACCGGCCGGAACGCAAGAATCCGCTGACCTTTGAATCGTATGCGGAACTGCGCGAACTGTTTCGCGCGATGGTCTATGCCGATGATGTCAAGGCGATCGTGGTAACCGGAGCCGGCGATAACTTTTGCTCTGGTGGCGACGTGCACGAGATTATAGGCCCGCTGACCAAGCTGGATATGCCCGGCCTGCTGGCTTTTACCCGCATGACTGGCGACGTGGTAAAGGCCATGCGCGCCTGCCCGCAGCCGGTGATCGCTGCGGTGGATGGCATCTGCGCCGGCGCCGGCGCGATGCTGGCATTGTCGTCCGACATCCGCTTCGGCACTGTGCGCAGCAAGACGGCCTTCCTGTTCACCCGCGTGGGCCTGGCCGGCTGCGATATGGGCGCCTGTGCGCTACTGCCACGCGTCATAGGGCAAGGTAGGGCCGCAGACCTGCTGTACAGCGGGCGCGCCATGTCCGGTGAAGAGGGCGAGCGCTGGGGATTTTTCAATCGGCTGAGCAGCCCGGAACAGGTGCTGGCCGATGCGCAGGCTTACGCAAAGGATTTGACAGACGGGCCGAATTTTGCGCATGGCATGACCAAGAAGATGTTGCAGCAAGAGTGGAATATGGGCGTGGACGAGGCGATTGAAGCCGAGGCGCAGGCGCAGGCTATTTGCATGATGAGCAACGATTTTCACCGCGCCTATCACGCTTTCACCGCAAAACAAAAACCGGTATTTGAAGGAGACTGACACGATGTCTGACAAGAGCTATTTACGTTGGCCTTTTTTTGCACCTGCGCATGCGGAACTGGAGGCTGAGCTGGATGCGTGGGCTGCTGCGCATATCACGCAAGACCATCCGCATGATGTGGACCAGGCTTGCCGCGATCTGGTGCGCAAACTGGGCGAGGCTGGCTGGCTCAGACATGCCATCGGGGGTCAAACTTATGGCGGCGCGCAAGATGTTATTGATACGCGCGCCATCTGCCTGATACGTGAAACGCTGGCGCGCCATTCCGGCCTGGCGGATTTTGCTTTTGCGATGCAGGGACTGGGTTCGGGGGCGATCAGCTTGTTTGGCAGCGAAGTGCAGAAGCAGGCATACCTGGGACGGGTGGCACGCGGCGAAGCAATCTCTGCTTTCGCACTGTCCGAGCCGGATGCAGGTTCTGATGTCGCTGCAATGCAGTGCTCGGCGGAGCTGGTGCCCGACTCCAGTGGCGGGCACTATGTGCTTAACGGTGAAAAAACCTGGATATCCAATGGTGGTATTGCCGATTTTTACGTGCTGTTTGCGCGCACCGGCGAAGCGCCTGGCGCCAGGGGCATTTCTGCGTTCATCGTCGATGCCGCAGCGCCGGGCTTGGAGATTGCCGAGCGCATCAATGTCATTGCGCCGCATCCGCTGGCACGCCTGAAGTTCACTGATTGCCGGATACCCGCTGCGAACCGTATCGGGGAAGCAGGCCAGGGATTTAAAGTGGCGATGGCGACACTGGATGTGTTCCGTACATCGGTGGCTGCGGCATCGCTGGGCTTTGCGCGGCGCGCGATGGACGAGGCGCTGCAGCGCGCATCATCGCGCAAGATGTTCGGCCAGGTGCTGGCTGATTTCCAGCTGACACAGGCCAGCCTGGCGCAGATGGCAACCGGCATCGATGCCGCGGCCTTGCTGACGTACCGCGCTGCGTGGCAGCGCGACCAGGGAGAACGGGTAACGAAAGAAGCAGCAATGGCCAAGCTGACGGCAACTGAAACGGCGCAGCGGGTTATTGATGCTGCGGTACAAATGTTTGGCGGCATGGGCGTGGTCAGCGAGATGCCGGTGGAGCGGCTGTACCGCGAGATCCGCGCGTTGAGAATTTATGAAGGCGCGAGCGAAGTACAGCAGTTGATTATTGCGCGGGAAATTCTTAAAAGCCCATAACAGCGCGCTACGCTAAACGATGCTTTTTCCGGACAAAAAAAGGAAAGATATGGAATTTCTACAACCGCCCGGATGGGTGCGCCCAAAGGGTTACTCCAATGGCATTTCTGCGCGCGGGCGAACTGTCTGCGTTAGCGGTATGATAGGCTGGGACGCGCAGGCACAGTTTACGTCCAGCGATTTTGCAGTGCAGGCCAGGCAGGCATTGAAAAACATCGTTGATGTGCTGGCGCAAGCCGATGCCGGGCCGCAGCACATTGTGCGCATGACCTGGTACGTGATCGATAAAAAAGAATATGTGGCCGCCTACAAGGAAGTCGGGGTAGCATATCGGGAAATCATAGGAAGCCATTACCCCACTATGACTGCAGTGCAGGTTGCGGGTTTGATAGAAGACCAGGCGCGTGTGGAAATAGAGGTGACGGCAATCGTACCTGACTAAGGAGTATAAATTGCCAGCGGTATCAGGAAGAGACAGTGTTGTAGGAGTAATAGGGGCGGGCGCAATGGGGCGCGGCATCGCACAGATCGCAGCGCAGGCCGGAATACAGGTAAAGCTGTTTGATCTGCAAGCTGGTGCCGCCGACACAGCAAGCCAGGCAGTTGCCGCGCAGTGGGAAAAGCTGCATCAAAAAGGCAAGCTCAGCGACGAACAATTCCACACAGCAAAACAGCAATTGCAGGTCATCAATTCGCTGGATGAACTGGCCGATTGCGGCATCGTCATTGAAGCCATTGTGGAAAAGCTGGACGTCAAGCGCGAGCTGTTTCGCCAGTTGGAAAAGATAGTCGGCGCAGATTGCATACTGGCCACCAATACCTCGTCATTGTCGGTGACGGCCATTGCCGCCGGCGTGGGCCAGGCTGAACGCGTGGCGGGCCTGCATTTCTTTAATCCCGTGCCGTTAATGAAAGTAGCGGAAGTCATCGCCGGCTTGCTGACCGCACCTGAGATCACACAACGCCTGGTGGAGTTCACGCACCGCACTGGTCACCGGCCTGTCATTACTAAGGATACGCCGGGTTTCATCGTCAACCATGCGGGGCGTGCTTACGGCACGGAGGCTTTGCGCATCTTGCAGGAGGGTGTTGCCGATTTTCCGGTGATTGACGCCATCATGCGCGAATCCGCCGGCTTTCGCCTGGGGCCTTTCGAATTGCTGGACCTGACCGGGCTGGATGTATCGCACCCGGTGATGGAATCCATTTATCAGCAGTATTATCAGGAGCCACGTTACCGCCCTAGCGTGATTACCGCGCAACGTCTGCAAGCCGGTTTACTGGGCCGCAAGACAGGGCGTGGTTTTTACAGCTATCCGCAAGGTAAGCAGACGATCATAGGCGGAACTGCTGTCGAGCCGGCAGCACCCGCATGGACAGGCTGGGTCTGGGTCAGCCCGGAAAACGCCGAAGCAGCAGTCCATGTGCGAGCGTTGCTGGAGCGCTGTGGCGCCAATGTGGAAAACACGCCTGAACCGTCGGCCGATTCCTTGTGCCTGGTCAGCCCGCTGGGCGAAGACGTCAGTACCTGTGTGGTGCGGCAAAA
>JAYSKH010000140.1:0-14168 GCA_043726505.1 Undibacterium sp. | reverse complement strand
CGCAGAGCCTCTTCTGCGGCAGCGATTATAACTGTTTAATCAGAACTAGTGACTTGCGCTGCCAGTTGTACATCTTTTGCCTGTCTTTTGGCAGGTCGTCCACGGTGGCGCTGACGAAGCCACGTTTCAGGAACCAGTGGGCGGTGCGGGTAGTTAGCACAAACATCGAATGGAAGCCGGCGCGGCGCGCGCGTTTTTCCATATGCTTGAGAATACGCTCGCCGTCGCCCTGGCTTTGCACGTCGGGGTTGACCGTCAAACATGCCATTTCCGCCATTTTTTCAATAGGGAAAGGGTATAGCGCCGCACAGCCGAAGATCACGCCGTCATGCTCGATGACCGAGAAGTAATTGATCTCGCGTTCTATCAGTTCGCGGCCGCGCTTGACCAGCGTGCCGTCTGCTTCCAGCGGTTCTATCAGCTTGATGATGCCGCCGACGTCCTCAATAGTAGCTTCGCGCAGGCTTTCCAGGTTTTCATGGCTGATCATTGTGCCTACGCCGTCATGCGTAAACAGCTCCAGCAGTGCCGAACCATCCAGCTGGTAGGGCACAATATGCACCCTCGGCACGCCGCCGCGGGAAGCCTTCACCGCATGCTCCAGATAGAAGGCGGAATCCGCCGGCAGGTAATTGGCTTTTAGTTCTGCGTCGGCTTGGGTCGATGACAATTCACGCATTTCATCGTTGTCGCGGTCCACCATCATCGGCGTTTCGCTGATGAAGATCAGCTTATCCGCGCGCAGTGCTGTTGCTGCAGCCACTGCAACGTCTTCCATCGTCAGGTTGAAGGCTTCGCCGGTGGGAGAGAAACCAAGCGGCGACAGCAATACCGGGCTGCCTGCATCTAGGATGCGGTGCATGACGTCATAAGCGACCTTGCGCGCGATGCCCGTCAGTTGAAAATCGACGCCATCGACTATACCTATAGGCTTGGCGGTGACGAAATTGCCGGAAATGATACGCACGGCCGCATGGGCCATCGGTGTATTGGGCAAGCCCTGGCTGAATGCCGCTTCAATATCCAGCCGCAGTTCGCCTGCAGCTTCCTTGGAGCATTCCAGCGCGGCAGTGTCGGTAATGCGTATGCCGTTGTGGAAACGTCCTTCGACATTCCTCAGCGCCAGCTGTTCAGCAACCTGCGGTCGCGAGCCGTGCACGATGACAATCTTGATGCCCAGTGCCTGCAGCAGCGACAGATCCTGCGCCAGCACCGGCAGTGCGCCGGCCATGACCAGTTCGCCCGGAAAAGCAACGACAAAAGTCTTGCCGCGAAAGGCGTGGATGTAAGGAGCGACCGAGCGCAGCCATTGTACGAATTGAACGGGATTTTCCATGCGGGCATTATAATCCGAGATACCCGTTTTAATTGCCGCGTGCACGCCGCGCAAGGCATAAATTAATGAAAGAAATGGATGGAGGCTTGCCGGATAAGGCATGCTGCTCTCTATAGCGGGCGCGTTGGCGACTTCACGCTTGTCCGGAAAATGCCGGCCAGGTGTGGCAAATCGGCACGCAATCAGCGTGCAATTGCCGCCCAATTGTTGAGTAATCGTAGAGTAATTGTTGGCCACAGGCCGGGAACAGGGTATCCGGGTGAAAAATCTGGGATAATCCGCAGCGCTATGTCGAATCAAATCAAAAAAACACCCCTTAAAGCAGTCAGCGATCTACGCCAGTTGCGCGATTCCCTGCGGCAGTCTTCTGCAGCAAGCCCGGCCACTGATGCGCCCCGCGATACGCCGCCCAAGCAGGCGAATACAACCGCGCCGCAAACCAGGCCTCAACAGCCAAGGCCACAGCAATCCAGGCCGCCGCGCCCGGCGGGTTCTCCGCAGGCACGCAATCCGCAAGTCCGCAATCCGCAGACGGATGCCTCAGGTTCCCAGGGAGGAGCAGCGTTGCCCGCTGCTGCCGTGCCAGCTGACCCAGCCAAACCCTTGCGCAATCCGCTGCCGCCGATCACCTTTCCGGAAGAACTGCCGGTATCGGGCAGGCGCGCCGAGATTGCCGAAGCACTGCAAAAAAACCAGGTCATTATCGTCTGCGGCGAAACCGGCTCCGGCAAGACCACGCAGTTGCCCAAAATCTGCCTGGAGCTGGGGCGCGGACAAAAGGGCCTTATCGGCCACACGCAGCCGCGCAGGATTGCCGCCTCGTCCACCGCCAAGCGCATCGCGCAGGAACTGAATTCCCCGCTGGGTGAAAACGTTGGTTTCAAGGTCCGTTTTACCGATACGCTGAGCAAGGGCGCGTCCGTCAAGCTGATGACCGACGGTATCCTGCTGGCAGAGACGCAGACCGATCCGCTGCTGAAGCAGTACGACACCATCATCATCGATGAGGCGCATGAGCGCAGCCTGAACATCGACTTCCTGCTCGGCTACCTGAAGCAGATGCTGCCCAAGCGGCGCGACCTGAAGCTGATCATTACCTCGGCTACCATCGATGCACAGCGTTTCGCCAACCATTTCGGCGAAACTGTCGATACTGCAGATGGCCCCGTCATCAAACCGGCGCCGGTGATTGAAGTGTCCGGCAGGCTGTATCCGGTGGAGGTGCGCTACCGGCCTATACAGGATACAGATAAGGACAAGGAACGCGACCTGATGACGGCCATTACCGATGCCGTTGATGAGTTGTGCCGCATCGGCTCCGGTGACGTATTGGTGTTTTTGCCGGGCGAACGTGAAATCCGCGATACTGCCGAGGCGTTGCGCAAGCACCATCCTGCGCATGTGGAGATATTGCCGCTGTTTGCGCGTTTGTCTGCGCAGGAGCAGGAGAGGGTATTCAAAATATCGAATGCACGCCGCATTGTGCTGGCCACCAACGTTGCTGAAACCTCACTGACAGTGCCGGGCATACGTTATGTCGTGGATGCAGGCCTGGCCCGCGTCAAGCGCTACAGTTACCGCAACAAGGTGGAGCAGTTGCAGATAGAGGCCGTGGCCCAGTCTGCCGCCAACCAGCGTGCCGGCCGTTGCGGCCGTGTGGCGGCCGGTGTCTGCATACGCCTGTATGACGAGCAGGATTACCTGCAAAGGCCTAAATTCACCGAACCGGAAATCCTGCGCTCTTCGCTGGCCTCGGTCATTCTGCGCATGAAAACGCTGCATCTGACCGATGTGGAGAGCTTCCCTTTCATCGAGCCGCCACCGGGCCGTGCCATTGCCGACGGCTACCAGTTGCTGCAGGAGCTGGGCGCGGTGGACGATACCAACCGGCTGACGCCGATGGGGCGCCAGCTAGGCAAGTTGCCGCTGGACCCGAGGGTGGCGCGCATGATATTAGCGGCGCGCGAGAACCAGTGCCTGAGCGAAATGCTGGTCATCGCATCTGCACTGTCGGTGCAGGACCCGCGCGACCGCCCGCTGGAGGCACAGGCTGCCGCCGATCTCGCGCACAAAAAATTTGCCGATGAAAAATCGGAATTCCAGAGTTACCTGAAAATCTGGAAATGGTTTGAAGACGCCATTGAGCATAAAAAGACCAACCGGCAGCTGATGGACAATTGCCGCGCCAACTTCCTGTCGCAGTTGCGGCTGCGCGAATGGCGCGACGTACATAGCCAGTTGCTCACCATTGTGCGCGAGCAGGGCTGGAGGCTCAATGAGCTGCCGGCGACCTACGAGCAGTTGCACACCGCGCTGCTGACTGGCTTGCTGGGCAATATCGGTTACAAGTCCGATGAAGAAGCGCATTACCTGGGCGCACGCGGCATCAAGTTCTTTATCTGGCCGGGTTCCACGCTGGCCAAGAAAGCCGGCCGCTGGATCATGGCGGCCGAGCTGGTGGATACCACGCGCCTGTATGGTCGCTGTATTGCGCAGATACAGCCGGAATGGCTGGAGCGGGTAGGCGAGCATCTGCTGAAAAAGTCCTACGGTGAACCTCGCTGGGAAAAACGCACCGGCCAGGTGTCCGCATTCGAGCGCGCGACGCTGTATGGCCTGGTGGTGTACAGCCAGCGCCGTATCCAGTACGGCCTGACGCACCCTGCGGAGGCGCGCGAAATTTTCATCCGCGATGCGCTGGTGGAAGGCGAGCTGGATACCCGCGCACCGTTTTTTGCATTCAACCAGAAGTTGGTGCGCGAGATTGAAAACCTGGAACATAAATCGCGCCGCGTGGACGTGCTGGTAGACGAGCAACTGATTGCCGCCTTCTACGATCAGTTGATCCCGGCGGACGTCTGCAATGCGGTGCAGTTTGAGCAATGGCATAAAGAAGCAACTGCGCATAACCCGAAGCTGTTGTACCTGAACCGCGAAGACTTGATGCGGCACGAGGCGGCCGGCATCACGACTGACCTGTTCCCGAAGAGCATGCAGGTGTCTGGCGTGCCGCTGATGCTGAGCTACCATTTTGAGCCCGGCAGCCCGCGCGACGGCGTGACGATGACGGTGCCGCTATTTTCACTGAACCAGGTAGTGGCAGACCGCTGCGAATGGCTGGTGCCCGGCATGCTGAAGGAAAAAGTCCATCTGCTGCTGAAGTCGTTGCCGCAAAAAATACGCCGGCATTGCGTGCCGCTGCCTGATTATGCGGCAGGCTTTTGCGAACGCTGCGATTTCGGCACCGGCAATTTCCTTGATACGCTGATCGCCGACATCCGCGACCAGACCGGCCTGCTGACCAAGACTACCGATTTCAAGTTTGAAACGTTGCAGGCACATCACTCGATGAATTTCAAGATCGTCGACGAACATGGCCGGCAACTGGAAATGGGACGTAATCTTGCTGCCTTGCGCGCCGAGTTTGGCGGCCAGGCGCGGGAAAGCTTCCAGCGCATTGCTTCCGCCGAAAAACTCAGTCTGCTGGATTCCAGTTCCGGCAAGGCGACCGCTGCTGCACCGGCCATCGCGGCAGAGCAGGGCAGGCAGGCGGGCAACCGGCCAGCAGCGTTGTCTGTGCCTGCCGGCGCTACTGGTTCCGCCAGGCCGACCGTCAAACAGGAAAACCTGACCGCGTGGACCTTCGACAGCCTGCCGGAACTGCTGGAAATCCAGCAGGGTAAGCAAACACTGATTGGTTATCCGGCGCTGGTAGACAAGTCCACACATTGCCAGATCGAAGTGTTTGATGATCCCGATGAAGCGGCAAAGGTACACAGAATAGGCCTGCGGCGGCTGTTTGCGCTGCAACTGAAGGAGCAGGTCAAGTTCCTGGAGAAAAGCATCCCCGGTTTGCAGCAGATGGGCATGCAGTTCATGGCGCTGGGTTCGCAGGAAGAATTGCGCGACCAGATCATCCAGGCGGCGCTGGAGCGGGCTTGCCTGCAAGAGCCCTTGCCGAAGAATTCCGGCGAGTTCAATATCCGCAGGGATGAAGGTAAATCGCGGCTGAACTTGCTGGCCAATGAAATTGCCAGGTTGGCGGCGCAGATACTGGGCGAATACCACGGCCTGCCTAAGAAGCTGCAAGGCCTGAAGGCGCACCCGCAAGCCGCCGCCGACATGCAAGCGCAATTGCAGGGACTGGTTACCAAGCGCTTCATTGCAGAAAATGACTTTACGCAGCTATCGCACTTTCCACGTTACCTGAAGGCGATGACGGTGCGCATGGACAAGCTCAGGGCCGATCCGGCACGGGATGCCAAGTCGATGGCGGAGTGGCTGTCGGTGGCCCAGCCGTTCCAGCGCATGCCGAAAAAAGGCGAGCAGAATGCCGATCCCAAGCAGGTTGAGTTCCGCTGGCTGCTGGAAGAGCTAAGGGTTTCGTTGTATGCACAAGAACTGCGCACGCCGATGCCGGTATCGGTCAAGCGCTTGCAAAAGGTATGGGAATCGATGCAGCGCTAACGGCATCTGCATTCCGGCAGCACATAAAAAAGCCCCGCTTTTCATCAAAGCGGGGCTTTTTGTTGCGAATGGCCCATTGGGCCATATCGATTATTTGCGCTTGGCCTGGATCGCTTCGATCTGGTCCATGATCTTGTTCATGCGCGCAAACACAGCCTGGTAAGGTGCAGGTGTCGCCATATCAACGCCGGCAGCCTTGACCAGATCATACGGATACACAGAGCCGCCTGATTTCAGGATGTTCAGGTATTTGTCTTTCGCACCCGACACGCCCTTCAGGATTTCGTCCGCGAACATGGAGCCGGCAGCAATGGAAGTCGCATACTGGAACACGTAGAAGCGGTTGTAGAAGTGCGGGATGTAAGCCCATTCTATAGCGTACAGGTCATCGATCTTGACTACGCCTTCCTTGTCGCCATGATAGCTCTTCAGAATGTCGCCGTAGATTTTGGTCAACGCATCGCCAGTCAGCGATTCGCCTTTGTCTACACGGGCATGCACTTCACGTTCAAAATCGGCAAACATCGCCTGGCGGAAGAAAGTACCGCGGAGGTTTTCCAGTGCGGAGCCCAGATACAGCAGACGCTCATCATCGTTCTTCGCGATCTTCAGCATGTGGTCCAGCAGGAACACCTCGTTGGTGGTCGAAGCAATCTCAGCCGTGAAGATAGGGTAGTCGGCAGTGATGTAAGGCTGCGTCTTGTTGGCCAGGTAGGAATGCATGGCATGGCCCCACTCATGCGCCTCGGTCGATACGGACTCGTAGTCGTCGTTATGGTTCAGCAGCAGGAAAGGATGCACGTCATATGCCGCGCCGTTCATGTAGGCGCCGGAGCGTTTTTTCGGGCGTGGGTACACGTCCATCCAGCGCTGCGTGACAGCCTTGGTCATTGCCTGCTGGTAGTCTTCGCCCAAAGGCTTGACCGATGCCAGCATCAGCTGCGTGCTTTCCGCGATAGGGTATTTCAGATCGCTGTGGACCAGTGGTGGATAGATGTCGTAGTAGCGCATCTCCTTGATGCCCAGCATATTGGCGCGCAGCTTGAAGTAGCGGTGCAGCGTAGGCAGGTTGGCACGTGTTTGCTCAATCAGCATGTTGTACACGCCGACCGGCAGCTTGTTGGCATCCAGCGCTTGCGTCAGTGAATCAGGATAGTGGCGCACCTTGGCGTACACGGAATCCTTTTTCAGCATTTCATAGAAGGTCACGCCGTAAGTGCGTTCAAATTCCTTCCATTTGCCCCAGAATGCATCAAACACCAGCTTGCGGTCTTCGCGGTTGTTGACGGCGCGGTATTTGGTGTAGGCCGCCTGGTCGATAACCACTTCCTTGCCGTCAGACAGCTTGACTTTAGGCCATGGCATGTCGGAGCTGGACAGTGTGGAGTAGACAGTCTGGCCGGTGTTGGTCGCCATGCCGAAGGTCGCCACCAGCTGTTCGCCTTTTTTGTCCAGCGTATGCGGCGCACCGCGCAGGATGTCGTCCATCGAATGGCTGTAGATTTGCAGCGATTTGTCTTGCGCCAGATAGGATTTAACCTTGGCCGCGCCTATCGTCAGCACTTCAGGGCGCAGGAAGGAACTGGCTTCCTCTACCTTGCTGCCCAGGATTTCAGAACGCTGGTTCAGGTCCAGGCCGGGCGTGCCGCCGGTATCCTGGTCATGGAACTGCGATGCATAGCTTGCCAGGCGGGAGTAGCGTTTCAGTATGTCGGCATTCAGGTCCAGGCAAGCCTTGAAGCGCTTGACGGATTCGCCCAGATGGCCGCTGCAGCCGGCGATGTCTTTCAGCTGAGCTTCCAGCTTGACAGCATCCTTGTCCCAGTCGGCGCTGGTGGCATACAGATCTTGCAGGTTCCACTTGTCGGCTTCGGTCTCTGCGAAGGCGGATAAGGATGGAAGAACGATGGCTACAGAGAATAGACTGCGGATGAGATACTTGTGCATGGCATCTTTTATGTTCTAGAAGGTTGATCGGAATCAGGGCCTCCCGCTCGGCAAAGATGCTTTACACGTTGTGTTTAAACGTATGTTCGATGCCGGCACGGAGAAGCCTGTGACTTCGGCATTATTGTGAGCTAAAAGTTCACAAATTTAAACACGCTGTGAAAATTTTTTTACTTTTATCGATATAAGACAACATCCGCCACAAAAAATTGCTTCTCAGACAACCGGAATAAAGCGCATCTTGAAGTTGCGGCCCTTGATATTGCCTTGGCTTAATTTGTCATGGGCTTTTTGCGCAATTTTCGCTTCCAGCGCTACATAAGTAAAAAATTCAAACACGTTGATCTTGCCTACCTGCTCTTTGGTCAGACCCACATCGCCGGTCAGCGCGCCGAGCAGGTCGCCGGGGCGCAGTTTGTCTTTTTTGCCGCCCATGATGCATAGCGTCACCATCGGCGGCTGGAATGCTACATCGGAAACCGGTTCCAGGTCGGACAGGCTGGACCATTGCACCGGGCCTTGCTGATACTCTTCAATCAGCTTCACCCATTTCTTTTCGCTGGGCGAGGCCAGGCTCAGCGCCAGGCCTTTTTCACCGGCGCGCCCGGTGCGGCCTATCCTGTGGATATGGACTTCGGTATCCTTGGATACATCTACGTTGATGACTGCGCCCAGCGTTTGTATATCCAGGCCGCGTGCAGCGACGTCGGTTGCTACCAGTACCGAGCAGCTCTGGTTGGAAAACAGCACGAGAATTTCATCGCGCTCGCGTTGTTCCAGGTCGCCATACAGCGCCAGTGCGCTGAATCCCTGCGCCCGCAGCTCTTCCGCCAGTTCCTGGCAATGGATCTTGGTATTGCAAAAAGCCAGCGTCGACACCGGGCGGTAGTGGCTCAGCAACTGAGCGACGGCAGCATTGCGGCCTTCCGGCGTGACCTGGTAAAAGCGCTGCTCTATTTGACTGCCGCCATGCTGTGCTTCCACCTTGACTTCGGCAGGCTCGCGCAGGAACTGCTCGCTGGCGCGGCGGATGTCGTCGGCATAGGTGGCAGAAAACAGCAGCGTCTGGCGGCGCGGCGAGCAGGCGCTGACGATGGTGGCGATGTCGTCATAAAAGCCCATGTCCACCATGCGGTCGGCCTCATCCAGCACCAGTGTCTGTACTGCGTTGAGCTTGATCGTGCCGCGGCTGATGTGGTCTATCAGACGGCCGGGCGTGCCGACGACGATATGCGCGCCATGTTCCAGCGACGCGATCTGCGGCCGCATCGGCGCACCGCCGCACAGCGTCAGTATCTTGATATTGCCGGCAAAGCGCGCCAGCCGCCGCAATTCATTGGAAACCTGGTCGGCCAGCTCGCGGGTAGGGCAGATCACCAGGCCCTGTACCGCAAAATAGGTAGGGTTCAGCTTGGCCAGTATGCCGATGCCAAAAGCCGCAGTCTTGCCGCTGCCGGTCTTGGCCTGTGCGATCAGGTCTTGCTGCTGCAGGATGATGGGCAGGCTTTGCGCCTGGATAGGCGTCATTTCCTTGTAACCGAGACTGTCCAGATTGTTCAGAAAGGCCGGCGACAGCGGAAGAGTAGAGAAAGAATTGGTATTGTCCATGTCGGGGCGCTTGTCAGCTTTATCAGTGGAAGTAGGGTATAGCAGTGGTATAGATCACACTATACAGGTAGTGGTTCAGATATCGGCGAATCCCTGGTCTTTAGCCCATATCGGCAAGCCGGTCAGATCCATATTGCTGTCGCGGCTCCACGGTGGCAGGCCGCTGGCATCCGTGGCTTCCAGCAGTTCCAGTTGCTGCTGCACCGCTTCGCCGTTTCTGTTTTTCTGCGACATTGCATGCCGGTTTTTCAGTGCCGTGCTGTACTCAGGCTCCAGGCCGGGGAGTTCCAGGGTCTTGCTGTCTGTTATATCTCGCATTTCACACACTAGTTCAAAATCCTCAGGGCTGCCACCCGGCAAACCTGGCCCAGCTTGCGCGGGAGCGACATCTTACTAAAGAAACGTGGCCAGCCAAAGCGAAAGCGGGAAATTTGCCGGAAACTTTGAGTAATACACCCGACCTGGCAAAGCGTAGCCCCAATTCAATCCGAATTCAGCCTGTATTCAACCGACATTTGGCACCGAAACAGCACATGCAGCGGCGGGAAACGCAGGTTTTTGGAAACCGCTACAATGGCCGCTTTCGGGCTGTGAGTGTGCCGGCCCGCAGGCACAGAATTTATTGCCCCGTTTAATATTGCCTCGTTTAATTTTCATCAAGGAAAATCTATGACCACTACCTCCCGCTGGATCAGCATCCCTGCCCAAAATGGCAATTTTGAAGGCTACCTGGCGCGGCCTAAGGGCGGAACAGGCCCTGCAGTCATCATCATCCAGGAAATTTTTGGCGTCAATTCCCACATCCGCAGCGTTGCCGACCAATACGCGGCCGATGGTTACGTCGCCCTGGCGCCGGATATTTTCTGGCGCGCGCAGCTGCGTGCAGAACTTACCTATGCCGGCGATGACTATCAGACTGCGCTGGAGCTGATGAAAAAAACCGATCCTCAGCTGGCTGTTGCCGACATAAGCGCCGCCGCCAAAGTCCTGCGTGCCTTGCCGGAAGTGACAGGCAAAATCGCTGCCATTGGCTACTGCTTCGGCGGCAGGCTGGCGTATCTGTCCGCCGCCCAAGGCAGCATAGATCTGGGCGTTGCCTACTACGGCGGCGGCATCCAGGCGCATCTTGACCTCACGACCAGCATCAAGGTGCCGATGTTGTTCCACTACGCAGGGCTGGACACGCATATCCCTGTAACCGTCGCTGACGATCTGCGCGAGAGATTTGCAGGCCGCGATGACGTTGAAGTGTTTACGTATCCTAATGCGGATCATGGCTTCAACTGCAGCGACCGCGGGTCTTATAATCAGCATGCATCAGCGCTGGCGCATGGACGTACGCTGACTTTTATGGGTGAGCAGTTGTAAGCATTGATGGAGGCAAGCAGGCATGCTGCACGCATGTCTGTTCCAATAAAACCGCCAATAATCCGAATAAATTTCGGATAAAAAAACGCCGCCGGTGTGCATATTAAATGCTTGCCGGCGGCGTTTTTCTTGAATCTGGTTGCGGGGGCAGGATTTGAACCTACGACCTTCGGGTTATGAGCCCGACGAGCTGCCAGACTGCTCCACCCCGCGTCTGAAGTGGCGAATTATATAGAGCTATGTGCGTAGTCACAACAACTATTTGAAAATAATTTATCAGAAAAGATTTTAGCTGCGTTTTTGCTGTTCTTTCACTGCTCCTTTTGTACTGCTATAGTGTCATTTCAATTTTCGTTATTTGACGTTATTTACGCCTGCATCCACTTCGCGCCATGAAAAATCATCTGGTTGTTGCTGTCGCCTATGATCAGCTGTGTACCTTCGAGTTTGGCTGTACTGTTGAACTGTTTGCGTTGCCGCGGCCTGAACTGGGCGTGGACTGGTACCGCTTTGCCGTGTGTGCGGCGGAGTCCGGCAAGATAAGGGCTGCCGGTGGCATCACTGTGGAAGCGCCGTATACACTGAAGCTGCTGGACAAGGCCGACACCATCATCATTCCCGGCTGGCGCAATGCAGATGAGCAGCCGCCGGAAGCGCTGCTCAAAAAGATTCGTGCTGCCTATCAGCGCGGTGCGCGGCTGTGCAGCATCTGTTCCGGCGTGTTTGTGCTGGCTGCTGCCGGCGTGCTGGACGGTAAAACGGTGACGACGCACTGGCGTTATGCGGAGCGGCTTGCGCGGCGCTACCCTCAGCTAGAGGTGAAGCCGGATGCGCTGTATGTCGATCAGGGCCAGGTCATTACGTCAGCCGGCTCTGCCGCAGGGCTGGACATGCTGCTGCACCTGGTGCGCCGTGATCACGGCGCCAAGGTCGTTAATCTGGTGGCGCAGAGGCTGGTTGTTCCGCCCCATCGCGAAGGTGGTCAGGCGCAGTTTGTGCCGCGCCCAGTGGCGGCGGATGAGGAGGGCAGGCTGGCAAAGCTGATGGACATGGTGCGGGCGCAGCCTGGCCTGCCACACACGCTGGCATCGCTGGCCGAGCATGCTGCAATGAGCACGCGCACTTTGCAGCGACAGTTCCTGCTGGCGACCGGCCTTGGCCCTTATGAGTGGCTGATACGGGAACGGGTTGCCATTGCGCGGGAACTGCTGGAGTCTCCGGGCACGCCCTTGCAGCAGGTTGCTGAGCTGGCGGGCTTCGGTTCTGAAGAATCATTGCGCAGGCACTTCCGGCGCATCGTCAAGACTAGCCCCGGCGCTTACCGTTTACAGTTCAGTGAAGCTGCGTCCGCACGATGAGCGCGAGGCCGTGCTTCGGCGTAAATGGCCAGCGCTATTGCCGTTCCCTTAAGTTGCCGTGATCTTCTCATATCTTCTAATGCAAACTTACCGACCAACCACCCGTGTACTGACCGTGCTTGAGCTCTTGCAGAGCAACGGTCGTATGAACGGCGCAGAACTGGCCGCGCGGCTGGAGGTTGACGGGCGTACCTTGCGCCGCTATATCGTCATGCTGGAAGAACTGGGCATTCCCATTACTGCGGAACGTGGCCGGCATGGCGGTTATGCACTGGTGGCCGGATACAAGCTGCCGCCGATGATCTTCAGCGATGATGAAGCACTGGCGCTGTCGATAGGCCTGCTGGCGGCGCGCAAGCTGGGGTTGGCCGAGGCGGCGCCGGCGGTGGCGAGTGCGCAGGCGAAACTGGAAAGGGTCATGCCGCAGGGACTGGAAAAACGGATCAGGGCAGTGCATGAAACCGTCAAGCTGGATTTGCCGCGCCCGAATGCGCCCGGCAGCAATGAGGCACTGGCCAGCCTTAGCAGCGCCGCGCAAATGAAGTTGCGGGTGCAGATGCAGTATGTGTCCGCAGCGAACGAAATGACGGAGCGCCAGTTTGACCCTTATGCGCTGGCTTACCAGAACGGCTCATGGTACGTACTGGGCATGTGCCATCTGCGGCAGGATCTGCGTTCTTTTCGGCTGGACAGAGTGGCTCATGTCAGCGTGCTGGAAAGGCATTTTGAGCGGCCTGCCGATTTTGATGCGTTGGCGCAGCTGAATTTCTCCATCGCAACGATGCCGCGCGCGTTCGCTATCCGCGTCTTGCTGAAAAGCGATTTGAAGACGATCAAGGAAGAAATGTTTGAATGGATGGGGGTGCTGGAGGCCTGCGATGATGGTGTGATGCTGCATAGCCAGGCAGGAGATCTGCACTGGTATGCGCGGGAACTGGCACGGCTGCCTTTTCCTTTTGTCATACAGCATCCGCCTGAACTGCGTGCCGCCTTGCAACAATGCGCGATGCATCTGCTTGATCTGGCGCAAGATAGTGTTCCACCAGCGAGCCAAAAGAACGTGAAAAATCTAAAGAAAACCATGGGTTCAGGCAAGCTTTCCAAACAAAAATTAGCCTGACCGCTCCCTATGTAAAGATAATTCCAGTCAACAACAAAACTGTCACAGATTACGGGCATAATAAGTCGCTTGTCTGCACTGATTTCACGCCCCATGTATTTGTATGCCCTAGATGAGGAAGTAGAACGATTAAAAGCCGAGCTTGCAACGCTCACCGGAGCGGCACGGCTGGACCTGCTTTCGGCTATCGCCTGGCATTTGCGCCAGCGCGACAGCCGCACTGCCTTGCAATTGCTGGACGAAGCAGAGATGCTGCTGCGCGTGAGTTCGCTGATGCCGGACCAGAGGCGCGCGGTGCGTGCGCGCCTGTCGCTGAGCCGCGCCGAAATCGCAGCCCTGTACGGGGAATTCGACAAGGCAGAAACTCTGTTGCTGGAAGCCCGTGCGGGTTTTAGCGTCGTTAACGACATCGTCGGCGAGGGCGATGTACTGCTGGGCGAGGTGGTGGCGGCGCTGGAGCAGGGGCAGATGGAAAGGGCGATGCGCGCCGCAGTGGATGCTGAAACACGCTATGAGCGTGCCGGCGAAACGCTGAGCCAGTTGCTGGCCAAAGCCTGGTACCTGTACCTGGAATCGTTTTCCAATCCGCAGTCAGCGGCGGCCGGTTTGCAGCTGCTGCAGGCCGCAACTGCCGAACCCCGGCACCCCGCACTGGAGGCACTGATCACGGCCGCCAGGGGCGAAACCCTTTTCTCTCCAGAGTTGACGCGCTCCGCCATACTGTTCCACCATTCCAGTGAACTCGCGCGTGAAACCGGCCTGATCCGGCTGGCCATCATGGCCGCGGCCAATGCCGGCGCGGCGCTGCAGAAACTTGGCGATTTTGATGAAGCCGCCGCCTGCTACGACTGGGCTGCTTCGCGCGCCCGCAAAACGGGATGGCCGGCATTGATAGGTTTCAGCCTGATGCGGCTCGGCGAGCTGCTGCGGCACCTGGGCCAGCTGGAGCAAAGCCAGGTCGTGC
>JAYSKH010000139.1:0-1396 GCA_043726505.1 Undibacterium sp. | reverse complement strand
TCCTTGCCGGCGGTCTTGCCCAGCGTGGCCGAATCGGCGGTGGCATCCAGCACGTCATCCACGACCTGGAAGGCCAGACCTATCGCGCCCGCATACGTATCCAGCGCGGCCACTTCGGCGGCGGCCAGTGTCTTGCCCGCCATCGCACCCATCAGCACCGAGGCACGCAGCAGTGCGCCGGTCTTCAGCCTGTGCATGTGTTCCAGCTGCTCTTGCGTCAATGCCAGGCCTACGCTGGCCAGATCAATCGCCTGGCCGCCGCACATACCGACCGAACCTGCGGCCTGTGCCAGCAAGCGCACCATCGCGAGTTTGCGTACGGCATTGTCAGTGCCTGCGTCGTCGGCATCGGCCAGCACCAGAAAGGCTTGCGCCTGCAAGGCGTCGCCGACCAGCAGCGCCGTGGCTTCATCATACTGCACATGCACGGTGGGTTTGCCGCGCCTTAGCGCATCATCGTCCATGCAGGGCATGTCATCGTGCACCAGCGAGTACGCATGGATCATTTCCAGCGCGGCGGCTGCCCTGTTCAGCAATTCCACTGGCGCATCAAATAGCCGGCCTGCAGCATATACCAGCAACGGACGTACGCGCTTGCCGCCGTCCAGCGCCGCATAACGCATGGCCTCGTGCAGCCTGGCCGGAACCTCTGCAGGCGAGGGCAAATAATCTTGCAGCGTCAATTCGAAATCCGTCTGTGTTGCTTTTATCCAATCACGGAAGCTGTCGCTCATGCATCAACCTCGTCGCTGTCCTGGTTGCGCTGGCTGTCGCTATCGGCGGAAAATGGTTTCAGCATATCGGCTTCCAGGATTTTTACCTGGGTTTCCACCTTGTCCAGTTGCCCGGCACAGTATTTAATCAGTTCAGAGCCGCGTTTATAGGCAGTGACGGAGGCTTCCAGCGGTAATTCTCCTGCTTCCATCTGGGAGACGAGGTCTGCCAGTTCTTGCATGGCGGCCTCAAAGGATTCCGGCTGGCTGGTGCTTGGTATTTTTTTCGGCATGGGCCCAAAGTCCTGAATGGCAAGCTAAAAATGAAATCTAACCCTGTATTTTAGAGCAAACCACTTGAATCCACTGGCATTTGAGCAAATTTGCCGAAAGTTTTAGCACGGTCGTGCCGCGACCGTGCGCTGGCCTGCCAAAAAATAATACAAAAAAAGAGGCTAAATTGCGTTTCAAACATTTCCATGTGGAAATTATTCGTATATATTACCCCTACTTGGTCAAAAAGCCCCCGCCAAGTCCGTTGCGAAATTATCCTGGCGCCTGATCCCTGCAGCCGGAATAATTTCTCAGCAGTTTCTTTGCTAAGTGACTGAATCTTAACGAGATGTAATGTTTCGTAACCGGACTGCGGAAAACGGCGTTTTTTTTTATATGATTCAGTCTGA
>JAYSKH010000138.1:0-14182 GCA_043726505.1 Undibacterium sp. | reverse complement strand
CCTTCCCAGCCGCCGTTGTTCATGCGGTAGGCTTCCGAGCGGCGCGCCGCCGGTAGCTGGTCGAAGCCAGATTCGACCACACGCAATAACGTACCGGTATCGCTTTCCTGCAGTTCAAACACCACCAGCGTAGTCGGCTCGGCGGCATAGTCGACAGCCGGGTCCATGGGATAAGGATGCCAGCGGAAAGAAAAATGGTGCTGCGGTTCTATGCTGACCACGAGCGCATCAAATACGATGTGTTCGAAACCGCGAATAGTGATATTCCCTTTGACACTTTTGCCAGCCACAAAGGATTGCCCCTGCAGCGCAGCGCCAAACCAGTTGCCGAATTCCTCGGCATTTGACAGCGCCTTCCAGACTTTAGGCAATGGCGCCTTCAGTTGAATCTCTTTTTCGATACGATCCGTAGATGTCATAATATGCTACCTCCTGGTTGCATTATATGTCGCCATAGAATTTATGCAACCATTTTATTGCATCTTTTATTTGAGTTGTTTTTACCAGACTGCAGCACTCTGAAGCATGTCGCTTTTTGCGATTACATCTGTGACTACGTCGCTGCGCAGGATCAGTCTGGATTCTGCGTTATCAAGCAACAGGAAGACGCCACGGCCGTTGGAATAGATAATTTTCCCTTCGGGCGTGATGTCATAGGAAACGACGTTGCTTGCCAATACGCGCTCCACTCCCTGCCGGTCGCGGCTGATCAATTGCCATGATTTTGGCACCAGCGACGGAACGCCATTGACGTTGGTCTCCTGGCGCAAGGCTTTTTCCGCATCAATGCGTTTGCCTTTGAGCAGGATATTTTTTATATCGGCGGATACGGCAGGGCCGGAAGCGCTAGTCAGCGGCTTTCTGCTATACATCAAGGAGAAAAAATTCAGGAAATGAAACACTGCGCGTAACAGCCGGAACGGGAATAGCAAAATATCCAGCAGTGCATTGCCCGCTTCGTATTTTGGCATTTCGTAGGGGCGGCGAATAAAATGCAGATTTCCCTGCGGGCTAACCCTGGGATGCAGGAAATCATAGTTTGGGTCTTCCATCACTGGTGTGACATTGCCAGAGCCCATATCCAACATCTGTATGGTGGAATTTCCATGTGCAACCGCATATCCATTCTGATCCCGACCGATGCCAGTAGACTGGTACAGTATCTTTTTATCTGCGCCGGGAATCCAAGCAGGAGCCGAGTCCAGCGTATCGCCGCCGGTCAGCTCCTGGAACTGGTTACCATCATTGCCAAGCATCGCCAGATTGGCAACACCCTGCTTGGTAGAGGATGAACACAGTATTTTTCCCGTCGCCACATTCAGGTTCAGATCGCTGAGGTTCAGGTTTTGCTTGTGCAGAATACGTTTTTCCACTCCTGATTCCAGGTCATAGGCAAACAGCCCGCCTATGCCGTCGTCCTTCAGGAAATACAGTACGGTCTTGTCTTGATCGAATTGCAGTGAGGTCGCGACAATATGCGGGCCATCATTGTTGAACTGCCTCATGCCGCCGTTGGCTGACACGCTGAAACTGGTATTCTGTTTCCATGCGTGGCGCTCCTTGCTCCTTTCCAGCTTGTCGGTGACTTCCTGGATGTACTGACTGTGGATCTGCTTTAGCTCGCCGCCGGCAGCCTTATAAAACAACTTACCGTCCGATAGAAAAGCCACTGCAAGGCCAGGGTTTGCTTGCTCAACGCCGCCCTGCGACGCCAGGCCTGATTGCTGCGTGTCGCTACCTCCACCATTATTTTTTTGGCCGAGAATCCGGGTCAAAATGTATCCCGCCGCCAGCAATACGGCAACTATCATCACTATATGCACTTGTCTCTCCGGTGTTGGGAATGCAGACGGACTTCCGCCATGGCATCGCCGTATGTTGCCATGGAAAAGTTGACAAAGCAATATTGATTTTACGGTAGCAAGAAGCAGATGCACTACAGATCCATCTGCCGAGGATAAACAAATTTACTGAATGAACAGCTACCGGCCCAGACGGAAATCAACAGCAGCTGGCCTGCCGGGCAAATCCAGCTGTGCATGCGGCGCAGGCGTGCGGCTGATGACCTTGCCACGCCGGATGACGCACAGCCTTGCGGCGCGCAGGCGTATTGCCTCTATGGGGTCGCCGGCATCCAGCATCACCATATCGGCATTGCAGCCTACGTCCAGTCCGTAGCCCTGCAAACCCAGTATCTGCGCCGGCGTTTCAGTCACCGCTTTGAAGCAGGCGCGCATCGCGTCCTGCCCTGCCATTTGCGCGACGTGCAGGCCCATGTGCGCGACCTCCAGCATGTCACCGGAACCCAGGCTATACCACGGGTCCATTGCGCAATCCTGGCCGAAGGCAACCGGGATACCAGCGGCCAGCATCTCGGGCACGCGCGTCATGCCGCGCCGTTTAGGATAGGTATCGTGACGGCCTTGCAAAGTGATGTTGATGAGTGGGTTGGCGATGGCGGCGACGCCGGATTCGCGCATCAGCGGCAGCAGCTTGCTGACGTAGTAGTTGTCCATAGAGTGCATGGATGTCAGGTGCGAACCTGTGACCCTGCCTTGCATACCCAGTCTGTGCGCATGGTAGGCCAGGGTTTCGATGTGGCGCGACATAGGGTCATCAGATTCATCGCAGTGCATGTCCACCCGCAAGCCCTTGTCTGCGGCAAATTCACACAGCAAGCGCACCGACTCGGCGCCGTCTGCCATCGTCCGCTCAAAATGCGGAATCCCACCGACGACATCGACACCCATCGCAATCGCGCGCTTCAGGTTGGAAAAGGCGGTGGCGCTACGCAAGATGCCATCCTGCGGGAAGGCCACCAGTTGCAGATCAAGGTAAGGAGCGACCTGTTTTTTGACGTGGAGCAGCGCTTCCACCGCCAGCAGGCTGTCGTCGCAGATATCCACATGCGAACGCACTGCCAGCAGGCCACGCGCGACAGCCCAGTCGCAGTACTGCATTGCGCGCTGCACCAGCGCCTCCTGCGTCAGCAAGGGTTTCAGTTCACCCCACAAGGCGATGCCTTCCAGCAGCGTGCCGGACTGGTTGACGCGCGGCAGGCCGTAGCTCAGTGTGGCATCCATGTGGAAGTGGGCATCGACAAACGGAGGGCTTACCAGATTGCCCGCCGCATCTATTTCCTGCGCGGCTGTTATCGGCAAGCGCGGGCCAACCGCAGTAATAAGGCCGTTGGCAACAGCGATGTCCATCGCCTTGCGGCCATCGGGCAGCGTAGCGTTACGGAGAATGAGATCGGTCAATGCAATTCCTTGGAAAATAAGTCCGCTGATCAGGAAACGATTTTAGCGCGCTCCAGCATTGCATGGAGCAACACATTGCAACCTGCTTCCAGATGCTCCGATTTAGCATCTTCAATTTCATTATGGCTGATGCCGTCCTTGCATGGCACGAAGATCATTCCGGCGGGCGCCAGGCGCGCTGCGTAAATTGCATCATGTCCGGCGCCGGATACCACATCCATGGTCGAATAGCCGAGTTTGGCGGTAGCGCTGCGCACTGCGTCCACGCATTCCGGATGGAAAGGGCATGGCGGATAATAGGATACGCGCTCCACCGTCACGCCCAGGCCGGTGGCCTTGCTGGTCTGGTCGACAAAGGCCAGGATTTCTTCATGCATCTTGTTCAGCAACTCGTCGTTGACGTTGCGCAGGTCTATGCTGAATTTGACTTCGCCTGGGATCACGTTGCGGCTGTTGGGGAAGACCTGCACCATGCCTACCGTACCGCGGCCATAGGGTGGGTAGCGATTACCTATGTTGACCACTTCCTGCATGATTTTGGTGGCAACCTGCAGCGCATCCTTGCGCAGGTGCATGGGCGTGGGGCCGGCGTGGGCTTCCATGCCTGTGACTACGCAGTCATACCATGACAGGCCCATCACGGCAGGCACAACGCCGATTACCTTGTCAGCATCTTCCAGTACCGGGCCCTGCTCGATGTGAGTTTCAAAATAAGCGCCGATAGGATGGTCGCCGGGCACCTGGTCGCCAAGGTAGCCTATCCGGCTCAACTCGTCCTTGACCGATTTGCCGTCCACGTCCTTGGCCGCATACGCGTGCTCCAGCGTGAAAGCGCCGCAGAAGACGCCCGAGCCCATCATCACCGGCACGAAACGTGAGCCTTCTTCATTGGTCCAGAACGCGACTTCTATCGGCGCTTCGGTCTGTATGTTACGGTCGTTCAGCGTGCGCACGACTTCCAGCGCGGCCAGCACGCCGTAGTTGCCGTCGAACTTGCCGCCGGTGGGCTGGGTGTCGATGTGGCTGCCGGACATGATGGGGGGCAGCGCATTGTTCTTGCCATCGCGGCGCATGAAGACGTTGCCGATCTGGTCTACGGTGACGGACATGCCTGCCTGTCTTGCCCAGCCGGTGACCAGGTCACGGCCTTGTTTGTCGAGGTCGGTCAGCGCCAGGCGTTTGACGCCGCCTTTTTGGGTGGCGCCTATCTGGGCTAGTTCCATCAGGGATTTCCAGAGGCGGTCGCCGTTGATTTTGAGGGTGTCTTGAGTCATGGTTTGCTTCCTATACGAGTATTCGTTTTGGTTCCATCTGCACAATAAGATCGCACTTCGTGGATATAGGTCGGGGGTAGCCCGACAGCTACTTACTTTATTTTGCTTCGCCAAAATAAAGTAAGCAAACAAAAGGCGACCGCAGACTTGCCCTTCGGGTAATGGCGCTACGCGCCATTACATTTTGCTGCATTACAAAAAATGGGAAACAGGCGAAACTCGCCTTCGGCTCAAACACACCTGTTTCTGATCCATTTTCTGTAACGCACAAAATGCTACGTCCCGAGCGGAGGTACTTCAAAAACAACGTCAAAATCAGATTGCTGTGGGCGCCGCCTTATCGCTCAACTGCGACAGGTTCGGCCAGTTTGGCGGATTTCCCCAACGCGTCAAACATCGTGGAGAACGCGGGTCTGTCTACGTGGCGACCTGCGCCTTGTACTGCGAGTAGTTCGCCTTGTTTGAATACCAGTTTGCCGCCGCTGACGGTGTGGCTGGGGATGCCTTTTACTGTTCTGCCTTCGAAGACGTTGAAGCCGCCTTTGGCGAACTGGGTTTTGGCGGAGATGGTTCTGGTGCCTTGCGGGTCCCACACTACCAGGTCGGCATCGGCGCCTACTGCGACCACGCCTTTGCGCGGGTAGATGTTGAAGATCTGGGCGGCGTTGGTGGAAGTCACCTTAACGAATTCTGATGGCGTCAGTTTGCCGGTGTTGACGCCGGCATCCCAGATCACGGCCATGCGGTCTTCTACGCCGCCGCAGCCGTTGGGGATCTTGGTGAAGTCGTTGCGGCCTGCGCCTTTTTGCTCGGCGCAGAAAGTGCAATGGTCAGTGGCGGTGGTGTGCAGGTTACCGCCTTGCAGGCCTTGCCATAACGCAGCTTGGTGTTCTTTGGAGCGGAACGGCGGGCTCATTACGTGGCCGGAGGCGACGTCGAAATCGGGGTGGCGGTAGACGCTTTCATCTATCGTCAGGTGGCCGGCCAGCACTTCGCCGAATACACGCTGGCCCTTGCTGCGGGCGCGAGCGATGGCTTCCAGCGACTCGGCGCAGGATACATGCACTATATACAAAGGTGTGTTGAGCACATTGGCGATAGAGATGGCGCGGTTGGCAGCTTCTGCCTCCACCATAGGCGGGCGCGACAGCGGGTGGGCTTCCGGGCCGGTGATGCCTTTTTTCAGCAGCGCCTGCTGCAGCTGGAAGACCAGTTCGCCGTTTTCCGCATGCACGGTGGGCATCGCACCAAGCTCCAGCGCGCGGCTGAAGCTTTTGACGAGGATTTCGTCGTCCGCCATGATCGCATTTTTATACGCCATGAAATGCTTGAAGCTGTTGACGCCATAGTCACGCACCAGTGTGCCCATATCGTCATGCACGGTATCGTCCCACCATGTGACGGCGACGTGGAAGCTATAGTCGCCCGCAGCTTTTTCAGCCCAGCCGCGCCACATTTTGTAGGCATCCATCAGTCGCTGTTTTGGGTCGGGGATGACAAAATCGATGATCATCGTCGTGCCGCCCGCCAAGCCGGCTGCGGTGCCGGTGTAAAAATCATCCGCCGTTACCGTGCCCATGAACGGCAGGTTCATATGCGTATGCGGATCTATGCCGCCCGGCATCACGTACTCGCCACCGGCGTCTATAACCTCGGTGACATTGGACGCCTGCAGATTATTGCCGATGGCGACAATCTTGCCCCCTTCGCACAGCACATCTGCCTGGAACTCACGGTCTGCGTTGACGACAGTGCCGCCACGGATCAGGATACTCATAGTGCCTCCTCGCTTACATTTTTACTGACTTGTTTCACTTAGCTGCTTTAGTGTGCTCAGGCTTATGAAGCCCTGGCGACTGCCGCTACTGTTTCTTTCTTGCCGCTCATCATCACCCCATACACGATGGCTGAAATGGCCATGCCGATAAACCATGCATAGGTATAGATAGTTTTAAACAGGTCTGACGTGCCGGGGAAGGATGCCGGAAAAGCGGCATTCAAAAAGCCCGGGATGTTCGGCGCCACGCCCAGCACAAAGGCGATGATAGCCGCCATGTTCCAGCCATTGCCGTAAGAATATTTACCATCTTCCTTGTACAGCTGTTCTACATCCAGCTGTGTATGGCGGATGAAGTAATAATCGATAATCAGGATGCCGGCGATGGGGCCGAGCAAGGCGGAATAACCTATCAGCCATGTGAAAATATAACCTTGCGTGGATTCCAGTATCTTCCACGGCATCATCGCTATGGCAATGAACGCTGTAATGTAGCCGCCGGTTTTATACGAAATCAGCTTGGGGCTCAGCGCGGAGAAATCATAGGCCGGGCCCACCAGGTTGGCAGCCAGATTGACGCTGACGGTGTCGATCAACAGTATCAGCAATGCCACCAGCACTGCAATGCCGGTCATGCGGCTGGACAGGTCAACCGGGTCCCAGATAGCCTTGCCATACAGCACAACGGTGGCGGATGTAACGATCACTGCCAGCATTGCCAGCAGGCCCATCGGCACCGGCAAGCCTATGCTCTGGCCCAGCACCTGGTCGCGCTGCGATTTGGCAAAGCGTGTAAAGTCGGGAATATTCAGCGCCAGCGTGGCCCAGAAACCGACCATCGCCGTCAGCGAAGGCCAGAACGTAGACCAGAACTGGCCGGCCTTCTTACCACCTTCGACAAATTGCGAGGGCTGGTCCAGGATGGGGCCGAAACCGCCTGCCTTGTTGTAGACCCAGCCCAGCAGCACAAAACAGATGACAATTTTGAGCGGGGCCGTATAGGTTTCCAATTTGCGGATGGAGTCCATGCCGTGGAAGATGTACCAGAACTGTATCGCCCAGAAAACAAGGAAGCAGATCAGCTGTGCGGGGTTGATGCCAAGGCCGGCGATTTTGTCACCCTCCAGAGAATGGCCCAGCATCACGCCGAGCAAGGTGTAGATCATCGAACCGCCAAACCAGGTTTGTATACCGTACCAGCCGCAGGCAACGATGGCGCGCATCAGTGCCGGCAAGCGGGCGCCGGCAGTGCCGAAAGAAGAGCGCGCCAGCACCGCATACGGGATGCCATACTTGGTGCCAGCATGGCCGATCAGCAGCATCGGCAACAGCACAATCGCATTGGCCAGGAACACCGTGGTTACCGCCTGCCAGGCCGACATGCCGCCTTCCACAAGGCTGGCTGCCAGCGTGTATGCCGGTATGCACATGACCATGCCTACCCACAGCGATGCAAAATGATACCAGCGCCAGGTCCGCTGGCTCTCGGTTGTCGGTGCCAGGTCTTCATTCCACAAGCCATTATTGCCGGATAGATCTTTGTTCACGGTTCGCATCTCCCTAGGTGGATTCTTAAGTGCGCAGCAGCCTCTGATTTTTATGAACGCAAATGATGACAGCGCCGGGCTGAAACAAATATACAGCACCGTTGCGCAGTTTGAAACTGCGGACGATGCTGCACGTCAGCATGCAAAGCCCATGCCATCGCCCCCGCCGCATTAATCATAATGGCCGGCAAAGTTCTGATGGCCGGCGTTATCGGCATCAGGCAGCTACCGAGCGCGGATTGCGCGGATCCTGTGTCCAGTTCATATAAGGCTTGTCGCTGGCTTGCGGCACCATCGTGATGCAATTTTCCACCGGGCAGGTAATTTCGCACAGGTTGCAGCCCACGCACTCTTCCTTGATGACTTCGTATTTGCGAGCTCCATTATCGGCAATCAGTTGCGAAATGGACTGGTGTGAGGTGTCCTCGCAGGCGATGTAACAGCGGCCGCACTGTATGCACTTGTCCTGGTCAATTTGCGCGATGACCTGGTAGTTCATGTCCAGGTATTTCCAGTCGGTGGTATTGGCGACTGCCTTGCCGCGGAAATCCTCTATCGTCGCATAGCCTTTTTCATCCATCCAGCGCGACAGGCCATCTTTCATCTGCTCGACGATGCGAAAGCCGTGCAGCATGGCAGCCGTGCATACCTGTACCGAGCCCGAACCCAGCGCAATGAATTCCGCCGCATCGCGCCAGTTGGAAATGCCGCCTATGCCGGAGATGGGCAAACCGTAGGTAGCCGGATCGCGCGCGATCTCGGCAACCATATTTAGCGCAATCGGCTTCACGGCCGAGCCACAATAGCCGCCATGCGTGCTGCGTCCGCCAACGATGGGGCGGGCCACCATATTGTCCAGATCCAGCGACGTAATCGAGTTGATGGTATTGATCAGCGACACTGCATCGGCGCCGCCGTTCAGTGCGGCGCGCGCGGGCAGGCGCACGTCGGTTATATTGGGCGTCAGCTTGACGATCACCGGCAGCGAACAGTATTTCTTGCACCAGCGGGTAACCATTTCCACATACTCGGGCACCTGGCCTACGGCCGCGCCCATGCCGCGCTCGGGCATGCCATGCGGGCAGCCGAAGTTCAGCTCTATCGCGTCGGCGCCGGTCGCTTCCACCAGCGGCAGTACCTTGGCCCAGCTTTCTTCTTCACACGGATACATCATCGACACGATCATTGCGCGGTCAGGCCAGTCTTTCTTGACCTGCGTGATTTCGCGCAGGTTGATTTCCAGGCTGCGGTCGGTGATCAGTTCTATATTATTAAACCCCAGCACTTCACGGTTCTTGCCGTAGTGGGCAGAGTAGCGCGAAGACACATTGACCGGCGCCGGGTCTTCGCCCAGGGTTTTCCATACGACCCCGCCCCAGCCCGCTTCAAAAGCGCGCACAACGTTATAAGCCTTGTCGGTAGGCGGTGCGGAAGCCAGCCAGAAAGGATTCGGCGCCTTGATACCGGCGAAATTGATGCTCAGATCAGCCATTATGCGGCCTCCTTGCTGACGGAATTCATTGAAGTCAAATGCTGGTGCATCGCCATAGCCGCCAGTTTGCCGTGCTGTACCGCCTGCACGGTCAGGTCTTGCCCGGCCTGCACGCAATCGCCGCCGGCATAAATGCCCGGTATGCAGGTCTGGAAATGATCATCCACCAGTATCTTGTCACCGGCCAACGCGATGCCTTTGCCTATATCATCCTGCGCCAGGTCATCGTCCAGTGTCTGGCCTATGGCCTTGAAGATGGCATCGGCCGCCAGTTCAAAGGTTTGCCCGGTGCCTTTCAGCTTGCCGTCCACCATTTGCGTTTTTTCAAATCGCATGCCGCGCACGCGGCCGGCGTCATCCAGCAACACCTGCTGCGGCTGCGCCCAGGTCCTTAGCCTGACCTGATGCGCCTTGGCGATATCCTGCTCATGGCCGGTGGCGGACATCGCGTCCACACCGCGCCTATATACAATAGACACCTCATCGGCGCCCAGCCTTGCCATCTGCACCGCCATGTCGATGGCGGTATTGCCGGCGCCTATGACCAGGCAACGTCCCGCCAGCGGCAGCTGGGTCAGATCCTCCGCCTGGCGCAGCACCGAAATATAATCGACCGCGGCCATCAGCCCGGGCGCATCTTCTCCGGTCAGGCCCAGCGTGCGGCTGGCGCCCAGACCCAGACCCAGGAATACCGCATCGTAATCCTGCGTTAACTGTTTCAGGCTCAGGTTTTGCCCCAGAGTTTGTCGATACTTCAGCTGTATGCCGCCTATCTGCAACAGAAAATCGATTTCCTTCTGCGCATAGTCATCGGTGAGCTTGTATTTGGCGATGCCGTATTCATTCAGGCCGCCCGGCTTGGCTTGCGCTTCAAAGATGACGACGTCATTGCCCAGCATCGCCAGCCGGTGCGCGCAGGCCAGGCCGGCAGGCCCCGCGCCGACGACGGCGATGGTGCGCCCGGTCGCCGCTGCACGCTGGAAAGGATGCTGCTGGAATTGCATGTGGTCTATTGCATGCCTTTGCAGCAAACCGATCTTGACCGGTTGCGCTTCGGCATCGTGGTTGCGCACGCAGGCTTGCTCGCACAGTATCTCGGTCGGGCAGACACGAGAACAGCTGCCGCCGAGAATGTTTTCGCGCAAGATGACCTGGGCGGCGCCGTTGATGTTTCCCTGGGCGATATTGCCGATGAAATTGGCGACATCGATGTCCGATGGGCAGACACGGGTGCAGGGTGCATCGTAACAATACAGGCAGCGCTGGCTTTCTATCAGCGCCTGGCGCAGCGTCAGCGGCGGCGCCAGATCAGTGAACTGCGCGGCCAATGCATCATTGGTGGACCCGGCCCGGGCCAGATACTGGAGAGACTCGATCATGGTGATATTCCTGGCTAGTGAATTGCATTCTTACTCATCGCTACCGAAATTGAAGCTGAAACCTGACTCTTCGCTACCGTAAAACTTATTTGCTGCTCATGCTCCTATAAGCAAATCCTGTACCAACTTTTACCAAGTGGTAAAAACTAATATTGCACCAAACTATAGCGAAGCGGGTAAAAATTGCGCCTCGCTTTGCCAGAATGTGGCGCTTTTGCCGCACCAGATTGCTGCCTTTCAACTATCTGCGCACGCCTGCATCAGTAGGCGCAAAATGCAGCAGCAGATACAAGCGCAGATGCGGTAACGGATGTTGCAAGCATCCAAACGGTGATTTTTGATGCCCCGCCGCCCTGCGCGGGCAGTTTGGCTTTACTATTCCCTACGCTGCCTGGGCCTGGAAGCGTTTGCACTCATCCGCCCTGCCCCCGCATGGAAACAACCAATATATACATGAGCTTATCCGAACAGAATAAACCACCCCGCGCAGCGGCAGGCGCCGGCACACAGCGCATGCTGAACCGTGACAAGCTGGAAGCAGACATCCTGGAGCAGGCAGTCAGGGTATTTGCCGAATGCGGTTACGAAGGCAGCTCGGTGGCGGCCATTGCCGAGCAGGCCGGCCTGTCCAAGCAAAACCTGCTGTACTACTTTCCGACAAAACAGGCGCTGTATAACCGGGTGCTGGACGATGTGCTGGACCAATGGCTGGAGCGCATGGATCTGCTGGCCGATGACAGCAAGGAGCCACAGGAACTGCTGCGCGGCTACATTCAGGCGAAGCTGCGCTTTTCCCGCGAGCAACCGTGGGGCTCTCGCCTGTATGCGATGGAAGTGATCGGCGGCGCGCCCATGTACGGCCAGGAGATCAAAAAGAAACTCGTTCCACTGCTGCGCAAGGATATCGCTGTGTTTGAAAAATGGATCAGCGAAGGGAAAATTGCGCCCGTCAATGCGACCCATCTACTGTTTACAATCTGGGCGATGACACAGTCGTATGCCGACTTCTCTACACAGATGTGCCTGGTGCTGAACCGCAAGCAGCTGACGCGCACCGATTTTGCCGATGCAGAAAAGCTGATCACCGACATGGTGCTGGCGGCCATCGGCATTCAGGCCGCTTAGCCAAACCAAGCCAAACCAAACCAGGACTGCACGGCGCCTGCACACCCGGGGTTCGATGGCAAAAGCCTCTATCTGCCGCGAAAACTTTGGTAAAAACTGCCGTCGCTGCGGTTTTCACGCAAAAGATTGGGCTTGCAGGCGGATTTACATTTCAAAAACTTTGGTTTACCTGATTTCCTGAGTCATAATCTTGTCGAGAAAGGCAGGATATTTATGGCAACAATGAAGCAGGTGGCTGAGAAAGCAAAAGTGTCCACCACGACGGTGTCGCATGTGATCAACAATACGCGGGTTGTCAGCAGTGACGTCCGCGAACGCGTGCTGACCGTCATCCAGGAGTTGCGCTATATCCCCAGCGCGGTGGCGCGCAGCCTGAAGAACGACCGCACGCACACGATAGGGATGATGATCCCGAATAATTCCAACCCTTATTTTGCCGAGCTGATCCAGGGCATAGAGGACGAATCCTTCAAGCTGGGCTACAACATCATCCTGTGCAATTCCTACGACGATCCGAAGAAACAGGTTGCCTATATCCGCGTGCTAATGGAAAAAAGGATAGATGGCCTGATCCTCGTGTCTTCCGGTTTCGACGATGAACTGAGCCAGTTGCTGGACGATGAGAGCACCCCCAAGGTGCTGGTGGACCGGGAGCTGACCGGTGTGGCGGCAGACTTTATAGAATCCAACCATGAACAGGGCGGCTACCTGGCAACCAGCTATCTGCTGGGCCTGGGCCACAGGAAGATCGCCTGCGTATCCGGCCCCAGCGACCTGCTGCCCAGCCGCGACCGCGTCAGCGGCTATATGAAGGCGCTGCAGGAGACCGGCGTGGCGTTCCGCGAAGACTGGCTGCTGCATAGTGATTTCACCAGCCAGGGCGGTTTTGCCGCCTTCCAGCAATTGCTGGCGCTGGCAGATCCGCCGACCGCAATTTTTGCCAGCAACGACCTGATGGCCATCGGCGGCATCTGCGCGGCCACACAGGCAGGCATACGGATACCGGAAGAATTATCGGTGATAGGGTATGACGATATCGCACTGGCGTCTTTCAGCAACCCGCCGCTGACGACGGTGGTGCAGCCTAAATACGATATCGGTGTGCTGACGGCACGGGTGCTGGTGGACAGGATCAATAACGCCGAACTGCCTTTCCGCCGTGAACTGCTCGCCACCAGCCTGACGGCGCGCCAATCCACTGCGTTGCTGAAGCAGCGCTAAAGCAACCCTAAGCACCAAAGCCGGGCAGGCGCCCGGCATGCAGCGTCTACATCATCAGGATGGCAGGCAGCATCTCATTCAGGATGCGGTTCAGCACCTGCAGCAGGATCAACGCCACCAGCGGTGAAAAATCCAGCCCGCCCAAAGGCGGCAACAGCCTGCGCAACGGCGATAGCAAGGGCTCGTTCAGCGCGCGTATAAATGGCGCGAAAGGCGCGTTTGGGTTCACCCAGCTGAACACAGCCTCAATCACCAGCAAGGCCATCAGGCCATACAGTATCCACTGCACCAGCCGGAACACGGCCAGCAGCAACAGGCTGTAGACGGAAAATTGCGGACTCAGCCAGATATTGATGACGATAGAAAGCAGTGCAACCAGGAAAGCGGCGATCAAGCTGGCCCAGTCATAGCCGGCAAACCCGGGGATCAGCCTGCGGATAGGATGCACCAGCCAGTCGGTCAGTTGATAAATGGATTGGGCAAGGCCGTTGGGTGGACGCACCCTCTGTACCTGCATCCAGAACCTGAGCAGCAGGAAGCCGGCAAACAAGCCTGCAATGGTGTCGACGACAAAGGTAAAAATTCCGTACAGCACAGCTTGCTCCTAAAAAAAACCCACTGGGTGATAAACATCACACAGTGGGTATTGTGCCTGAATAAGATCAGGCCTCCAAGCATGCTAAATTATGCTGGACGTGCACCTGTCGGGAAAGGCCATGCTGCTGTTGGGCTTACCACTGTTTTTGCGTCAGGTGTTGCTGGCTTGGCCGCTGCAACTGCAGCTGGTTTAGCCGCTGGCTTAGCTGCTGCTTTTTTAGCTGCTGGCTTGGCCGCAGGTTTAGCTGCTGGCTTGGCTGCTGCTTTTGCCGCTGGCTTAGCTGCTGCTTTTGCTGCTGGCTTAGCTGCAGGTTTCGCTGCTGGCTTAGCTGCTACTTTTTTAGCTGCTGGCTTAGCTGCAGGTTTAGCCGCTGCTTTTTTAGCTGCTGGCTTGGCTGCAGGTTTAGCTGCTGCTTTTTTAGCGACTGGCTTAGCTGCTGCTTTTTTAGCTGCTGGCTTGGCCGCAGGTTTAGCTGCTGGCTTGGCTGCTGCTTTTGCCGCTGGCTTAGC
>JAYSKH010000137.1:0-10932 GCA_043726505.1 Undibacterium sp. | reverse complement strand
ATCGCCAGTTGCGCCGGAACGGTTTTGTCCTGAGTCCGCACTGCTTCGAAGTACAACAAGGCAAGCTGCTCTTTCTGCAGCCTGAAAAGCTCTCCACGCGTCATCGCATGCGCCAGTATGAATGCCTGGGCCGGATCTTTGCGCAAGGCCATTGCCAGGCTGACAGTGCGGGAGTTATCCGTTGCAGCGTGTTGAGGTTCCAGACCGGCACGCACGCGTACCATTTCCAGATCATTGGCGGCACCCTCCGCTGACGGGAGCTCTGCCAGCAGCGACAGCGGGTCGCTGCCCGCCATGCGTGCAACCATCGCGAAATTGCCGGCGTCACGCATCTTGTTCCCCGCATTCTTTGCGTGAAAAGAAGCCGTGATGAGATCCAGAGCTTCCCGCAGGCGGTTTTGCGCAACCAGCGCCTGCACCCCACTATTCGCAGTCTCTACAGCAATATCAGGCGCTACTTTTTGCAGACGCTGGTAACTTTCCATTGCGGCGGCATAATTACCGGCGTTAGTGCGGTGCCATGTCAGCGAGCGCAGCACATGCGGCTCATTTCCAAATTTTTTCGCCACGCTTTCCATTTTATCCAGGCCTTGCGAGCCTTTTAAAAGCGCTGCATACAGATATTGCGCCTTCGCAGAATTCGGCTGCTGGGCGGCCTGCTCTGCGTACTCCTTCAGTAAGGCATCATACTCGCCCGCATCCTCGCGCGCCTTCTGATAGAGCCGATGCACATCAATATCGTCCGGCCTGGCGGCGCTAGCCCGCATGGCAATGCGTACTGCTTCAAACTTGGATGCTTCCGAAGCAGCCCTTACAGCAGCGCTGGTCTCTATTACGTCCCAGCCGCTAAGCAAAGCCCTTACCTCATATAAGGGAACGACCTTGTCCGGCTGGTTGGTCGAGAACAGGTAGTTTTTGCATAGTTCCAGTGGCGGGCTATTGCCCTGGTGAGCTACTTCGACATGGCTGCGGCTGGCCTCACTGTCATGTTTGCTCATGCTGATATGTTCCGCAGGCTCTTCAAAAAAGAAATCGGCATGCGGCATTTCCACGTAACGCTCGCCACAATAGACACTTGGCACTACCTTTGACGGCGGCGTCTCCGGCCTGTCCCTGTAGTAGCTGATGGTTTCTCGCAGCAGAGGGCTGGCGCCTGCAATATTCCAGAACACGTAGCCGCCCTGGCTCCTCACTTGATGGTCATAACTATCGACGACACCCGATTTCCCTGCCGTGGCACTGCCTTTCACCTGGCCCGCTGCAACGTTGATGGTAGCCCTGCCATCCGCCGGCACGGTCTGCTTCTTACCGTCCAGCTCCACGTCGACCGCGACCGGCAGGCTGTTCAATACAATAATGTCCTGCGTTTGCGACTTGTGATAACTGCTTACAGCGCCAACCAGCAAGGTCGCCAGCAACCCTGTCGCCAGACCGCGTGAATACAGCCAGCCGGACAGGCCCATCGGCACCCGCGCAAAAATGCTCCACTGGCGCTCTCCAGTGCTGCGCACCAGATAGGCGCCAAGAGGCACAATGGGCACGGCAAACAGCACCACCAACGCATGCAAGGCGATATGGCTACCGTCCGTATCGCTTTCGGCCTCGCCGACAAAGCTGAAACCCACTGAGTTCACGGTCCCGAGTGACGGTGAACGCTTGAGGTGTTTGGCAAACAGACGACGATGGCCGACCAGCAGTTTGACCGTGTCACGATGCTGCGGCAGCCGCCTGAGCCATTTGGCCCATACCAGAGCGCGATAGACCTTGAAAGGATCACCGCTTTCTATGGCTTTCCTAATTCTGGAGTCATCAACGAGCGCTTCCAGTTCCGGTACGCGCTGCAGCAGTTGAGCGGGGTCTGAGATGGACATGCTTATCCTGAAAAAGGGTCAATAACGTCTGGCGATATGGCGATGTGGCGATATCCATGGACATCGCAACGATGCGCGCCGGGATGGCGATCAGGTAAAACCAGGGTTGAGCTTATGCGGAATAAGGGGACGGAAGAAAATAACGCTGTCGGGAAAGCGGGCGTAGCGCCAGTGCAGATAGCAATGCGGTCGAAATCATAGCCCTCCCTGAGGCTTATCGAATGTTATTATTTTTTTATTGTTGCTTTACATTACCGGAATTTTTTTGAGTCTGCAATCCTGGATACGCAAACGGCGGAAATTTGATGTATTTCGGCACGCGGGCTCGGACAGGCAATCCGTTTCTGCTAGGTCAGACGGCAAAGGATCAGCTCCGGCGCCGCGTTGATCCTGACCGGTAATGTACTGCAGCCCACTCCGCGACTGACAATCAGATTGCCATTGCCCTGCACCTCATATCGCCCATGGCAATACTGCCGACACAAGGGGCCATGAGGCACAAGAATCGGTGTGCCATCTTTCAGCGCAATCTGCCCGCCATGCGTATGGCCGGCAAACCCGATATCGAACTTTTCCCTGCCCAGCAACAGCAAGCCATCCGGCGCATGCATCAGAAGGAGGCGCACGGCATCTTCTGTAGCAGCGTTGGCAAACGTCGCCGTTGCGTCCGCGTTACCGGTCCAGGGGTCATCCATGCCGCAGACATATACGCGATCAAACGGCGCCGGCAATGCAACGCTTTTGTTGACCAGCACGGTTACGCCCGCAGCCTTAAGCGCCTGCTGCAGATAAGCGTCGTCTGTCCACAAATCATGGTTGCCGAACACGGCGAACTTTCCCAACGGCGGCTGACAACGGGAAAGACCCTCCGTCAGCGCCGATATGTATTTCGCACGGCAGGATACAAAATCGCCACCGAGTAACAACAGATCGGGTTTATGCTCAGCGATTTTTTCAAACAGCTCACTAAAAATTCCAGGATGCGTGGTTGGCCCTGCATGAAAATCCGATGCAAAAGCAAGCGTCAATGGCTTTGGCAAACGCCCTGTTTCGAGACTGACTTCATGCCGGGTTACTGCAAGCCGCCCATGCAATCCACTTTGATAACTCCATCTGGCCAGCAGGCCGCCAAGAAGAGCGATATCCAATACCCGCTCCCCTATTCTTCGGAAACGGTTATTGTATTTACCGCGATATTTTGCTGTACTCACAAATAAATCAGCTAGTCGGTGCCCGGCTGAACAGCCTCAGCCCGGGCTTCACGCAGTATTCTTCTGCGTTTGTCCCAAAAGGCGAAAGCGAATACCGGTATCGAGAACGACACTATCCACGGACTAAACGGTGCAGCGTACGCGGCAGCGCTAAAAAACTGAAAAGAGGTGGACTCAAAAAAAACCTCGCCTGACGTCCAATTCACGCCAAATACGCCAAACCCGGTCAGGATGCCGATGATCCATAGCCATTTTCGTTTCAGCGGACGGGTACGTATGCAAACAAACAACGTCACCAGTGTAAATAGGGCTGCCACAATGGCGAGCACCAGGAACGCATATTGAAGAAAAGATTTTCCTTTCAGCGAGAAGCGGTTCCTATTTTCCACGGAATCTGCCTCGGGCATTACGTGAAGGCCGGCCAGATATCTACTTCCCGCTTTGGTTTCTATCACCGCGTAGATCAACAGCCAGGTTGACGGATACTCAAGCTCATAAGTGAGTTTTACACTCTCACTATCATTGGATTTAAATGTGTACGCGCCTACTGTCCTGATAGACCTGGGCGGACCGGCCGGGATCAGTGCCGACATTTTCTCCAGTGTGGCACGCATATCCGGCGTTCTGGCGACAGCATCAAAGCGCTCTTCTATCTTTTCAAACTCTTTATTATGCAGTTGCTGAATGTACAGGCGCGCCTCTGCATCCTCTTTGGCGGGAACAAAGCTCGCCATCATGTCGGCCTGATTGCAGCCGGCAAGCAACAGCAAAGCTGCAACACAAGAAAGCAAACTGTTCCGCATGTGCTTCTTTCTGAAAAGTGATGTTTGACCAAAAACTACAAGAAGCAGATAGAAAGCCGAAACCGGCGGTTAAAAATTTCACATTACTGATTTGACATGCTAAAGTAACATCAACATTAAAGCGCATCAAGCAAACAAAGCAGCACATCCACTAAAAAACATCCGTCAAGACAAGCAATACCATTCGCACAGCATGTGTCCCTCACCATGGAGCCGCCCTTGAATAATCCGTATTCCGCCCCTACCGCTGATTTTTCGTCATTGGAGGAAGCCGGCAGCGATACATATAAGCCCCGTTTTTTTTCGCTGTCGGGCAGGATAGGCCGCTTGCGCTACCTCGCTTATTCATGGGGAGCGTACATGCTGTTATCGATCGCCTTAGAGGTGCTCACCGAAGTAACAAGCGGCAGCAATCCGACCCTCAACTTTCTAATTTATATCCCAGTCCTCGGAGTAGCAGTGGTCATGAGCAAACGGCGCCTCTACGACCTTGACAAGCCTGGGTGGATGGCTACGCTGGTACTTGTGCCCGTACTCAATGCGATACTCGGCCTGTATCTGACGTTCGCTCCCGGCAACGAAGGCGCAAACAAGCACGGCCAGCCTCCGGCAAAAAATTCGGTACTAGTTATATTAGGTGCATGCTTACTGCCGCTGGTGATGGTTACAGGTATCCTCGCCGCCATCGCCATCCCCGCTTATCAGGGCTATGTGCAAAAGGCAAAACAAGCCCAGATGGGCCATTCGCAATAATCGATATATTTTGCGAGAGTTAAAGCGCCAAATTAAAGCTGCCCGCTCTCTTTAATGTCACGATAGCGGTTCACCAGTACCGTGCTGAGCCGTTCAGGCGTGATGTCGATCAGGCGGTCGGCGCGTATGCCGAGGCGGCGGATGGCTTCGCTGCGTTGCTGCAGGTAGTGCGTGGTTGCACTGTGGCGCAACGCATCGGCAAAATTTTCTACCGGCGTGCGGACGGCGGCATCCAGCGCTTTTTCGCGCAGGCTGGCGCACATGACCAGATGCCTGGTCGAAATCAGTTCACAGGCGGTGCGCAGCGCACGGTCGTCTTCATCGCGCAGATTGGTGATTAGTACGACAAAGGCGCGCTTGCCCAGTTTTTCCAGTAATGCCGTCGCTGCCTGCGTATAGTCGGGTGCGGTATCGGTAGGCTGCAGGTCATACACGCCGGCTAGCAGCCGGTCCAGCCCAACCCGGCCTTTTACCGGTGGCAGCCAACGGCTGCTTTCACCAAAGCTCATCAAGCCCACCGCATCTCCCTGTTTCTGCGCCAGGAAACCCAAGGTCAGCACCGCGTCCAGCGCATGATCGAAATGGCTGCTGCCGTCGTCCTGCGCCAGCATACGGCGGCCGGAATCCAGCAGGAACACCACCTGCTGGTCACGCTCTTCCTGGTATTCGCGGCTGATGGGCCGGTGGTGGCGTGCAGTGGCCTTCCAGTCTATCGAACGTAAACTATCGCCTGGCCGGTATTCGCGCAGCTGGCGGAAATCGGTACCCTCGCCGCGGCGGCGCTTGCGTATCATGCCCGCTGCCGGAGAGCGGCGATCGGTAGCGCTTAAGGTACGTCCGAGCAATTTGGAAAAATCAGGGAAGACCTTGACCGTGGCCGCCGGCCCCATCTTGCTGATACGCCGCCACAATCCCAGGCGTGAGAGAAATCGCAGATGGGCCGGGCCGAAACCGGCATTGCCGCGCAGATCCGGCTTCAGCCGATAGCTGACGGCGGCAAAACTACCCGGCGCAATACGCGTGCTGTGGCTCAAGCCTTCCATGGCCCAGGCAACGGGGTAGCCGTCATAAATGTCCAGCGTCAGCACACGCGTACCTTCATTGTGCAAGGTCAGCGTAACGGTGTTCCATACATCCACCGGCCATACGCTGGCCAGCGCTCGCTCTATCCGCAAGGCTGGGGCGAGTCTCGACAGCCACAGATCAGCGCAAGCGATGAGCAGCAGCGCAAAGCCGGCGCCCGCCCATACCTGTTGCAATGGCGGCCAGGCACCGGAGCCCAGCCCTAGCAACGCCCACGCCAGCACGCAGTACAGCAGGCGCGGTGCCGGAGTGACGGACGCAAAGACAGACGCTAACAACGAAGAAGGCTGCATATCAGGCACGGGGAGCAGCAACCTGTTCCAGCAACCTGGCCAGCAAGTCATCGCTGCTGAGGCCGTCCAGCTCGCTCTCAGGCGAAATGGCTATCCTGTGCCGCAACACTGGCAGGCCCGCCGATTTGACGTCATCCGGCGTGATGTAATCGCGGCCTGCCATCAGCGCCATCGCACGCGCCATGCGAATCAGCGCAATACTGCCACGGGGCCCGGCACCTATCGCCACACCCGGCCAGTCGCGCGTGGCGCGCACCAGGCGCACCGCATATTCGGCAACGGCATCATCCACCCGGATGCGGGCCACAAGCTGCTGCAGGGCGACGATGGTTTCCGGTTTTACCAGCGTTGCCACCTGGGCGACATTGAGGCCGTCGCCTATGCGTTCACGCGTCACCATCTGCAACAGGGCATGCTCTTCTGCAGCACTTGGATAACCTATCCTGACCTTGATCAGGAAGCGGTCCAGCTGTGCTTCCGGCAACGGATAGGTACCCTCATTCTCCAAGGGGTTTTGCGTGGCCAGCACCATGAAGGGCGCTGCCAGCAGGTGCGACTCACCTTCTATCGTGACCTGTCTTTCCTGCATTGCCTCCAGCAACGATGACTGCGTCTTGGCGGGTGCACGGTTGATCTCATCTGCCAGCAACAAGTGCGCAAACACGGGCCCCTTGCGTATGCTGAAGGTTTGCGCTTTCATGTCGAACAGCGCATGGCCGGTGACGTCGGCCGGCATCAGGTCGGGAGTAAACTGGATGCGGGAGAAGTCGCCGGAAAAGGTCTTGCCCAGCGCCTTGACCAGCAAGGTCTTGCCCAGCCCCGGCACACCTTCTATCAGCACATGCCCGCCGGCCAGGCAGCAGGCCAGCACCTGGTCGATGACATCGTGCTGGCCGACTACAGCGCGGCGTATCTCTTCGCGCATGCGGCCAACAATACCGATGGCCTGCTCCAGGCGGTCTGCGGGAATGGTCGAACTGGCAGTTGCCGCTGGGCTCGCAATGTTGCCGTTGTTATCGCTCATAGTATTGTCTCAGTTTCTGGAGGGTGAGTATCTGCCGTGTAAATACTTCTGGCCGCGATGCCGCTGGCTGCAGCAATGCCGTCTGTAATTCTGTTTCCGCCAATCCGGACATCCGGGCCAGCGCCTGCACGTGTATCTGTAATTTCGGCGCCCCGACAAGCAGCTCCGGCGCACGCCGGCTTACTGCAGCCAGCGCCGCTGTGCGCGCGGCCTCCAGCAGCACGGCGCGGCCTCCGGGTATTTTCCATAACCAATGGCCGCTGGCGTCAATATGCTCAATCAGTGCGCGGCGGCCGACCTTTGGTTCCGGCAATACCGGGCCAAAGCGCCTTACCGCAGCCCAGAACAGCAGAGCCAGCCCCAGCGCAAGGCTGATCAGAGCGGGTTTGAAATTTTTCCACAGCGCTACATACCACGGCGCAACGTCAAAGCGCTGCACGATAAAGACCCGCTTTGCACTACCGTTCAAGCCGGCCAGCGCCAGCAGCAATTCTGCATGGTCGTAACGTGGCAGCCTGGCCTGGTCGAAATAATCGTTTGCCAGCATGACGATATGGCCTTTGCCTTCCTTGTAGATACGCACACCTTCGGCCTGCGGATCGCTCCAGGCCGGCGCCTTGCCGTCGCGCAGTGTCACCAGCATGTCGCCGCCGATATCAATCTCCAGCGGATAAGGCTTGCCGGGCAGGCTCAGGCAAACGAAATGGATACCGGCATACACACCTGCTTTCGCCGTCTTTTTTTCATCTTCGGTCGACGCCGCATCATTCGCAGCGTCCGCATCACAGCGTGATTTTTGCTGCTGGCCAGGCCCCAGGCGTACACCCAGACGCGTGCCTATGACATCGGTGTCGTTCTCACCGCGTGCGGAAGGGGGTTTTGGCATGGGTGCCGACCGTCCTCCACTTGCCTTGGTTCCGCTCTCCCCTTCCCCCTTGTTCAGCCAATGCGGCTGCATAACCAGCGTATTGCCGCGCGCGACCCAGGCCAGCAGCGGCTGTGCCTGCATGCCAGTGATAATGCCTCCGCTATCGCTGACCAGCAAAGTGCCGTCTGCCAACTTCTGCAGCGGCAAGTCGGCCAGCGTATCGGCCAGTTCCACCTGATGCCCATGTCCGCGCAGCAGCAATGTGGCCCCCAGCCTGGGATTGTCGCGCAGCGCGTCCGACATGGCGAAGCGCGCTATCGGAACCTGCTCCATCGTGGTAAACCATAGCCACGTAGCGCCCGCCATCAGAGCAACGCATAAGGTGCCGATCAGCAGCTTGTTCACGGTTTCACTCATGGCCGGACCGCCGCTGTTTTGCGTGGTTTCCAAATTCGGCGTTCCATGCGCCGCAATGGCGCTGTACCGCCTCATCGTCCGGCCACCGCTCACCGTAGGCACCGTTTAGCCACAGCGTAGTCACCGTACTGGCGATATCCAGCCGCGAACGCGCTAGCTGGCCACGTTCACATGCCAGTTGCACCAGCCGCAGACAATCGCCTTCTGTCGCCCCACGCGCTATCGCCAGCCCATCTTCCTCCACCAGCCGCGACAAGGTAGCGCGATACAGCAATGCAAGCGCATTGCGACGTTCGCGCGCCGACCACAACGCCAACACTGCCGCTGCAACATCATCCGGCAGGCTTTCGGCGCGGATATCAAGGCCGGCGACTTCGGTAGCAGCTAACGGCTGCGTTTTGCGTAGCGACGGAATTTTGTCTCGGAAGTAATACAACAGCCATGCAACGAAGCAGAACGCTGCTGTAATCAGCATTACTTTTGCCGCCAGCGCCAGCAACGCAAATTCTTTGAATGACCAATGCGGTTCGTTTTTCTTCGGCTTATCGTCCGTAGTTTTTTTGCTTTGCCAAGCTTCTTCGCACTCGTAGCCACGCAGGTCATCCGTTGCAAAAAGCTCCTTCACTTCAGTGCGCAGCCTGGCCTGGTCGGCACTGTGTACGGGGCCGGGCTGCGTTTTCAGCTGCATGAAGGGCGGCACTTCGCACTGGATCTTGCTGTCTGCCGCTTCGGCCTGTGCTGGATGCTGCATCGCCAGCGCAAACACCGCGGGCGCCAGCAGCATCAGCAATGCGGCCTGCCTGCCACTGCGGGACTTGCCGGCAGCGGACGGTGTGATCTGGCGCAGCACGATTTCTATGTCCCAGGCTTCCAGCCGCGCACGGCGGTTCAGGTACAGGCTGAAGCAGCACGCCGTATACACCGGCCCCATGACGCCGGAGCCGAATGCAAAAGCAGCGACTGTCAGCAATGCCGACAGCGCGCTATCCGGCTTGCCGCGCATATCCATCAGCAGCGAAACTGGGTTGGCTATGCCGCCCTGATCAAAAAACAGGCTGAGCAGCCCGAACAGCCCAAATTGCAATACTGCCTCGAATCCGAAACAGGCAGCGCCGAACCAGTATGCCGATTGTCCAGTCTTGTGCGCACCGACCGCTCGCAGCCTTGCGCTGGCAGCTTTGCCTCGCACTGCCTCCAGCTGCCATACAGGCTGGTATAGCCCATAACCTGCCATGAAGGGGCGCCACCACGTCAGCAGCCGGAACCAGCCTCCCTTCAGTTGCCCGGGCCAGGCGCGTAACGCTTCGCGTACGCTGACCTGTTCACCAAAGATCTCTCGCGAAAGCACATACAGCGGCGCGCGTTCCAGCAGCGGGCGCAGCCACCAACTGACGAATATCCAGATACCGGATTCCTGTTCAAAGAAGTAGCTCAGCACGGCAACCAGCGCCATCAGCGGCAGCCATACCGCCAGCCAGGTTTTGTACATGCTGGCGGCATGCGCGTGCAACAAGGAAAAACCAAGATCCAGTGCCTGCGCATTGCTGCGCGGTCTCAGGTCTACCTGTAGTTTTTCAAGCTGCATGATGTTCAAACTGCATAGAGGTCCGCCGCGTAGTTTCAGGAAGCATCGCTGGCCTCCTGGTGCGGCATACGGCCGGCGAAAATGAAAAATGCGATGACCAGCGTCCAGCAGATTGCCGCCACCGTGTATTTGATGTTGACCGGTATCGCGCTGCTGGCCGACCAAAAAGCCTCAAAGAATGCCGCCAGCACTGTCAGCAGTGCTGCACCTACGATGACGGGAAACATGTACTGGCTGGCATTGAGCAACGCATGGCGGCGGCTGAGGCGGCCCGGATGGATCAGCGCCAGGCCCAGGCGCATGCCCGCCACGCCGGACAGCAGCAACCCGGTAATTTCAAAACTGGAGTGGGTGGCGACGAAGGGCCAGAAAGTTGCGCGCGTGGCCGGATCGATGCTGAGCCATGCTGCGACGACGCCGCCATTGACGCCGTTGCCCGCCAGGCTCAGCAGCGACGGGATACCGCCGAAAATGCCGCTGGCAAACGTACGGAAGCCGATCGAGACATTGTTCCAGATATAAAAGCCGAACATCATCAGATCGCCTTCGACGCCGCCGCGGCCCAAATGCATCTGGCTGGGCTGGTACATGTGCCGCACCGAACGCAGCTGTTCTGCCGACATGAAGCTGTATGCCCATTGCGGCTGCTGCCATACCAGCAGGCCGGTTACCAGCACCACACCCCAGAATGCCAGCGCTGCCAACAGCAGCAAACGCCATTCGGCGCGCACTCTTTGCGGAAAATCATGGCTCAGCCAGCGCAGCAGTGTATGAGGCCGACCTGTCATCGCTCCGTATAAGCGCTTATGGCTGGCAGCAACCATCTGCTGCAGGTAATCGGTCAGCGCCGGCGAATAGCCACGCTGTGAGGATAGCGCCAGGCACTGGCACAGGCGGCGGTATAGCGCGGGGAAATTTTCCTGCTGGGTCTGTTGGGCCTGCCTGCTTTCCAGCACAGCGCTGATTTCTTCCCACAGCGGTGCGTATTCGGCTTCAAACTGGCTTTGTTTCATCGGGTCAGACC
>JAYSKH010000136.1:0-15761 GCA_043726505.1 Undibacterium sp. | reverse complement strand
TCGATAATCCGGAATCCCTGGTGGATGTTGTGCTGGACAAGCCAGCGCCGCAAGGGCGCGATCTGCTGGTGGCCATCAAGGCGATCGCGGTTAACCCGGTCGATACCAAGGTGCGTGCGCCGAAAGCAACGGTAGAGAAGTCACCGCGCGTGCTGGGCTGGGATGCCGCCGGCGTGGTGGAAGCGGTCGGCCCCGGTGTGACAGACTTCAAACCGGGCGACAAGGTATTTTATGCGGGAGACATTACACGCGCAGGTAGCAACAGCGAGTTTCATCTGGTGGATGAGCGCATCGTTGGCCATATGCCGGCCAGCCTGGAGTTTGAGCAGGCCGCCGCCTTACCCCTGACGGCGATCACTGCATGGGAATCGTTGTTTGACCGCCTGCGCGTCAGTGTCCCTCCGCACGCGATGCCGCGCAAGACGATACTGATTATCGGCGGCGCTGGCGGCGTGGGCTCCATCGCCGTGCAACTGGCATCCAAAGTGGCTGGCCTGAACGTGGTGGCGACAGCATCCCGTCCCGAGTCTGCGAGTTGGGTGCGCGAGCTGGGTGCCCATCACGTGATTAACCATCATGGTGATCTGGCAGCACAGATGAAGGAGCTGGGTTATGCGTATGCCGACTACGTGCTGATCCTGAATAATACCGACCAGCATTTTGCCGCCGCGACAGAAATCGTTGTGCCGCAGGGCACGATCTGCTCCATCGTCGAAAACAGCGCGGCGCTGGACATTGGTGCGCTTAAAGGAAAAAGCATCAGCTTTGTATGGGAAATGATGTTTACCCGCTCCATGTTCCAGACGCCGGACATGGCAGAGCAGGGCAATCTGCTGAATGAGATTGCGCGGCTGATAGACAGCAAGATCATTACAACGACGGTCAACCAGGTTCTGTCGCCGATCAACAGTGCCAATCTACGCAAGGCGCATGCCTTGTTGGAGCAAGGTAGTGCGATCGGCAAAATTGTATTGAAGGATTTTTAACAGGCAGTTGCTGCAACAGTTCCTGGCAGAATAAAACAAAAGGGAGATGCACATGTGCATCTCCCTTTTTGCTGTATTTATTCAGGTATTTATTTTTGCGTTGATTTTTTAGAGATGGCTGCCTTGTGGCGGCGGGCGATAAAAGCGATCAGCCCCAGTCCCAGTGTCATCGATGCCAGCGTTGCAGGTTCAGGCACTGAGCTAGAGCTCGGCACTCTGCTGGAGGTGTTGACGCTGACTGCATCCAGGTAGGAGCCATAGCTAGAGTCAGAAGTCGGGCCCAGCGACTGGAAGCTCAGCACGGTGCTGGCGGAAGAGGCCAGCAGATTATTGAAGCTGTACTGTACCCATCCGCTATTGGCGGCAGCGGTAATTTTGCCCAGATCCAGTGTGCCCCAGAATACTTCCATGGAGCTGGCCGCCTGCGAAGGCGTGTCGGAACGGCCGGAAAATGCAAAAGACAGGTCGTAGCGGCCGTTCGCGCTGGTTTGCAGCGATTGCGAGATGGTCGTGAGCCCCGATGAATTCAATTCCAGGTATTGCACGCCCTCGTCTGCGACGTTAAACACATTCAGGCCGCCGGTATTGCTGCCTTTTTGCAACTCGAAAGGGCCGGTCGATGTCCAGCCGGATATCGAGGAGAGCGTCGTCCATGAGCCGTCGAACTGGTTTGCCTCAAAGCCGCCATTGGTCACGATGCTGGTAGCATGGCTTGCTGCCGAACCGCAAAGGAGTGCAGCCAGCGTGATCAGTTTGAGCGATTTCATGAGCGTATCCCGAATATGTAAGTAGATGTTTCCATACTACAATAAGTATCCAGGCGGAAATGTCAAACATCGATAAATGCCTGATTTTAATGAGAAAAATTATCGGGATTGCCACGATTCTGTGTCGGAATAGATAAACGCGTCGGCAATAGCGAATGCCGGCGTTGAATGTGACGGCAAAAGAAAGTGGTTATAGCTGGGGCCAGGCGCGTTCCAGTATGCGGGTTTGCACATCCGCATCCGCAGTCTCTGCCAATGTGCCGTAGACGCGGCCATTTTGCCCGTCCAGCCGGCTGCTGATGAAGGCTTCCGCGCTTGCGGCCGGTGCGTGTTCATGCATCAGCAACGACTGCATAGCCAGCACCAGCTTCTGCACCAGCCTGCGGCCCTGCGCTTCCCTTTGTTCCGGCGGTGTTGCCAGCTGGCTGCGCAATTCATCCGCCTGTGCGCGCAGTGCAGGCTGGGCCGATTGTTCCAGTTGGCCCAACAGCAGATGTGTGCCTTCCGGGTCGCGCTCCATCGCGCGCAGCACATCCAGGCACATCACATTGCCGGAGCCTTCCCAGATGGAATTGACCGGCGCTTCGCGATAGTAGCGCGCCATCGGGCCGGTTTCCACGTAGCCGTTGCCGCCCCAGACTTCCATGCACTCGCCGGTAAATTCCAGCGCCCGCTTGCAGATCCAGAACTTGGCGGCCGGCGTGACGATGCGTTTCCACGCGCGCTGCAGCGGATCATCCGGCTGTTCCAGCGCGCCGGCCAGCTTTAGCATCAATAGCGTAGCGGCTTCGCTTTCCAGCGCCAGATCGGCCAGCACATTACGCATCAGTGGCTGGTCTGCCAGCAGGCGGCCAAAAGCCTTGCGGTGGCGTGCATGGTGGATCGCCTGCGTCAGTGCCTGGCGCATCAGCGCGGCGCTACCGATGACGCAGTCCAGCCGGGTCAGGTTGGCCATTTCTATGATGGTAGGAATGCCACGGCCTTCTTCACCGACCATGACGCCGTATGCACGTTGAAACTCCACTTCGCTGCTGGAGTTTGATTTGTTGCCCAGCTTGTCTTTCAGTCTTTGTATCAGGATGGGGTTCTTGCTGCCGTCCGGTTTCCAGCGCGGCACAAAGAAGCAGGACAGGCCGGCATCGGTGCGCGCCAGCACCAGATGGGCGTCGCACATCGGCGCAGAAAAAAACCATTTATGTCCCGTCAGCAGATATTCAGCGCCGCGCCCCAGGCCGGACAGCGGTTCAGCCACCGTGGTATTGCTGCGCACGTCGGATCCACCCTGTTTCTCGGTCATGCCCATGCCGACCAGGATCGATTTCTTCTGTGCGATAGGCAGATCGCGCGGATCATGTTCGGTGGAGAACAGCTTGTCTTTGAGCAGCGCAAACAGCTTGGGTTCCTGCGCCAGGACAGGAATGGAGGCGAAAGTCATTGTGGTGGGACACAAAGATCCGGATTCAACCTGCGACTGCAGGTAATAACCTGCCGCCCTGGCGACATGGGCACCCTGTTTCTGCTGTACCCACGGCATTGCATGCAGGCCCTCCCGCCGCAGCAATGCCAGCAGGCTGTGCCAGCTCGGATGAAAATCTACCTGGTCTATGCGCTTGCCGAAGCGGTCGTGGGTTTGCAGTTCAGGCAAATGATGATTGGCGAGTTCTCCCAGTTGCAGCACTTCCTTGCTGCCGAGTTCCGCGCCGAAACTGCCGAGCCGGTCTGCATGCCAGCCGGCCTGGCCGCGCTGCACACCTTCCGTCAGTGCCGCATCGCTGTGGAAAATATTGTAGTCTTGCAGTTCGGGAACTTGATTGCTGATCTCATGGGTTTGCCATTGCATGACTGTCTCCTGTAATGTTGCTGTTTTTATGTCTATGCGTTGTAGTGTATGCCTGATGCAGTGAGTGGATGTTCGTATTTTGCTGGTATGGTTGAACGATGATGAATCCGGCGGAAAGCCCTTTAAAATCGCGCCGCAAGCCTGTGCAGCAGCGCTCCAGGATGACCCAGACGGCCATCCTGGATGCATTTGTTCGGCTTTTGGTCGAAAAAGGCTATAGCCGGCTGACCATCCGCGACATTGCGCTGGTGGCCGGTGTAGGGCTGGGGACGGTCTATGAATACTTTCCCAGCAAAAAATCCATTGCTGCGCATTGCATCTACCAGCGCTTCAAGGGCGTAGGCGCCAGCATGCTGGCCTGCATTGACGCCAGGCGCGGCAGCCCGTTATCGGAAATGGCTGAGGCAATACTGGACGGCATGCTGGAGCTGCATAGCCAGCATACTGAAGAATGGTCGGCGCTGATTTTTCTGGAGCGGCAAATTTCCGACGCGGCAGCATACCAGGCGTTATATGGACACATTGCCGGTATCTGGGCACAGGCTTTCAGCGCCAGCGGTGATATCGAGCAATACACAGGCAAAAGCCACGATGTGGTACATGCATCGGTGTATGGCTTGTTATATCAGCGGCTGATGACGGCCCCCGAGACCGTGCCTGGAACTGAATTCAGACAGCAACTCAGGGCGCTGGTGCTGGGCTATCTGCTTTCATAAATTGTCTTTCAAAATCAGATGTTTACACGCGTAGGGGCCATGCTGGAATAAATCCTTACATGTGGCCACACCGGGTGTCTGGCTGCTTTGGTAGGTTTCGCAGTGCGGATAGGGTAAAATCACGGGATGTCATATCAAGTCCTCGCCCGAAAATACCGTCCCAAAAGCTTTGAAACGCTGGTGGGACAGGAGCACGTCGTACGTGCATTGAGTCACGCCCTGGATCAGCAGCGCCTGCATCATGCCTACCTGTTTACAGGAACACGGGGCGTGGGCAAGACGACGCTGTCGCGCATCCTGGCCAAATCCTTCAACTGCCAGGGGCCGGACGGCACCGGCGGCATTACGTCGCACCCCTGCGGCGTTTGCGAAGCCTGCGTTGCGATTGATGCCGGCCGCTTTGTCGATTACATAGAGATGGATGCCGCGTCCAACCGCGGTGTCGATGAAATGGCTCAGTTGCTGGAGCAGGCAGTCTACGCGCCCTCCAATGCGCGCTTCAAGGTCTATATGATCGACGAGGTGCACATGCTGACCAATCATGCGTTCAACTCCATGCTGAAGACGCTGGAAGAGCCGCCCGATCACGTTAAATTTATCCTGGCGACTACCGATCCGCAAAAAATCCCGGTGACGGTATTGTCGCGCTGCCTGCAGTTCAACCTGAAGCAGATGCCGCCGGGCCATATTGTCGGCCATCTGGAAAATATCCTTGGGCAGGAACAGATAGAGTTTGAAATGCCGGCCTTGCGCTTGCTGTCGCAAGGCGCACACGGTTCGATGCGCGATGCCTTGTCGCTGACCGACCAGGCAATTGCCTATGCGGCCGGCAAGGTGACGCTGGAAGCAGTACAGGGCATGCTGGGTGCGCTGGATCAGTCTTACCTGATCCGCCTGCTGGATGCGCTGGCGGCCAATGATGGCCGCTCGTTATTGGATGTGGCGGACGAAATGGCCGCGCGCAGCCTGTCTTACAAGGCAGCATTGCAGGATCTGGGTACCTTGCTGCACCAGATTGCAATCGCACAGATGGTGCCTGCAGCCGTTGCCGATGAATTGCCGGAACGCGAAGACGTACTGCGGCTGGCAACGGCCTTCGATAAAGAAGAAGTGCAGCTGTTTTACCAGATTGCCGTGCATGGCCGCAACGAACTGGCGCTGGCGCCTGACGAATATGCCGGCTTCAGCATGACCTTATTGCGTATGCTGGCGTTCCGTCCCGCCGAAGGCGGCAATGACCACGTGCAGGGCGGTCCACCGTCCAGGCCGCCTGCCGGCAGGCCAACCATGCCTTCGACACCTTCTGCAACGACTTCAGCGCCGATGAGGCCGCAGGCTGCTCCGCCTGTGCAATCTGCGCCAGCCGCGCCGGCAGCAGTTGCATTGCCTGTAGCGCAGGTAGCACAGGTAGCGCAGACAGCAGTATTGCCGAAACCGGCCAGCCCCGTACCGTCGGCACCGGTCGCCAATGCTAGCAATGTACAGGTAAATGCGCAGGTAAATGTGCAGGCAGAAGCGCCTGCTGCGGCACCCAAACCGGCGCTCAGTCCTGCGATGGCAGCACTGGCGGCGGCGCGCTCCGGCGCCAACAAACCTGCGACGGCGACTCCTGCGGCTGCACAGGCAGCGACGCCAGCAGCATCGCCCGTGGCTAATCCCACCGCGACTCCTGTCTCTGCAGCACCGGTCGCAGCGCGGCCTGCGCCTTCTGTTCCGCCAGCAGCCGCAGCAACTCCCGCCAGGCGGCAGCCTGACCCATCGGACGATATGCCGCCGCCATGGGATGATGACGCATCACTTAGCACTACACGTCCTTCAGCGTCTGGCCAGGCAATCAATGCGCGTGCAAACGCCGTTGCGCCTGCAACAGCGAATGAAATGCCCGATCCATGGGGCGATATCCCTGATGGCCGTTTCGATGATTCGCTGGCCGCCAGCATGGGCGCAGTACAACATGAACAGCAGCATGCTGTCGCGGCGGAAGATCCAGTTACGGCGACTGCCGCGGTTGCGGTAGCGGAATATGCCGCACCGGTGGCCGCTGCCGTGCCTGCTGTTGCTGCGCCAAGGCCTGCTTCTTTCACACCGGTAGCGGAGCTGGGCTGGGACGGCCACTGGCCTAATCTGGCAGCGGCGTTGCCGGTGCGTGGTGTGGCGCAGCAGCTGGCGCAGCAGAGCGAGCTGGTGACTTGCGAGGTCAACGGCAATGCGGTGGTGTTCACCTTGCGTGTTCCGCTGCCGACGCTGCTGTCATCAGGCAGCATTGATAAACTGATTGCCGCACTCGGCGAGCGTTTTGACAGGGCGGTGCGCGTGGAAACGCAGATCGGCGCTGTTGAACAGACCGCCAATGCGCAAGCGATCGCAGAACGTGCGGCGCGCCAGAAGCTGGCCGAACAATCGATACAAAATGATTCCTTCATACAGACTTTAATGCGAGAATTCGGCGCGACTATCGTGACCGGCAGCATCAAGCCTGTGTAGTCCATTCAATTAGCAGATAGCGGAGAAATTCTTATGATGAAAAACCAACTCGCCGGCTTGATGAAACAAGCACAGGCCATGCAAGACAATATGAAAAAAGCGCAGGACCAGCTGGCCCTGATCGAAGTCGAAGGCCAGTCAGGCGCTGGCCTCGTCAAGGTGGTCATGACGTGCAAGAACGATGTCAAGCGCGTCACCATCGATCCTTCACTGCTGGGCGATGACAAAGACATGCTGGAAGACCTGGTTGCCGCAGCGTTCAACGATGCAGTGCGCAAGGCGGAAGCTACGTCGCAAGAAAAAATGTCCGGCCTGACGGCGGGCATGCCTTTGCCACCTGGCTTCAAGATGCCTTTCTAATCTGCATTGTCCCCAAGAGGCGCGGCTGCAATTGATGCAATAGCCGTCGCGCTTTCTTTCCAGGTTCTATCTGCATTTCCCCCAGCGCGTTTCAACGTAGATCAACCTATATCAGCATCCACCAGCGGCGAGTTTCGTGAAATCCCTTACCAGCCTTGAACTATTAGCCGAAGCTTTACGCCGCCTACCCGGCGTTGGGCCGAAATCGGCACAGCGCATGGCGTACCACATGCTGCAGCACGACCGCGAGGGGGCTGCGTTGCTGGGCCAGGCGTTTACGCAGGCGGTGGAAAAGATACGGCATTGCGTTTCGTGTAATACCTTTACCGAAAACAATTTGTGTGAAACCTGCATGGATACCGAGCGCGACAACTCATTGCTATGTGTGGTGGAAACGCCTTCAGACCAGCTGATGATAGAGCAGACGATGACCTACAAAGGTTTGTACTTTGTGCTGATGGGGCGGCTGTCGCCATTGGATGGAGTCGGGCCGAAAGACATCCATCTGGAAAAACTGGTAACACGTGCCAGCGACGGCGTCGTGGCCGAAGTGGTGCTGGCAACCAATTTCACCAATGAAGGTGAAGCGACCGCGCATTACATCAGCGAAACGATGAAAGCGCGCGGCCTGAAGGTGAGCCGGCTGGCGCGCGGCGTGCCCGTGGGCGGTGAGCTGGAATATGTCGATGCCGGCACGATTGCGCGCGCCATGCTGGACCGCCGTACTACTTAGTGTATGGTACGTAGTACCGTTTACACCATTCTCGTAATATCATCTCCAGCATAATTAAAAACATAGACTAGAGATGACGACTACACCCGTTAAAAACAAAGGTCCGCTGGCTGGCATCAAGGTGCTGGAGCTTGGCACGCTGATTGCCGGGCCTTTCTGTTCCCGCATGCTGGCCGAATTCGGCGCCGAAGTCATTAAAGTGGAATCGCCGGAAGGCGGTGATCCGCTGCGCCAGTGGCGCGTGCTGAAAGATGGCACCTCACTGTGGTGGAGCATCCAGGCGCGCAATAAAAAAAGCATCACACTGAACATGAAAGATGTGCAAGGACAGGAGATTGCCCGCCGGCTGGCGCTGGAAGCGGACATCATTGTGGAAAACTACCGGCCCGGTGTGCTGGAAAAGTGGAACCTCGGTTACGAACAGTTGAAGGCGCTGAACCCTGCGATCATCATGGTGCGCCTGTCCGGTTACGGACAGACCGGTCCGATGAAGGATCAACCCGGCTTCGGCGCAATAGGCGAATCAATGGGTGGCCTGCGCTACGTGTCCGGCCATGCCGACAGGCCGCCGGTGCGGGTCGGCATCTCCATCGGCGATTCGGTTGCTGCGTTGCACGGCGTCATTGGCGCGATGATGGCCTTGCGCCACCGTGATGTGACAGGCGGGCGCTGGAACGGCAAGAGCGGTGGCGACTGCGTGGCCGGCCAGGGGCAGATGGTGGACGTTGCACTGTACGAGTCGGTGTTTAACCTGATGGAATCTCTGGTGCCTGAATTCGACCACGCGGGCGTGGTGCGCGAGCGTACCGGCGGCGCCTTGCCGGGTATTGTGCCTTCCAACACTTATACGACCGGCGACGGCGAGAACATCGTTATTGCCGGCAATGGCGATGCGATATTCCGCCGCCTGATGATCGCGATAAGCCGCGACGATCTGGCCAATGATGCAGGTCTGACCCGTAACGACGGCAGGGTGCCGCGCACGCAGGAAATCGATGCAGCGATACAAGGCTGGTGCAGTACGCAAAATATAGACAGTGCGCTGGATATTCTCAAAAGCGCTGATGTACCTGTAGGGAAAATTTATTCGGTGCGCGATATGATGAGTGACCCGCAATTCCTGGCCCGCAATATGTTTGAGCAGCATACGTTTGACGATGGCACGCCGGTCAAGCTGCCGGCCATCTCACCCAAGCTTTCCGAAACGCCGGGCCATACCGCGTGGATGGGGCCGCAGCTGGGCGAGCACAATGACGAGGTATTACGCAGTCTCGGTTATGATGATGCGCAGATCATAGAATTCAAAAAAAATAAAACCATTTAAAACAATTAAATAGATCCCGGCAGGAGACAAAAATGAACAAAAGCTTTTTAAAGCAGTTTGCGATTGCACTCGTCATCTTTTTATTCGGCTACTTCACTACGCAGCTGCTGTTTGCGCAGACGCTGGAAAAACCCAAGGTGTCGATTGCCGTCGGTGGCAAGAACTTGTTTTATTATCTGCCGCTAACCATTGCCGAGCAGCTGGGCTATTTCAAAGATGAGGGACTGCAGGTCGAGATCAGCGACTTTGCCGGCGGCGCTAAGGCCTTGCAGGCGATGGTAGGCGGCAGCGCCGACATTGTCTCTGGTGCCTACGAGCACACCATCAACATGCAGGCCAAAGGCCAGCCGATTACCGCCTTTGTGCTGCAGGGCAGGGCACCGCAGATCGTCATGCTGGCCAGTAACAAGACGCTGCCTAACTACAAAAGCGTGGCAGACCTGAAGGGCAAGAAGATAGGCGTTACCGCACCTGGTTCTTCTACCAATATGATGGCCAGCTTTGTGCTGGCGCGCGCGGGGCTGAAGCCCACGGACGTCTCTTTCATCGGCGTCGGCGCGGCGGCAGGCGCCTTGTCGGCGATGCGCTCCGGCCAGATTGATGCAATGGCGAACCTGGATCCGGTCATCACCATGCTGGAGCAGAAGAATGAAGTGAAGGTAATTGCCGATACCCGCACGCTGAAGGATACCAATAGCATCTTTGGCGGCATGATGCCGGCGGCAACGCTGTACGCACCGGAAGCCTTCATCAAGAAAAATCCGAATACCACGCAGGCGCTGACCAATGCGATGGTGCGCGCGCTGAAGTGGCTGCAAAAGGCAGGTCCTTCCGATATCGTCAAGGTGGTGCCGGAATCTTATCTGCTGGGAGACCGCGCCTTGTACCTGGATGCGTTCATGAAGGTAAGGGAAGCCTTGTCGCCGGACGGCGTCATCCCCGATTCAGGCACCAAGACCATGCTGAAGGCGCTGCAGACTTTTGAGCCTGATTTGGCCGGCAAGAATATAGACCTGAGCCGCACCTACACCAATGCCTTTGTCGCCAAGGCGAACCAGAAATATAAATAACGCACCCAGCACGAGCAGCCTATGATGCCGACGACCATGACTCCTGCGCTTCTGTTCGACAATATCAGTTGCACCTTCGTTTCCCGTGAAGATAGCCGGCAACGCCACACAGCGGTTGCCGATACGACGCTGGCCATTGCGCCGGGCGAGTTCGTTTCGGTAGTGGGCCCCACCGGCTGCGGCAAATCCACACTGCTCAATATCGGCGCCGGCCTGCTGGGGCCTTCCAGCGGCAGCGTGCAAGTATTCGGTGAGGCTTTGCAGGGCATCAACCGGCGCGCCGGTTATATGTTCCAGGCGGAGGCGCTGATGCCTTGGAAAACGGCGCTGGAAAACGTGACCGCCGGCCTGAAGTTCAAGGGGGTAGAGGCGGAGCAGGCAAAGGCGGACGGCGAAAATTGGCTGGCCCGCGTAGGTTTGCAGGGTTTTGGTGACCGCTATCCACACCAGCTGTCTGGTGGCATGCGTAAAAGGGTGGCACTGGCGCAGACGCTGATCATGGACCCCGACATCATCCTGATGGACGAACCGTTTTCCGCGCTGGACATACAGACCCGGCAACTGATGGAAAATGAATTGCTGGAGCTGTGGCAGGCGCGGAAAAAAGCGGTGCTGTTTATTACGCACGATCTGGATGAGGCGATCGCGATGTCCGACCGCGTGATTGTATTATCAGCCGGGCCGGGCACACATCCGATAGGGGAGTTCCGCATAGATCTACCCCGGCCGCGCGACGTGGCGGAAATACGCACCGACCTGCGCTTTGTGGAACTGCATGCGCAGATCTGGGCGGTGTTGCGGGAAGAAGTGCTGAAAGGTTATCAGCAGCAAAAAGTCCGGGCCTGAGCCCAGACAGTGCGTCAGGACAGGGTTTTCAGGTAGTCGCGTATGCCGGCCAGCAGCATTTCCACCGACATCGCTGTCAGGATCAGCCCCATCAGCCTTTCAAATGCCGTCATTGCCTGTTCGCCCAATACCCTTTGCATGCGTTCGGCGCTGAGCAGCACCAGCAGCCACACAATCGCGACGGCGGTCAGTGCCGCCACGTGGACAGCGACATCCAGCTGGCTGCTGGACGAAAATAGCAGCACGGTTGCCAGCGCAGACGGGCCGGCCAGCGCGGGGATGGCCAGCGGTACGATAAAAGGTTCGTGATTGCCTTCGATATCACCGAAAATACCGCCTTGCTGCGGAAACACCATGCGTAATGCGATGAGGAACAGGATCACGCCGCCGCCTATGCGCAAGGACACATCGCTTAGCTGCAGTGCTGCCAGGAAGTGTTTGCCAAAAAACATGAAGGCCAGCAGCAGCACAAAGGCAATCGCGCATTCGCGCACCACCACCCGCCAGCGGCGCTCCGGCGATACATGCGACAGGGCGCTGACGAAGATGGGCACGTTGCCGAAAGGGTCGGTTACCAGGATCAGCAGGATAAAGGATTGGAAAAAATCTTGGCGCATCGGAATCGTATTGTTGGGCGGTCAAGTGCGCATCGTAGGGCATTCGATGATGTCCTTCAAGCAAATTCGCAGCGGGGAGTGGGGTTATCGCGCCAGAAGCCCCCGCTTGGGGCTAGTATTTGGCACAATGAGGGCAGTGCTGTTGCGCCCGATCTTGGCGCACATAGTTTTTGTTTTAATAATTAATAGCAGATACGCAATACGAAGAGTGAAAATGAGTGACAAAAAAGAAAGGCCGGACACGCCCTGCGTGGCAGTCTGTTCCACCACCTTTGACGATGTGTGCCGCGGATGTGGCCGTACCGTGGCAGAAGTCGCTGACTGGGTATTCATGTCGGCAGAGCAGAAAGACGTGGTATGGCAGCGTATCCTTGCCGAGGGCTATCCGCGCCGCAATAGATAGTGCCCTGAGCTGGAATACAAATGGCGTGGCAGGTGTATACCTTAATGGGGCGCTGCCGGTAGGCGGTACTATGTATTGCAGTAATTCCGCAACGGCGTGAACCGCTTGTTATAGTAATGAAATATACATAGTGTAGTATGCTCGCACCGGTTGCCATAAATTGCTGCCAAGCACATTTTTTACCTGATGTTCCCAATGTAAAGGGAAGTAAAAGCGCTTGAGAATTTTGTGCCAGTTTGACAGCATGCGACTTAATTCGTGATAGCATTTTTGGCGGCAGCCTTATAACCTTTGTGTTTTAGTATTATTATTTAATTAATTTATGAGCTATCAATTTTCAGGCCGCACATCACGTCAACTGCGCAACGGCGCGCCGGCCGGCAATAGCCGCCGCAGCGGTGGCTTTACGCTGGTGGAAATCATGGTCGTGGTCGTCATCATCGGCATCATGGCGGCGCTGGTGGTGCCCAAGCTGATGGGCCGTACCGATGATGCCCGCATTACCGCCGCCAGGTCGGATATCGCGACACTGATGAATACGCTGAATCTGTATAAACTGGACAACAGCCGCTTTCCCACGACCGAACAGGGCCTGCAGGCGCTGATCACAAAGCCTACCGGCGGCCCGGCTGCCAACGGCTGGAAGACTGGTGGTTATATCGATAAATTACCCAAAGATCCTTGGGGCAATCCTTACCAATACCTTTCTCCCGGCATCCGCAGCGAAGTGGAAGTATTTTCGCTGGGAGCCGATGGCCAGCCAGGCGGCACCGGCAATGACGCGGACATAGGTTCGTGGGACCTGTAAATTTCCCGATACAGCAAGCGGATACTCTTTAGTGGTCAATATCGGCGCGCAGCGCAAGCAGCAGGGCAGGCCCGCCGGGCAGCGTGGCTTTACGCTGCTGGAGCTATTGGTGGTATTGGTGATCGTCGGCATCATGCTGGGTGTCGTGTCATTCAATGCCTTGCCCAATGGCCGCCAACGGCTGCAAAACGATGCGCAAAGGATAGCATTGCTGTTGCAGATGGCGCGCGAAGAGGCAATCGTGCGCAACCGGCCCATCGCTTTTGAGGCCGGGCCTGTGAACTACCGCTTTCTGGTGCGAGGCGACCAGGGCTGGGAGCAGATACGCGATGTAGAACTTTTGCGCGAGCGCGATTTTGTGCTCAGTCCCGTTAAGCTATTCATTGAGCCTGCGCTTGCCCCAGTGGACGATAATCTGCGTATCACCTTTGGCCGCGAGCCCGTGGACAAGCCGTTTGCGCTGACCTTGGCAGTGGGCGAAGACAAGGTGCTGATACGGGCGGATGGCGTAGGCCATTTTGTCGTCGAGTAGCGATGAAATCTCTTTCTCTTTCCCATACTATTTTCAGGCGAGGCACGTTCAGGCGGCCGTCACAGTCCGGCTTTACCCTGCTGGAGGTGCTGGTGGCGCTGGTTATCGTCGGTACCGCGCTGGGCGCGAGCCTGCGCGCGGTCGGCAGCCTGACGCAGAACAGTAACGATCTACGCGCGGCGATGATGGCGACCTGGTCTGCCGAAAACCGGCTGGCGCAGATACGGCTGGGCAAAGAGTGGCCGGCCATCGGCGACCGCTCTTTTGATTGCTCGCAAGGGGAATTGAACCTGACCTGCCAGGAGCAGGTATTGCCAACGCCGAATGCGCTGTTCCGCCGGGTTGAGGTATCGGTGGTGGATGCGCAGCATCCAGAGCGCCGCATTGTGAAGCTGACGCAGGTGGTGCCCAATGCCATCTGAACGGTTTTCGGGTAAGCATGCGGCTGCGGCAGTCCCGCGCGGCCAGCGTGGATTCACGCTGGTGGAGTTGCTGGTGGCGATTACGATACTGGCAATTGTGGCAGTTCTGGGCTGGCGCGGGCTGGACAGCATTGTCCGCGTGCGGGTGGCGCTGACCAACTCCATGGAACAGACCCGGGGTACGCAGATCAGCTTTGCGCAGCTGGAAAATGACAGCGAACATGTAGCCGGGCCGGATCTGCTGCCGGTCAGGGAAACGCTGCGCGCTTCTGACCAGCGGCTGACGCTGATCCGCACCGTCTATGACGACAATCAGCCGACGCGGCTACAGGTGGTTGCCTACAAGTTGCAGGACGGCGTACTGAGCCGGCGCGAATCCTTGCCCACGCGCGACCTGCACGAACTGGATTCTTACTGGCAAAATGCGTTGAGCGACAATGACAATATGCCGGTTGTCATATTGCAGACCAATATCGCATCGCTTGCGATGCGCACGTGGAATATTAACGAGCTGGGCTGGCGGATTGCCGGCAGTGATGTTCCGCAGGCCGATTCCAGCGGCGGCGTTCAGGCTGTCACGTCTAAAAAGGGGCTGGAAGTTTCGTTGCAGATGATAGGACAGGAACGGCCTATGCTGAAGGTGTTCCTGGTGGGGGCGGTATGAGCGGCGCTATGGGCATGCGCAATATCCGCCGGGCTGCGCCATTTTCCGGCGCGCGGTCCTTGGCGCGGCAACGCGGCGTGGCCGTGGTGACGGCGCTGCTGCTGACGACACTGGCCATCACCATCGTCGCCAGCCTGTTCTGGCAACAGCAGGTGCAGGTGCGCTCAATCGAAAACCAGCGTTTGCAGCTGCAGAAAAAATGGGTGATGCGCGGCGCGCTGGACTGGGTGCGGCTGATCCTGCGTGAGGATGCCGCGCATTCAACGGTGGACTGGCTGGGTGAGCCCTGGGCAGTGAATCTGGAAGAAACGCGGCTCGACCAGTATGTGGAAAACGGCCGCAGCGATAGCGAAGACAGTGATGCGACGCTGTCCGGCCACGTGGTTGATGCGCAGTCCCGCTTCAACCTGGCCAATCTGGCGGTGAACGGTGAAGTCAGTGCACGCGAAGTTGCCGTATTTGCCAAGCTGCTGGATAACCTGAAGATAGAAACTTCGCTGGCGCAGGCTACGGCCTCCAGCATTGCGCTGTCGCAGGCCAAGGCTGCCGCCGCCGGGGCTAGTTCCGCCAGTGGCACGTCAGGTCCAGCCAACCCCGCCAGCGTGCCTGACTTGTCAAATACCTCATCAACGGCAGGGCTTACTGAAGTACAATTCTTGCGTTTTGCTCAGCTGGATGATTTATTATCGGTGACTGGCTTTACGCCGATGATGGTGCAAAAATTAAGGGATTTTGTGACCGTGCTGCCGCGCGCGACGCCGATCAATATCAACACTGCGCCTGCAGAGGTGCTATCGGCTCGCGTTGAGGGCTTGTCGATGTCGGATGGGGCCGCGATCGTTGCCAGCCGGGACAGGGCGCATTTCCTGAGCTTGTCCGATTTGAAGCAGCGCTTTCCGGAAAAACTGGGCAGCGCTACCGACAGCGACATGGCGGTCAGCACAAGTTACTTTATCGTCAACGGCAAGGTCAGGCTGAGCCGTTCCTGGCTGGACATGAATGCACTGATAGAAAGAACCGGCCTGACGACCACGATATTGTGGGTGAAAGAAAACTGATGTCGATGATGACCGCAAAACCGAAGGCTGCACGGACGCTGCACAATAAACAATGCGCCACCAAAGCTGCAAGGCAGCCAGAGCAGAAAAACAGAAAATAACATGCTAAGCACACTGTATATATCGTTGCC
>JAYSKH010000135.1:0-36866 GCA_043726505.1 Undibacterium sp. | reverse complement strand
ATGAACCGGCGGAAGGCTACCTGCGCGCCTACACCAGCGACCCGTTTGGCAACAGCATAGAACTGATGTATCTGCGTCCTGCTGCTTGAGCCGGTGTTGTGGCGATAGAGTGGGATAGCCCGCGCAAATGCACTATGATGGAAAGAAGGCGCCTATGTGCCCCCGTTTCTCTTTCCTGATTGCATATTCCCGAGGAGTATTCCATGGCCGCAGAACAGGCAGCACCACAAACTACCGTCATCCGCGAAATGAATGCCTATCTGCGTGTCAAGGGCGCGCCGCAGGCGATTGCCTTTTACCAGCAGGCCTTCGGCGCGAAAGAATTGTTCCGCCTGAGCGAGCCGTCTGGCCGCATCGGCCATGCGGAGCTGGACATAGGTGGTTACAAGCTGATGCTGTCGGATGAATATCCGGAGCATGATATTGTTGGGCCGGAAACCGCCAGCAGTGTCACCAGCGCAATGTATCTGCAGGTCAGCAATGCGGACCAGGTGGCGGCAGCTGCAATTGCCGCCGGCGCCACCATCGTGACACCGCTGGAAGACCAGTTTTACGGCGAGCGTAGCGGCAAACTGCGCGACCCCTTTGGCCACCACTGGATGATCAGCCAGACCGTTGCCCGGGTATCGCCGGAAGAGATGCAGCAGCGATTTGACGCGATGTTTAAATCCGAGTGACGTATCTGCATATAGTAAAACTGCATATGGTGAAACTGTAGGCGTTGAAGCTGCTCCTGCCACTTATCGATTGACTTACCTGTTTGAACAAATATGAACGAAGCAGTATGGATGCCGGTCGCACAGCAAGAAATCGGCATTGCCCGCTACCCGGTAGGGAATAGCAATCCCCGTATTACCGAATATCACGCCCATACCAATATCAAAGGTTATGACGACAAAGTCGCCTGGTGTTCTTCATTTGCAGACTGGTGCATGCGCCAGGCGGGCATCGCCGGCACCGGTTCTGCATTGGCGCGCTCGTGGCTGGAGTGGGGCGTGCCTCTGCAACAACCCAGGCCCGGCTGTGTGGTGGTAGTTACCCGTGATGACCCAAGCAGCTGGAAAGGGCACGTCGGTTTTTATCTACGCAGCGATGCCAAATTTGTGTATCTGCTGGGCGGCAATCAGCTGGATGAGGTCCGCGAACATTTCTACCCGCTGGACTCTGTGCTTGGCTACCGCTGGCCTGCGGGCGTCTAATTATCCAAAGCTTAGCACCTATCATCATCTTCGGCAAAATCAATCGGCATCCAATTGTTTATAGGTAAAATAGAGTTACTCTATTTTGATTGCCTTCCATGTTCGGTTTGCCCACCACTGCCACTGCTCCGTTTTGTCCCTCCGAAGTGGCGGGCACCGTATTCATTCCCGCCAATGCGCCGTTCTGGAAAAAAGCGCTGCGCTTTGTCGGCCCTGGGCTGCTGATCTCCATCGGTTATATGGACCCGGGCAACTGGGCCACTGCGGTGCAGGCGGGTTCTCAATTCGGCTATCAGCTGCTGTTTGTCGCGCTGCTGTCCAGCCTGGCGGCGATCGTGCTGCAATGCCTGAGCATGCGCCTGGGCATCGCCACCGGCAAGGATCTGGCGGTGCTGTCGCGGGAGAACTACAGCCCCGGCGTCAACAAATTCATGTGGGTACTGGCCGAGCTGTCCATCATCGCCTGTGATCTGGCAGAGGTGCTGGGCTGTGCACTTGCTTTCAAATTGTTGCTGGGCGTGCCGTTGCCGTATGGCGTGCTACTGACGGCGCTGGACACCGTGCTGGTACTCGGCCTGCGCGGCAAGGGTTTCCGTCAGGTGGAAGCCATTGTGCTGGGGCTGGTGCTGACCATCGCGGTGTGCCTATTCACGCAACTGGCGCTGGTCGGCAATGACTGGCATGCGATTGCGGCCGGCTTTGTGCCTTCGCTACAGGCGCTGTCCAGCCGCGAGCCGCTGTACCTGGCCATTGGCATACTGGGCGCTACCGTCATGCCGCATAACCTGTACCTGCATTCCTCCGTCGTGCAGACCCGTGTGGTGGAAAAGAATGACCATGGCAAGCGCGAAGCAATCTGGTTTTCACGGCTGGATACGATCTTCTCTTTATTGCTCGCGCTAATGATCAATGCGGCCATCCTGATCCTGGCAGCTTCCGCCTTCCACCGCACCGGCAATACCTCAGTGACTGATCTGGATGAAGCCTATCATTTGCTGGACCCGATCACCGGCACGGCCATGGCCGGCATCCTGTTCGGCATAGGCTTGTTTGCGGCAGGGCAAAGTTCCACCTTCACCGGCACCATCGCTGGCCAGGTCATCATGGAGGGTTTTCTGAAATTGAAGCTACCTTGCTACCAGCGCAGGCTGATCACGCGCGGCCTGGCACTGGGCCCGGCGCTGGTGGGCGTGCTAATGCTGGGCGAACATTCGGTAGGCCGCCTGCTGGTGATGAGCCAGGTCGTGCTTAGCCTGCAATTGCCGTTTGCAATGTACCCGCTGATCCGCATGACAGGCCGGCGTGATTTGATGGGCAGCTTCGCCAACTCAATGCTGACGAATGTCGTCGCATGGTTTTTATTCGCCGTCATTTCTGCCGCCAACATCTGGCTGGTGCTGCAGGCTTTTGCCTGAATGTGTTTGTCGGGTAACTTACACCGGCTATGCTAAAGACGGCATCAACAGAACGGCTGCGCCCACAACAGGATTGTCCCGCTTGCTGTTCCGCGCGACGGCCGCCGTGGTCACCTTAGATTCTGCACAAGCTCCCTGCGTGATGGACATTAGCCGCGACACTAAAGAAATATTTAGTCGACCTCTAATGTATAGGTCACTGCCTGCAGCATGCTCGGAAGGGCTCCGCCGAAATTCAATACATGTTTTCCGTGGCTCAGTGGCGGCAGCATCACGTAATACCCATTTGCGGCGGAAGGGAAAATTCTGTATTTTTCCCTTGTTTTTGCGCCCATATCGAAACACTGCGTGGTGGCCTGCCTATGCGCCTCAAGGTTTTTGACGCGCTTACCGTCTATTTCAAGCGTCAGCATCGCTGGATCATCGGTCTTTGATTCTGCATACCCTTTGACCATATCGCATGTGCAATCGCAGCTTTTATCCGCGCTAGGCATGAAAACATAATTAATCAATGGAAAGAACAGATACTTATTGCGTGGAATCTTGCAGGTTCTGATTGTTCTTTTTGTGCCGTAGGTGCCAGCCAAAAACCAGACTGGCCCACTTTGCTTCAACTGGCATTTTTCTCCGCTTGAATCTGCTACCGGGCTATCTTGTCTATCAAAAGAACCTGCCCATTGCCACCACGCTGCCGACCATTCGGATTGTGAAATGCCTGCCACTTTCTCATTGGGCGAAAGGATCATACGTTCTGTTGCGGTAGCCGATGATATCAATATCAGACTTCCAATTAAGCCGAGAGCAATCGATGTTATTCTCAAATTTTCTCCAATAGGTAGGATGGTATTTTTATCCCCAACAATGACAGCGGCAATTCTAAATTTGATGGCCGCGAATGTATACGGTTAAGGCTGGAGAAAAAATCATCCGATAGTATATGTGGGCTTCGAACGAAAATGGCTGCTGCGGTTCATTGTTTGTTCAATGAAAAATTAAATAGTGACAGCAATCAGGATGCCAATAGCCATACCGACTGCGCCATAGGCGGAAACAAAAAATAGTTTCAACGGCCATCCTTGTCTGATCCGAGTGAGCACGCCGGATAGGCGGTTTCCTGTCAGAGGCCATAGTTTGCTATGCTAACGTCTTTCAGCTGGTCGGCATTACTGCCGGGCCGGTGCAATCTTAGGATGGAGTAGCAGATATGGCCTCATTGCAAGAGCAGTTCTTGAAAGCCGGTCTGGTTGACAAAAAGAAAGTCAAACTGGTCAATCAGGATAAAAGCAAGCAGATGAAGGTTGAGCGGCGGACTGGTACGCAAACCGTCGATGAGGCGCGCCTGGCTGCGCTTGAAGTGCAGCGCAAGAGTGCGGAGCGGGCCCGCGAGCTCAATGCCCAGCGTGATGCGGCTGCCAACCAAAAGGCAGTCATGGCGCAAATTGCACAGATGGTGCAGCAGAATCGCCAGAGCAAAGGTAAGGGCGATATTGCCTACAATTTTACGCGTGGTACCAAGATCGACAGAATCTACGTGTCGGCCCTGGTCCAGGAGCATCTGGCGGCGGGGCGCTTAGGCATAGTCTGTCTGGATGGCGCGACTGAACTGGTGCCCAGGGTGATTGCCGACAAGATCGCCGAGCGCGATCCTTCGCTCGTAGTGCGGGTGGTTAAAACCACTTCCCAGATTGATGAGGATGATCCATACGCCGCCTTTCCTATCCCCGACGACTTAATGTGGTAGTTGGGTAGCTGGGTAGCTTGAGCTAGATAAAACTCAGGTTTATTCTTCCTGGCTCAATCCGCCTTTCCCGTATGCGAAACATTCTTAGAATATCCCACTTGCCTTGTCAGCATAGCCGTTGACTGCTGAAGCCAGCTTATCGAAGCCGCCCTTCATAAAGCCGCCACCACTGTAGCTTGCTTATGTGCTTGGAAAGCCTTGCGATGGAGTTACCTTCGTTTTGCAGGGAAACAGATAGTAACAAGCAGACCTTGATGGCCGGGGGCTTTCTCCAGCGTGATAGTGGCTGCCAGTGTATCGCATAACTCCTTAACGATGGACAGGCCCAGGCCGGAACTATTAGGCTTGCTGTCGTCCAGACGGTAGAAGCGCTCAAATACTTTGTGCCTTTCCGTCGCAGGAATACCAGGGCCGCTATCGAGGACGGTCAGTATGACCGCTTCAGCCTCGCTCTTGACGGAGACGGTAATGATTCCTGCAGTGAGTGAGTGCTGGATAGCGTTGTCCACCAGATTGGATACAATTTCTTTTGCCAAGTGCGGAGGCGCAGCGATGATCGCGTTGTTGTCCAACTCTTCGATTCCGAGGTCAATATTCTTTTGCTGTGCCAGCGGCGCCAGTTCTTCTATCACGTTTTGCGCTACGTCAGCAAGCCGCGTAAAGCTGGCGGCAACTTCATCCTGCATATGCCTTCTCTGTTCGATCGCCGCCAGCACCAGTAACTGGTTAATGACACGGGTGCCTTGCCCTATCGTTTTCTGGATTGCATTCAGCACTTCTTTCTGCGTCTGGTCTATGGTTGTGCTGCGATGGCCAAAATTGATCTGGGAGGTGACAATTGCAAACGATGTGCGTAGCTGGTGTGCGGTATTGGCAACAAACTGTTCGTACGATGCCAGGGTGCGGTCGAGTCTTACTACATAATCGTTCATCGCAAAGATGACAGGTCTTAATTCTGTCGGCGCAGTCTGTTCGTCCAGGGTTTCCAGTGAGCCGGGCCGCCGGCTCAAGAGGTTCTCACTAAACCGTATCAGCGGGCTCAAAGTCCAGCGAAAGGCAATCGTCAACCCGACCACCACGATGAACAGCAGTACAAGGTGTTCGCGCATGGTCAGCAGAAACAGGCTTTGCTTGAATGCGTCATGTCCATGAAATGTCTGCGCTACCTGGGTGATCACATAATCATCGGATTTTGTCGTCGGAAGCGTATGCGCATAAGCCAACACCCGTACCGGCTCGCCCCTGACAGTTGCCGAAAAATAGACTTCCTGTTCGGCATGGACCAGGGGCTGTTGCACCGCCAACTCTTCGTCACCCGCAATCAGCTGGCCCGTTTTGCTGCGCACCGAATAATAAATTCTGTCTTTGTATTCGCTGGCAAAAAGTTCGAAAGCGGCCGGTGGAATACTGATTTCATAGGCACCGTCTGTCTTGGATATCTGCTCGGAAATCATCCGGGCCGATCCCTTGAGTAACTGCTGCTGTACCAGCGTTGCAACGCTATCGGTATTGCTGTAGGTGACCAATAGATCAATTGCCGAGATCAGGATGGTTGGCAAGAAGACCCATAGCGCCAGCCTGCTTTTAAGGCTCTTCAAAGGTCGAAATTTTATACGTAGGAATTTAGGCAGTGCGTACATAACTCAGCATATAGCCCAAGCCGCGCAAAGTAATGATTTCTGACCCTGAATTTTCGATCTTTTTTCGCAGCCGCACGATATAAATTTCCAATGCCTTTGGCGATACCGTGTCGTTCAGTGTGAACAAGTCATCGGCCAGCTCTTTTTTGGAAACTGTTTTTCCTGCGCGCCGCATCAGCGCTTCCAGCACCGCATGCTCTCTTGGCGTCAAGTTGAGATCTTTGTCATGGCTGCTGAATTTTTTTGAATTACTGTCATATTGCAGCGCGCCGCAACTCAATACGGGATTGGTCTTTCCGCTGGATCTTCGCAGCAAGGACCTTAGCCGTGCCTCCAGTTCCTGGATGTCAAACGGTTTGGCCAGATAGTCGTCTGCCCCCAGGTTCAGGTTTTCGATGATGCTGCCAAGCGTGTCCTGCGCGCTGATGATCAGCACTGGCACGTCATTATTTTTGCCACGCAAATGCTTCAGCACACTTTGGCCCTTGATGCCGGGCAGTGTCAGGTCCAGCAGGATCGCGTCGTAACTCTGCGTAATCAGCAGGTGCACCGCTTCTTCGCCGGTAAAGGCCTGTTCCACCGCATACCCGGACTGGTTCAGCAAGCGGGTGAGCCAGGACGACAGCTCTCGATTGTCATCTACCAATAGAAGTTTCATAGGTATAAGGCTAAATCATTTCAGGCAATGTTGTAAGTGGATTCTGGTCGCGTCACTTTTTATCCACATTCGTTGTTCTGAAGGCAAATAGAAGGGAAGCGAGGAATACATTGGCCGTCGTAGGCTCATTTGCTTGGCGATATTAGCAGTGGCATACATATACCTAAACCAGGAGACAAGATAATGAAAAAGAAATTAATGGCCATCGCCATTCTCGGCGCCATGGCGGGCGCCGCACAAGCTCAGTCAGTACAGGATTTACAGCAGGCATTGGCACAGGCTCAAAAGGCTGCTGCGGATGCACAAAAGGCTGCCCAGCAGGCACAAGATGCGTTAGCGCAGATACAGCAGCAAACGGTAGCAGCGAAAGAAGCTGCGCAGGCGGCGCAGACTGCGCAGGCACAGGCGTCCGCCAGTGCCGGAGAACTGAGCCAACCCGCAGGCGAAGGGCTGGTCTACAAAAAAGGTGGCGATGTTGTCCGCTTGTATGGATTGATCGATCTGAGCTTAAGCCGAAAAAACAATGCCGACAGGGCTGGGAACACTCAAAACGATATGTCTGTCGCGTGGTTTAGCGGTAACCGCTGGGGCATAGAAGGCGAACATGCATTGAAAGGCACCGACGGTCTGAAGGCGATCTTCAAGCTGGAAAGTGAGTATGAACTGCCGACCGGAAATATGGATACACCTGGCGTGCTGTTCAATCGTGATGCCTGGCTGGGTATGCAAAGCGATACGCTGGGTAAGTTGACTTTAGGCCGTCAGAACACGCTGGCGCGGGAATTTTCTAAAACCTACGGTGATCCTTATGGCACGGCAGGAGTAACCCTGGATGAAGGCGGATACTCGAACAATAATGACTTCAAGCAACTGATTTTCTACTCAGGCAGCGCCACCGGTACACGCTACGATAAAGGCATCGTCTGGAAAAAAGAGTTCGGCAACATTGTGGCCGGATTGGGTTACCAGGTAGGCGGGGTTCCGGGCGATACCACAACAGGATCCACCAAGTCGGCGGGCCTAGCCTACAACGGCGGTGCGGCCAATATCTCCGGCTTCTATAACACGGCCAACGTTGCCGGATTTACCCACACGTCTTATTCGCTGGGCGGCAACTACACTTTCGGTCTGTTTCGCGTAAATGCCGGCTACATCAACTATAAGGCTGATCAGCCGCTGGCGGTGGGCAACCGGTCAGACAAGGCGTATACGCTGTCTGCAAAATTCGCGCCCGCCGGCAATTTCGACTATGAGCTTGGCTGGCAAACCATGAATGCAAATAACGCCGCCGTCAATGGCAGTGGCTATGTGCTGAATGCCTACGCCAATACCAGTGGGGCGACGAAGACAGCAACTGGCAAACGCAAGACTTGGTACGGTTCAGTCTTCTATCACTATGACAAACGCACCGAGCTTTACTTTGCGTTTGACCGCCTGAACACCGACGGTACCTATCTCGCAGCGCAAGCCAATGGTTTCACGTCTCAAAACGAGCTTGCAATGGGTATGCGCTTCAAATTTTAAAAAGGGGCAGTACTAGCCTTGGCCTTGCCAGCGTAGCAGGGGAGGCCGGCCTGCGCCAGATTTTCCGCAGATGACCGGCGTCCCGTGCGACAGATGGATGCCTGTGGAGCGTGGTTCGAATTGCCATTTCCTTACATTTTAATGATGCCTTAAGGGTTCTTTAAGTTTAATGGTGGCAGCTCGAATCAATGCTTCTACCGTGCTACAGCGACATCCATCCATTACAAAATCGGAGACAAACATGACTACATTTTCTAAAGCCGCACTGAAACCTTTGGCCGCAATATTGCTGGCAGCAGGCTGCATGAGCGCCCATTCGGCAGACAAGATAACCATTATGGTGGGCGGTATAGAGAAACAAATCTATCTTCCTGCTAAATTGGCGGAACAGCTCGGCTACCTGAAAGAAACCGGTTTGGATATCGAGTTGCTGAGTGAACCCGCCGGCGTCAATGCCGAAACTGAGATGCTGTCCGGCGCAGCGCAAGGGGTGGTCGGTTTTTACGACCATACGATAGATCTGCAAGCGCGCGGAAAGATGGTGCAATCAGTGGTGCAGTTTAGCCAGGCGCCTGGCGAAGTCATTCTTGTTTCCAAGGTTGCTGCGAAAGATATCAAATCCCCGGCTGATTTCAAAGGCAAGACTTTGGGCGTTACCGGTCTGGGTTCATCGACCAATTTCCTGACGCAGTACCTGGCCGCAAAAAGCGGTGTAAAGAACAGTGAATTTACCACGCTGCCTGTAGGCGCCGGCGCTACTTTTATTGCAGCCATGACACAAGGCAAGATCGATGCAGGGATGACGACGGAGCCGACTATCTCCCGGCTCACCTCTACCGGTGCTGCAAGCATCCTGGTGGATCTGCGTACCGTCAAGGAAACGGAAGCGGCATTGGGCGGCGCGTATCCAGCAGCCTGCCTGTATATGCCTACCGCCTGGGTCAGTACCCATAAGGACCAAGTACAAAAGCTGGCGAATGCGTTTGTGAAAACCTTGCAATACATTCGCAGCCATACAGCTAAAGAGATCGCCGAAAAGATGCCGGCGGATTACTACGCGTCCAACAAACAGATGTATATCGATGCACTTGAAAGCAGCAAACTGATGTTCACAGCAGACGGCGTTATGCCGCCCAATGGACCGGCGACGGTATTGAAGGTGCTGAATGGTTTCGACAAGGCTGTGCAGGGAAAAAATATCAACCTGGCCAACACCTTTACGACAGAGTTTGTGAAAGCCGCAAAATAATGAAAAACGTCGCAATAGAACTGACCAAGGTCAGCCGCAAGTTCGTGAGCCCGGCGGGTAAAGTGACGCTGGCACTGCGCGACTTCAGCCTGACCGTGAACGAGGGCGATTTTTGCGCCATTGTAGGACCTACAGGATGCGGAAAATCCACTACGCTCGGAATGATTACCGGTTTGAATCCACCTTCCAGCGGCAGTGTGAAAGTATTTGGCAAGCCAGTGACCGGCATCGATCCAAATATCGGTTTTGTGTTCCAGGCGGATGCTGTCTTTCCTTGGAAGAACGTGATTGACAATGTCGCTCTGGGTCCGATATTTCGTGGCAAGGATGAAAAAACTGCCAAGGAAATGGCGGCGGAATGGGTGCGCCGCGTAGGGTTGGCCGGCTTTGAATATCATTATCCGCATCAGTTGTCCGGTGGCATGCGAAAGCGGGTGGCGTTAGCGCAAACTTTCATCAATGAACCTAAGATACTGCTGATGGATGAGCCTTTTTCGGCGCTGGATGTACAGACGCGCGCGCTGATGCAGGATGAGTTGCTCGGGCTTTGGTCGGAAAAAAAAGCCTCGGTAGTCTTCGTTACCCACGATATCGAAGAAGCAATTGCGCTTGCCGATCGGGTCGTCGTTTTATCCAAGGGACCTGGCTCGGTAAAGAGCAGCTACGAGATACCGCTGACTCGTCCGCGCGACGTATCCGAGGCACGCTATTCCAGCGAATTCATTCACCTGTCAAAGCAGATCTGGACCGATCTTAAAGATGAAGTCCAAATTTAACGTGGAAAAAATATGAGTATAACTACGATCAACCAAATAGCGGCGCCGGTCTTGGGTGAAGATGAACGCAAAGCCATTGGCCGCGCGAAAAATCATCGCCGTCTGGTTATTTTCCTGCGCATCGCACTTGCCGTTTTGACGCTGGCTGGATGGGAGCTGGCTGTCGATACCGGCCTCATCGATCCATTTTTCTTTTCGAAACCCTCTGCTATCTATGAGCAGCTGGTGGTCTGGCTGACCGAGGGCACGGCTCAGGGACCGTTGTGGCATGAACTTCTGGTGACAATGGAGGAGACGGTACTGGGCTTTCTGATCGGTAGCATCCTGGGCATCTTTTTCGGCATTGGTCTGGGCCGCAACAAGCTGGCTGCCGATGTGCTCAGTATCTATATCAAGGTTGCGAATGCGATTCCACGTGTCGTGCTCGGGTCAATTTTCATCATCATGTTTGGCCTGGGTATGGGTTCTAAAGTGGCGCTGGCGGTGGTGATGGTGTTTTTCGTCGTCTTTGGTAACGCCTTTCAAGGTGTGCGGGAAGCGGACAAAAATCTTATCGCCAATGCTTACATTCTTGGAGCCAGCAAACGCCAGGTTACCTTTTCAGTGATTTTTCCTTCCGCGCTGACTTGGATACTGGCCAGCCTGCACGTCAGTTTCGGTTTTGCACTGGTCGGTGCTGTGGTGGGCGAATTTTTGGGGGCCAGGCACGGCATAGGTTTGCTGATTGCCACTGCCCAGGGCACCTTTAACGCAGCTGGTGTGTTTGCCGCGATGATAGTGTTAGCTATTGTAGCGCTGGCGGCGGAATATCTGCTCACTGCAATTGAGGACAAACTGCTGAAATGGCGGCCCGCGCAATTTGTAGAACACGGCATGTAAGACGATACCGGCATACAGGTGAGCGTGTCCGCTCCTCTGTATCGGGAAAGAATTGTTGTTTTAAAAATGTGGAACCGGTAAAACTAGCGGGCAACCATTGCTGTTCACTTGCCGGCTAAATTGCCGTCGGCAACTCGACCCGGTATGAACTGGGTAATACGGGAAATTTCAAAAAATAAAGGTTGGTTCCGGTTCAATCCACCTTCCCCGTATTCGCAAAACTCTTCAAACGCCCCAGCTGCTCCGCCAGCATGCCATTCACTGCTGGCGCCATCTTGTCGAAGCCGCCTTGCATATAACCGCCTACGCTGTAGCTCACTTCCATCCTGCTGGCGGGTTTGTCTGCCGTGGCGCCGGGCAGGGCGGTGATTTGCCAGGTCATGCTGCCGGCCAGGCCGGAGCTTTGTAGCGGGCCTAAAGCGCCTGTCATGCGCAGCACCTTGCCGGGCACCACATACACCACGGCCAGGTGTTGTACGCTGCCGCCGTTGGGCAGTTTCTCGCAAAAGCAGCCGCCGGCGCGGGCGTCGATGGACATGTTTTTTGCGTCGCCGGAAAACGTGTGGGCGGAATTCCACCAGTTGCCGATGTCGCTGACCAGTGTTTTATAGGCCTGCTCCGGCAGCAGGTTGACCGTGATGTCCTGTTTGATCAGGAAGCCGGAAGGGCTGACGTTGACGACTTCGGCCTGGCAAGGGAGGCTGAGGAAGGCCAACATGAGCACCGTCGGCAGCAAGCGGGATGCGGTCTTGGTTGCTGCAGTGTTCATGGTGGTCTCCGTTGTCTTTGTCTGGCGATTGTAGTTGCACCCTAGCTGGTCGGCCAGGTCGCTCAGGTTACGCGCATGGAAGCTATTGTGCGGGCTGGGCGAGATATCCTTGGGCTGCTTGCTGCCGTATTCCAGCGGGCGTTCTATGTAGGCCGTTTTCAGGCCACAGGCGCGGGCGGAATCCAGGTCGCTCTGGTGGGCGGCAACCAGCATTACTTGGTCTGGCCTCACATCAAACACTTTGCTGACGCCGAGATAGGTGGCCGGGTCCGGCTTGTATTTTCGGAACACCTCAGCGGACAACACGCAATCCCACGGCAGGCCAGCGTTTTTAGCCATATTGGTCAGCAGACCTATATTGCCATTGGACAGTGTGCAGATGGTGAAACGGCTCTTCAACCGGTGCAGCCCGGCCACTGAATCAGGCCACGGCGACAGCCTGTGCCACACCTTGTTCAGATGCTGCTTCTGTTCTTCGCTGAGGCTGGCGATGTTGAAGTCGATCAGCATCTGGTCCAGTATCATGCGGTGCAAATCATCTATCAATGTCCAACCGAGCTCGCCGGACATGACTCTCTTCATCGCCGGCACATAGCCTGCGCGCCAAGCCAGCGCGAACTTGTCGCTGTCCACCGGCAGGCCCATGTCCTCCACTTCTTTCTTGATGCTGCCATGCCAGTCTGCCACGGTGCCGAAAATGTCGAAGGCGAGGATCTTGATGTCGCCTGCTATGTCGCCTAGTATGTTGCCGGTTGTGTTGCCGATTGCGTTGTCGGTTACGTTGTCAGTCACGGAGTCTCCATTTTTATAGTTTGCCCTGACAGGAATGTTGCCGGGAATATTGCGTTAGAACGATGATCCCTTCTCTTGCAGGAAGGCGGTTTCTTCTGCCGTTGAACGGCGGTCCAGTATGCGGTTGCGGTGTGGGAAGCGGCCGAAGCGTTCTATGATGACGTAGTGCCTTCTGGCGAAACCGGCATAGCCGGTAAAAGTCTGGCCGTTGCTGGTGCTGTCGAGAGCCGCAAGTTTTTCAAACTGCTGCACGGACAGCCGCTGGTCTTCCAGCAGTTCTGAATGTTCTAGTGGCAGATAAAAAAATGCGCGCTGTATCGGCGGGAGTTCCAGATCAAGACCCGCGGCCATGCCCTGTTTACACCAGCCGCGCGCCAATTCGTCAAAGGCAAACGCCTGCGGCGTGTCGCGGTACATATTGCGCGGGAACTGGTCGGTGAGCAGGATCAGCGCCAGCAAGCCGCGCGCCGATCTGCTCCACGGTTCCAGAATGCCGGTGGAGGCTTCCTGCGTATAAACCATGAAGCGCTGGCGTATCAGCGTATCGGTCTCCGGCTGCTTTTGCCACCACATCTGGGACTGCTTTTTTGCCGCGGCTTCATCGTCTGGATCGATGCCGAACCAGAAGTCCACAATGCTGTCTATGGTTTCCATGTGCTCTTCCTTCAATTCAATGTAGCGGCAACGCCGCTTGCCGGACCCATCAGCCATATCAGCCAGACCAGTGCAGCAAGATTAATCGCCACTGTCGCCCAGAACACGATCTGGAACGCGGTTTTTTTATTCTTGTGGCGCAGCATGCTTTGCGCCAGCAGCGCGCCGGGCCACCCGCCCAGCAGGCTGACCAGGTGTAGCGAATTTTCGCTGATGCGCCAGTTGCCTTTTTTTGCCGCCGATTTATCTGCCGCATACAGCGCCAGGTTCAGCAGGCTGGCCAGTGCATAGGCCAGCAGAATAATGATTAAAAGCCAGGGCACGCGTATTCCTTGTATGTTGTCTGCCATTGCTGTGGCCTGCTGAGGGCTCAGCTGAGTTTCTTGTGATTGGCCAGCATGTCGATTGCCTTCAGCAGGCGCTGCTGGCGTGTGGCCTCGCGCTTGGCGTCTTCTATCCAGCGCACGTATTCCTTGCGGTAAGTGTAGGCCAGCTGCTCAAAATATGCTTGCGCGGCCGGATTCGCCTCCAGCAGCGCTTGCAGGTCTTCCGGCGGCGCTATCGTGCGTTCTTCCAGGTCTTTTTGTAGCGTGATGCCCACTTCATCGCCGGGCTGCTTGCCCAACTGCTCGCGTATTTCTTTCAGCACCAGCAGCCGGTGGCAATCGTCGCCCATGCGGATCAGCGTGCCGCGGTAGGCGATGCCGTCTATCGTCGCCTTGATCTTGACGCGCTTGCCGCCAAAAACCTGTTCCACATCGAAAGGGACGGCCACAAAAGCGCCGCCGCCATCTTTGTCATTCTGTTCTATGCGCCCCCGGAAGCGCTGTATTTTTGCTGTGGCCATGATCTGCGCTTACCGCGTGGTTGATGTGAGCTTTGATGCTTAATTTACCATAACAATGGCTAGCTTTACCTGGTGGATGCCGGGGTAGCGGCATGGCTGTGTCGCGCAGCAACAAAATTGCGTTTTTGCGGCAGTGGTGGCGATAAGCTGAAGTATCATCCTCCCTTGCCCCATAGAGCAGTAAAACCCTGACAGTACAACCCTTTATCACTTGCAGCGCACCAGCCTTGAGCGAAACCACCATCACCGCCCGCACTTCTTATCAGCCAGACCGCCTGCGTGCGCGGCTGCTGACAGGCATTGCCTTGTCGGTGCTGCTGCATGCACTGGTGCTGTCGCTGCAGTTTGGCATTCCTGGTCTGGCGCTACCCGGGTTGGAGCTGCCATGGAACAAGCGCCGGGCTCAGGCGCCGGACCTGACCGTGCAGCTTGCCGATGTGGCATCGCCTGCACCACCGCCACCAATGCCGAGCCCGCCTGAACCTGTACCTGTGCCTCCGAGGGATTTGCCTCTGCCAGCCAAACCGGCCGAAGGCTTTACGCTGGTAGCGCCGCCAGAGCCTGCGCCCGTTCCTGCGCCTGTACCCGTTGCCGCAAAATCAAAACCCGTTACGGTCAAAAAAGCCGGTAAACCAAAACCGCCGATGCCGTTGCCCGTTACCCAGGAGGCCGCCACCGCGCCGCCTGATGTGATCACGCGCATGGACAACAGCGACGACAGCTTTACCGTGGCGACCCCCAGCCCGGAAGAACCGGCCAAACCAGCCGCCACGAATGCCGACAAGGCTACGTCTGTAGCGGCGGTAGAACCGCAAGTGCTAGGGACCGTGGCATCGCAACCCGACGAAGACAACAGCCTGCAAAAACAGGTGGCGGAAGCGGAAGCCAGGCGCGTGCAGCAGGCGGAAGAGCGTAAGGCTGCGGAGCAGGCCGCGTTGCTGGCGCTGGCTGCGCAAAAGCAGGAAGAAGCAAAACAGCAGCAACGCGCGCAGGAGGCAGCGCTGGCGGCGCAGGCAGCCCGCCAACAGGAAACAGAAGCACGTAAACTGGCACAAGAAAGCCAGGCCCGTGAGCGGGAAGCCAGGGACAGGGACGCACGCAAGGCCGAAGAGCTAGCCCGCCAGCAGGCTTCACTGTTAGCCTTGCAGCAGCAGGCGCTGCAACTGCAAGCCCGCCAGCAGGCCGAAGCGGACAAGGCGAAGGAACTGCTGAAGGCCAAGGAAGAACAGCAGGCCCGGGAAGAAATAGCCAAAGCCCAGCAACTGGAAACCCTGCGCCAGCAAGAGCAAAAACGCCAGCAGCAACTGGCCCAACAACAACTTGCACAACAGCAGGAGCGTGAACAAAAAGAGCGGCAGGCGCAGGAGTTACAGGCACGGCAGCAAGCAGAAGAAACTGCACGCCAGCTTGTTGCTGCGCAGGCGCGCCAGAAGCAGCGGGATGAACTGGCCGCGCGGCAAAGGGCCGATGAACTGGCCCGCCAGCAGGCGGAAGCGTCCGCAGCCCGCCAGCGTGAAAGGGATCTGGCGGCGCAGGCTGCTGCAAACGCCGCTGCAAACACAGGAACAGCAGCAGGCAATGCAGACGGCAAACCGGCGCAAGGCTTTGTGCTGCCCAAGAGCCTGCTCGGCAGCGACCTGGCCAGCCGGGCGCTGGATCAGGCAAAGAGCCTGGACCTGCTGCGCGGTAATCCACCGGTGCGCCGTGTAGAGGACGATAATGCGGGCCGCCGCCGCAGCATCCTGGGTAATCTCGCAGAAGACGTGCCGCTGCGAATGTACGTTGATAGCTGGCGTCAGAAGATAGAACGCAACGGCAACCTGAACTATTCGCAGATCGCCAAGGGTAAGGCCAGGGGAGATCCGGTAGTGACGGTTGTCATCCGCAGCGACGGCAGCGTCGAAGAAGTCATCATCAACCGCTCCAGCGGCCGCGTAGATATCGATGAAGCCGTGCGCCGCATCGTCCGCGTGAACGCGCGCTACAGCGCCTTTCCGCCGAATATCGCCGCCAAATATGATGTGCTGGAGATACGGCGTGTGTGGAATTTTGACGAGACGCTGAAGATACTGGAAGAAATGCGCTAAAGGCGTTGTGATTTCTACATTGTTTTTGCATCCGCAGAGGTACGGCAAATTTTTTTGCGTCGGCATACCGGATTTTGTTTTGCCATTCGTCTTAGCTGGTGACAGACCTATTTTCACTACAAGCTGATACCGGGAAGTATTTCCAATGACATCCAACGACCTGGATGAGTGGTTCGTGCATGAAGTCCTGCCGCTGGAGGCGGCGCTTGCCCGTTTCCTGCGTCGCAACCGCAGAGAGGGGGACGAAGTCGCCGATCTGTTGCAGGAAGTTTATGTACGGCTGTATGAATCCGCCGCCCGGCGCCGTCCGGAGCTGGTCAAACCTTTCGTTTTTGCTACCGCCCGTAATCTACTGATAGATCAGGCGCGCCGCGCCCAGGTCGTTTCCATCGAAGCCTATGCGGACCTGGATGCGCTGGAAGTGTCCAGCGACGACCTGACGCCGGAGCGGCACGCGTCCGGGCATCAGGAACTGCGTCTGCTGCAGGATGCGATTAACGAGCTGCCCACGCGCTGCCGCGAGGTAGTCAAGCTGAGGAAGATAGATGACCTGTCGCAGCGTGAGATTGCTGCACACATGGGTATCACCGAAGACACAGTGGAAAAACAGATATCGAAAGGCATGCGGGCGCTGGCCGATGCATTGCTGCTCAAAGGAGTCGTTGTAAGAATGCCGAAACTAGCCATCAGCATCCTCAGGAAGGACCGTTCGACATGAACAGCGCCGCCCTGATTGAAGAACAAGCCGCGGACTGGATAGCGCGCCGCGATAGCGGCTCCTGGTCGGTCCAGCAGCAGGCTGAGATGGATGCGTGGATCAATGCCGCAACTGCGCACCGGATTGCTTATCTGCGCCTGAACAGCGCATGGCAGCGTGCCGACCGCCTGAGCAGCCTGCATGTGCCCAGCCGCAACTCGGTGCCAGGAAAAAGCTTTGCGCTACCGCGTTTTTCCGGCTGGCGGGTAGCGGCCGGGCTGGCGCTGGCGGCGTCGGCCGCATTGTTTGCTGCACTGCCCGGTGGCCAGGACAAGGCCGCCTCCTTTGCCACTGCCGTGGGGGAGAGCAAGGCAGTGTCGCTGGCAGACGGCTCGCATATCACGCTCAATACCGATACCCGGCTGCGGGCAAGCATTGCCAACGGCAAGCGCACTGTAGGGCTGGAAAGCGGCGAGGCTTATTTTGAAGTCGCGCATGACGCCAGCCGGCCCTTTGTTGTGGAAGCCGGCGACAGCAGGGTCACGGTGCTAGGCACCAAGTTCTCGGTCCGCCGTGAGGCGGGGCAGGTCAAGGTGGTTGTCGTTGATGGTCGCGTGCAAGTGAGCGAAGCGCTGGCCGATAACGCTGGTAAAGAGGCGCCGGTAAATGGAGGCAACGGCAGCAATGGTAGCAACGGCAGCGGTGCTGCCCCTCCAGGCAGCGTTGCCATTGTTACCCGTAACGATACGCTGGTGGCAGAGCACGGCAACATGGCTGTGATGCGCAAAACACCGGAGCAGGTGTCCAATCAGCTGGGCTGGCGCCAGGGCAAGCTGATCCTGGACGACATGACGCTGGATCAGGCCGCCATCGAATTCAACCGCTACAACCGCAAGAAGCTTGTCATCGCTGACCCGGTGGCGGGGCAGGTCCGCATAGGCGGCAGCTTCAACGTGGACAACGTGGATGGTTTTGCGCGCTTGCTGCACCAGGGCTTCGGTCTCAGGGTCGAAGCCGGCAAGGATGAAATAAAAATCCTTCGTTGATGCGGATGGCATTCCGGATTTTTGCGCGCCGCTCGTCTTAGTAAGTGGGTAGCACAAATACTTCACTTATTTCAAAGGGAATGAACATGGTTCGTCAACAACTCGCCGGCGCCTTATGCAGCCTGCTGGTGTGCCTTGCAGCGCACGCGCAGACGCGCGACATGAACATACCGGGAGGCGACCTTAAAACCGCGCTCGATACCTATGCCGCGCAGTCCGGGCTGCAGCTGCTCTACAACGCCGCCGAGGTCAAAGGCATCACCACCAAAGGCGCACATGGCGCGATGACGCAAGAGCAAGCGCTGGCTGCGCTGCTGGCCGATAGTGGGATGGTAGTTAAACGTGACGGCGCCAGCGCACTGGTCATTTTTCGCGGCACGCTGCTCGACCTGCCGGCCCAGGATGCCGCTGAAGCAATCGCCGCACTGTCTGCGAAAACAGGCCTGCGCATCGTCGTGCCCGCCGAAGCAAAAGGCCTGCGCAGCAGTGCGCTGAAAGGCAGTTATGAACCACGTGACGCCTTGCGCCGCCTGATAGAGGGCAGCGGGCTGGAAATCGTCAGCGATGACGGCATTACCATCGTGCTGCGCAAGCAGCCGGAGATGGCGCTGGCTACCGTCACCGTCACGGCGCAAAAACGTTCGCAGTCGGCGCAGACCGTGCCGATTTCAATGACTACTTTTTCAGCCAAGGCGCTGGAAGTGAACCGCGTGCAAAACCTGCAGGACGTAGCGGCATTGACTCCTGGTCTGCTGGTGTCGGCCTTTAGCCAGAACAGCCCCACCATCGCCATCAGGGGCATCAACAATACTTTTTCGCAGATTGGCGTCAGCAAGCCGGTGGCGGTGGTGGTCGATGATGTGTTCATCCCACGCAACAGCGCCGCCAGTTTTGAATTGTTCGACCTTGACTCCATCGCCGTGCTAAAAGGCCCGCAAGGCACGCTGTTTGGCCGTAACGTAACCGGCGGCGCCATCGTCATGACCACCCGTCCGCCTTCGCTGGATGAACGCATCGTGGAAACGGAGCTGACAGCCGGTAGCCTGGGCGACCGTCAGTTCAATACATTGCTGAGCCAGCCGCTGGGAGAAAACGCCGCCTTCAAACTGACAACAGCGCTGCACGACCGCAATGGCTATGGCGTTGACCGCTTGACGGGTAAAGAACAGGACGACATCAATAGCCGCAACTACCGCGCACAACTGCTGGTCAAGCTAGGCAGCAGCGCGGAAGCGACCTTCAGCGCCGACTATGCGGAAGACTGGAACGGTGGCCGTACCTTGTCTTCCGACACGCTGGGCAATGACGGCAATGTGCGCACGTCTGAACTGGGTGTGGATCAGGGTTTTACACGTACGATCTCCGGATCATCCGCCAAGTTCAGCTGGAAACTGGATGCCGGCGAACTGACGTCGATTACCGCCTACCGTAAATCCCATTCCAGCGAAGACTATTCCGGTGTCGGCGCAAACTACAGCTTCCTGGCCAGCGGCAGCCAGAGCGTGGTGCGTGATGCAGACCAGATCGGCACCTTCTCGCAAGAACTGCGTTACGCCAGCCCTAAATGGAGCTTTGGCGACTTTGTCACCGGCATCTATTACATGAGAGAAGACGGTTCGCGTCAGCTCGCCACGCGCGGCCTTGCGGCAAAAACCGGTGCATTGGCCAGCTCCATACTTGCCAGCCAGAACGTGGACACGACCAGCTATGCGGCGTTTGCCGACGGCACTCTCCACTTGCCGGCAGCGTTTGATCTGACCGCCGGTATTCGCTATACGCGTGATGAAAAAACAGCGGCGCTGGCCCGTTATGATCTCGTCAAGCCAACCAACAATTTTAGCGCGAGCGACGTCAAGGCCAGCTGGGGCGAGCTGACGCCGCGCATTGTGCTGAGCTGGGAGCCGCAGAGCAATGTCATGGCCTACACCAGCGTTACACGCGGCTTTACCGCAGGCGGTTTCAATGGCGACGCGTCTTCGCTGGCCGTGTTCAAAACGCCATTCAGTCCCGAGAAGGTTACCAACTATGAAGCCGGTGTCAAAACGCAGTGGCTGCAAAACCGCCTGCGCGTCAACGCGTCGGTGTACAAGATGGAATACAAGGACAAGCAGGAGCTGGTCAATAATTCTCTGACAGGTGTACTCACCATCGTCAATGCCAGTAAGGCGACAGTAAAAGGCGGTGAGCTGGAAGTCGCGTACAAACCGGTCAACTGGCTGGACCTGTCTGCCAGCTACAGCAAAATAGACGGCACCTATGACAGCTTTGTCGTCGGCGCCGTCAACAACAGCGGCAACCCGGTGGCGTCGGCGCCGCGCAACCAGTATTCCGCCGCGGCCAACATGACGGTGCCGCTTGCCTCTACAGGGTATGTCGTGGGTGCGGCCAGCTACTCGTGGCGCGATACCTACAACACGGGTGCCGCCAATGATCCCAATTTGCAGATCCCAGCATATGGGCTGACCAATCTGAGCCTGGGATATGAGTCGGCCGACCGCGGCTGGCGCCTGGTCGCCTGGGTCAAGAACGCAAGCGACACCAAATACATACTGACGCGCTCCACGCAGGTCGTGCGTGCGGAGTATGTTGGCGAGCCGCGCACTTATGGTGTTACGCTAAGTTCCAAATTCTGAGTGGGTGGCCGCATGAAGCCATACACGATGAACCGCCGCCGTTTTATGCTGGGCATGCTCGCCGCACCACTGTCGGCAATGGGGGGCATAACCGTCGGCGCCGCAAATGCGGCAATATCTGGGATACCAAAGGCGGGAGGGCAGCCGGGCGAACGCCTGCAACCCTGGACGCCAGGCTGCATGGACATCCACCATATTGCCACCGGCAGGGGCAACGCGACCTTTGTGCTGATGCCGGACGGCACCAGCCTGCTGATCGATACCGGCGCAACGGCGGACGAGCTTGATGTTTCCGCCGCGCCGCGCCCGAGTGCAGAGCGCCGCCCGGGTGAGTGGATAGGCCGTTACGTGCAGCGCCATTTGCACGATGCCGGCAGCCAAGCGCTGGACTATATGCTGGTGACGCACTTCCACCCGGATCATACCGGCGACGTGACCGATAATTCGCCGCTGTCGGAGCACGGCTACCGGCTGTCCGGCATTACCGATGTAGCAGCCATAGTGCCGATAGGCACACTGGTGGACCGCGGGTTTCCGGCTTACGATTATCCGGCTGCACCAAAAGGACGGTTTGCCGACAATTACCTTGCCTACGTGCAGGCGCGGCTGAAGCAGGGTTTGCGTGTGGAGCGCTTTCGTACCGGCAGCGCGGCGCAGTTCGTTCCCCGCGGCCGCCATGCGGTGCCGCCGGCGGGCGCTGCCGTCATCCGTAACCTGGCGGCCAATGGCGATGTATGGACCGGCAACGGAGAAAATACACGCGCGATGTTCCCGCCGCTGGCCAGCCTGGCAGCGGCAGATTATCCGAATGAAAACGTCTGCTCCGTGGCGATACGCCTCAGTTGCGGAAAATTTTCTTACTTCACCGCAGGGGATCTAACCAGCTACACCTTTGACGGAGACATGCCCTGGCGCGATGTGCTGACGGCAGCCGCGCGCGCGGCAGGGCCGGTGGATGTGGCAACCGCAGACCATCACGGTATGTTTGACGGCCTTAGCGCCGATACCGTACGCACACTGAGGCCGCAGGCCTGGGTGATTCCCGCGTGGCACATCGCCCATCCGGACATGCAGCAACTGGAACGCATGCTCAGCGAGCGTCTTTACCCGGGACCACGCGATATATTTGCCACTTCCATCATGCATGAGAATTTTCTAGCAAACCGCCGTCTCGTCAGCCGCCTGCGCAGCACCGACGGCCACATCGTGGTCCGGGTGGCTCCCGGGGGCGCCAGCTTCCACATTGCTGTTACCGACAATACCGATGAACAGGATCGCATCAAACTGGTGACGGGGCCGTATGCATCGGGCCGGGGCACTGTTTAGCGGATGATATTCACCCGGTGGCCGGGAGAGTGATTAGAATACGGTTCGTGGTTATAGGCACTACTATGCCGCCGCTATTCAAATCATGAGGTATCAAATTGCCCAATCAAAAAACTAAGCCTGAGGCTGAGCAGGGGCCAGAAGCAGCCCCCGCACTGAAAGAGATCTTCAACGCGCAGCGCATCCGCCACATCGCGGACGAAACCCGTGCGGTGTGCCCGGCTTTTGATAAAAAGCGCTTCATGGCTGCGATGGGCGATCTGGAGCCGCTTTCGCTGATGGCGCGCCTGCGGCGCGTGGCGGAGAGCCTGCACGTGGCCTTGCCCGGAGATTTCAAGGCCAACGTCGCGGTGCTGCGGGCGCTGGCGCCGCGCCTGAATAGCGGTTTTGTCACGATGGCACTGCCGGAATATGTGGCGTTGTATGGCGCCGACGATTTTAAAACTTCGATGGACGCGCTGAAATACCTGACCACGTTTGGTTCGTCAGAATTTGCAGTGCGCCATTTCTTGCAGCGCGATTTTCCGCGCACGCTGGCCGTCATGCAGAAGTGGGCGCATGACAAGGACGAACATGTGCGCCGGCTGGCAAGTGAAGGCAGCAGACCGCGTTTGCCATGGTCTTCCCAGATCAAGCCGCTGATGGTGGACCCATCGCCCATCGCACCCATTCTGGAGGCGCTGAAGGCAGACCCCAGCCTGTATGTGCGGCGCTCGGTTGCCAATAGCCTTAACGACATCACCAAGGATAATCCCTCCTGGGCACTGGACTGCATCGAGCAATGGCCGCTGGACGACGCTCACACTGCGTGGATCGCCAAGCATGCATTGCGCAGCCTGATTAAGAAAGGTAATTCTCGTGCGCTGGCAGTGATAGGAGCGGGCAAGGAGGCAAGGGTGGCGCTGAGCGGCCTTGGCGTTTCACCGGCTACCATCACCTTGGGCCAGACAATTGAAATTGCGTTTGAGCTGGCTTCTACCGCCGATGAAGCGCAGCGGCTGATCATTGATTACGCAATTCACTATGTCAAAAAATCGGGGCGTCCCGCCGCCAAGGTGTTCAAGCTGAAGACGCTGGAGCTGGCTGCAGGCGATGCGGCGCGGGTGCAAAAGAGGCAATCCATCACCAACTTCACGACCCGCGTCCATTATCCGGGGCTGCACGAAATAGATATCCTCGTCAACGGCCAGATCCTGGGGCGGACTGCGTTTGAGCTCAAAGCCTGAAGCGCCGGCTGGCCAGCTTGGTGTGTGTAATCAGGGCTTGTGCTGTGTCAAAAATGGCTCAGCGAGGCTAGTCAGCCATGCCATCACTGCTTGCACGCGCGGTGCCAGCTGCCTCCGGTTGGCGTACAGTAGCGATACCGGCATGGGTGCGGCGGTAAATTCAGGCAGCACCGGCACCAGCCGCCCTTCATCAAACAGGCGTTGCAAGCCCAGCACTGGCGCCTGGATCATGCCCAGGCCAGCGAGCGCTGCCGCCTGATAAGCGTCGGTGCCATTGACTGCAACCATGGCTTTCACCGGCAGGTTCTGGTAGCGGCCGCTGGCGGCATGGAAATACTCCCATATGGCATCCGCTGAAGTCAGTTTTGGCGTGTAATTGACAACGCGGTGCTGCGCCAGATCGGCCAGCGTCTGCGGCATGCCGTATTGCGCGATATAACCGGGGCTGGCCGCATTTGCCATGCGCATCATCCCCACCGGCCGGGCTACCAGGTCGGAGTCTCCCAGCGCGCCTATACGCATCAGGCAATCAAAACCTTCCTGCACCAGGTCTACGCGGCGGTCAGTGGTGCTGATGCCGATTTCCAGTTGCGGATGCGCATTCAGGAATTCCGGCAGGCGCGGGATGATGACGTCACGCGCAAAGCTGCTGGGCAGATCAATCCGCAGCCGTCCGCTTAAGCCACCAGACACCGGCTGGAACATGGCCTGCACCTGTTCCGCTTCACCCAGCAGTTCCTGGCAGCGCTCCAAAAAGCGCTCGCCGTCCTGCGTCAAATGCACACTGCGTGTGGTTCGCTGCAGCAGGCGTGTGCCCAGGCTGGCTTCCAGCTGGCGGATGGACGTTGAAACATGACCTTTTGCCAGCCCTAGCTGTTCGGCGGCGCGGCTGAAACTGGCCAGATCCGCTACACGCACAAAAATACGCAGTTCATCGAGATCCATCACAACCCTAGTCATTGTTTTTATATGAGAACAGTGTAGACGATTTTGGCAGCTTTATCCGAATCTGAAGAATGCGTAAAGTCGCTCCATTGCAGCTGTTTTAGCTGCTGATCAATCACAGCACAATCACCACGCAACCACCAAGGAGCCTCACATGACTACGCAAATCGATCCTATCGCCCTTGTTACCGGCGCCAGCCGTGGCCTGGGCCGCAGCGCTGCGCTGAATCTGGCGCAGCAGGGCGTTGACATGATCATCACCTACAAAGCCAACGCTGCAGAAGCACAACAGGTCGTGCAGCAGATCCAGGCACTGGGCCGCCGCGCCGTGGCATTGCCGCTGGATGTTGCCGACAGCAAAACATTTGCCACCTTCAGTGTGGCCGTCAAGGACGCATTGGCCGCGACATGGCAGACCGATAGTTTCGGTTTTCTGGTCAATAACGCAGGCGTAGGCGTCCACGCAAGCTTTATGGAAACCACGGAAGAGCAGCTGGACCAGATGTTTAACATCCATCTGAAAGGCACATTCTTCCTGACGCAAAAATTGCTGCCGCTGTTAAAAGACGGAGGCCGCATCGTCAACATCTCCACCGGTCTCACACGTTTTGCGTTGCCGGGCATGTCTGCTTATGCGGTGATGAAGGGCGGCCTTGAGGTGCTGACACGTTATATGGCCAAAGAGCTGGGCGCGCGCCGCATCAGCGTCAACACCCTTGCGCCCGGTGCGATAGAGACGGATTTCGGCGGAGGCGTGGTACGCGACAATGCCGCGATGAATGCGGGCATTGCCGGCCAGACTGCGCTTGGCCGTGTTGGCTTGCCGGAAGACATAGGCGGCGCGGTGGCGGCCCTGCTTGTGGAAGGTAACCGCTGGGTCAATGCGCAGCGCATCGAGGTATCGGGCGGCATCTTTATCTAGACTGGTAGCCTGGCAGCATTCACAAAAGCTGAATGTCTACCTTCCATATGGGCTATTGATCGTGCCGTAGTGCTTGCCTACACTGCTTCCACTGAGAGTTGTCTTTTTTTGGGAGCAGCAACGTGCATAAAGCTGAAATAAGTCCTCGTCAAACAAGCCTGCGCAGGCTGCTGGCAAGCAGCCTTTTCCCCGTTGTGGCGGTGCTTGCCGCAGGCAGTGCGCTGGCGCAAACCGGCACTGTAGGCTTCCGCGAGCAAGACGTGCAGGTCAACGGCGCGCGCATCCATTACAAGATAGGCGGCCACGGCAGCCCGGTTGTGCTGCTGCACGGTTACGCTGAAACCAGCGCGATGTGGTTGCCTGTGATGGATAAACTGGCGCAAACGCATACGGTGATCGTGCCGGACCTGCGCGGCGCGGGCGCATCTGAAAAGACGGCTGGCGGCTACGACAAAAAGAACATGGCCAAGGATATCCATGAACTGCTGACCAGCGTTACGCGGCAGCCTGCCATCGTCATCGGCCATGACATAGGCCTGATGGTCGCTTACGCCTACGCGGCGCAATATCCGCAAGACACGCAGCGCCTGGCGCTGCTGGAAGCTTTTTTGCCCGGCGTAGGCGAATGGCGTGTCCGCTACACGGCCCCGCGCAACTGGCACTATCATTTCGGCGGCGAGACACCGGAAGCATTGGTGCAGGGTAGGGAGCGCCTCTATTTTGAACATTTCTGGAACGATTTTGCCGCAGATCGCAACCACTCGGTACCGGAAAATACGCGTCAGCTTTACACAGCAAGCTGGTCGCAGCCCGGCGGCATGCATGCGGGGTTTGCATGGTTCCAGGCTTTTCCGCAAGATGCCGAAGACTTTGAGCGCTTCAGCCAGACCAGGCTGCAGATGCCGGTGCTGGCCGTTGCCGGAGAAAAATCAGGCGGTGATTTCCTGCTCAAGCAAGTCCGTCTGGTGGCTGACCATGTGGATGGCCGCATCATCCAGGGTTCAGGCCATTGGCTGATGGATGAGGCGCCGGATCAGCTCATTCCTATGCTGCTGGACTTTGCGCGCTAAAGCTGGAGAGCGGTGGTGCAGGCAACGACGTTATAGGGGCTGCGGCTCCACCGGTATCGCCGTCACTGCGGTGCCATAACACAGTACCTCGGTCAAACCCGGCATCACTTCGGTGGCGTCATAGCGCATCGCGATGACGGCGTTGGCGCCCATTTGCCGCGCGTGCCTGCACATGTCCGCATAGGTTTCCGCGCGCGCCTGCTCGCATAGCTGCGTGTAGATCGTGATATTGCCGCCGAACAGAGATTGCAAGCCGCCGAAAAAATTGCCGACAATGGAGCGTGAGCGCACCGTGATGCCGCGCACGACGCCAAAATTTTTGGTGATGGTGTGGCCGGGCAGTTCCAGCGCCGTGGTAATCATCGAGTTATGCATGCGTGCTCCTTCGTAATGAGTTGAACTTATTTGACTTTGGCGGCATCCAGGATCTGCTGCATCTTGTCGGTGATCTCCGGCGATGCGATCTTGGCGTCTTTCAGCACCAGCATCGCAAAATTGTCGGCAACGATTTCTTCCGGGTGGATGATGTAGCCGGTGTTCTTGCCTATCTGTTCAAAAAAACCGCTGACATCCTTGACGTCTACCAGCAGCGGGCCATTAGCGTCCGTGCGTGGCTGTGCCGGCCTCGTGGCGCTGCCTTTTTCCACCAGCAGCAGCTTGAAGTTAAGATAATCAAAAAACTCGCCGCCTTTTGCAGTGTCGTAGCTGGGTTGCGTCGCATACAGGATGGGGATGGCCCAGTTGGAGACGCCGCCGGTCTTGACCTGGATGCAGTAGTCATTGCGCGGCGCATCCGGGTTGGTCAGCTTGATCGGTTTCAGCTTGGCCGGGAAGGCCAGCTCGCCGCAGGGCTGGAAGCCGATAACGCCATACAACTTCTCGCGCAGCGCCGGGTTGTGGCGGCTCAGCACATGGAACAACTCATGGCTGATCAGGCGCGGCAGCCCGGTTTTTTTATCATCTGCCAGTTCGGCTTCCGTCAGGATGATGGCATTGGCGCGCGTGTAGGCCGCGCCGCCTTCTTCCTTGCCGGTGGTCTTGATCATCAGCACCTGCTTGGGAAAAGGCAGCGACAGCGCATCCAGCCTTGGTTGTATCTTGCTGAAGGCCTCCTGCACCAGCGCTTTTTCTTTTTCGCTCCATTCCTGCGCATTGTCGCTGACAAATTTCAGGTAGGTAGATTCATTGACTTCTCCGGCTGTCTTCAGCCTGGCAGCGCGGTCGAAAGGGCTCTGGCCCTGCACGAAATCATCACGCGTCGTCAGCACGGTTCTGGCTTGCTGCGCTGTGGCAAAGCTGAAGGCCACAGATTCTGCGTGGGCGCTTGCGGCAAGCGTGCCCAGCAATGCGGGTAGCAACGCAGGTAACAGCGGAAGCAGGCGTCGGATAGTCGTCATGGGTTTTCCCGTATAAAAGTGATAAGCGAGTGTATCAAAAAATTAATGCGTCAATGTGCTATGGCGTAAGCGTGCGCCGAAATCAGCGGTTGAAAAAAGTTTCAAACAGCTGAGTCGCAGTCAGGCCATCAAAGCGCTGGCCGGTATTAATGCCAGGCGCGCCCAGCGCCAGCCACGCGAGCACATGGACTTTGCCGCTGGTGACCCAGTCCGGCTGGCTCAGCGCTTCGCCCAGCTCATCGTAGCCTATACAAACGGCGCTGCCTTCCCAGCTATTGCTTAACTGTTCCAATGCCGCAGTCGGCACAACAAGGCCCAGAAAAACAAACTGAATGAAGCCTGTCGCCAGCTCTTGCGAGCACATCATTGGAGGTAATGTGGGTACTTGTAGCACGAGTCCGGTTTCTTCCTTAATTTCACGCAGCATGGTCGCCAACAGGTCGGCATCTGCCGGCTGGCTTGCCGACTGCGGCAGATAAGCGCCGCCTATCGTATGTAAGGCATTGGGTGCGGTGGCGCTGTGTGATGAACGGCGATGCACGATGATCTCGCGTTTGTCTGCACATATCAGCACCGCGCACGCGCTGACGATGGGCGGTTTGTGGCCATGCTCGCGCAACGCGCACACTGTTGCAAAGTCGACCGTATGCACATCCAGCGAAGGCGGCATTTTTTTATACTCCGCCGCTGACGTCAGCAGCGCATGCCAGTCATTCGGCCGTTGTTGCTGCTGCAACCTGGCGTTATGCACATCGCGGCTACCTTGCAGGTCTACCGGCAGTGGCATGGGGCCGGCGAGTTGTAACGCAGGCAGCTTGTGTGGAAATCCGATAATGTCCACTTCGGATGCAAAGCGGGCGTTCAGCAGCGCCTGGCATGTCGCTTGTTGATTTTGCATCACTACTTTGCGGAGTTGTTATGGATGAAAGTATAAGCGCGTGCGATATGTTTGGCAGAGTTGTTCCACAAATAAAAAAGCTCGCTAGAAGCGAGCTTTTTATGTTGTCCGATTAGCTTAAGAATGGCTTAAGCAGTGGTGCTGAGGGTTGTGCCTATCTGCTGGCCGTTGGTATTGACGGTTGGCGGCGGAGGTGGTGGAGGCGCTTGATCCTGCACTTCGCTGGATTGTGACGCTGCCTTGGGGGCAGTCGTGGTCTGGGTTTGCGTGGTCCGCTGCGTGCTTACATTGCTTTGCGACGCAGTCTGGCTATTGTCCACAGGCGGTTGAGGCGGACGATAGATATATTGCGGGGCACTGGAATCAATCGGGGCCGTAGACATGGGTATCACCTGTTAAGTTATGCTGGAATGTGAGGAAGCGAGCTTCCAGCATAGTGTACGACAGAGGAGAGTTCAAGACGTTATCCGTCTGCAATAAAGATATAGTGATGAAATTTATTTCCCTTTGGGTAAGTCCTGTTTTTTGAACACCAGATCAAACATATCTGCATCCAGTTGCTCCAGCCTGGCCTCATGGTGGGGCAAATGTGCGGTGTCATAATAGGTATCGATATCTTCCACTTTCTCCCTGGAAAAACCGATCAGTATGGTTCTTTTTCCGGCATCTCCCGCCTGCTCATCCAGTTTCACAAAATAACGGTCGCCACGCGCCCGGGCGATGTCATAAATGGCATGCATGATGAACATCGATGAAGGCACGGAGGCGCCGGATACAAAATGAATTTCCACCGTGGACGTTTTGGCATCACGGGATAGCTCTTGCACACGCAGATCCAGCGGTTTGCCCTGGCCGGCGGGCTGGTGGATTTCAATCAGGATCAGCGGTGCCGCATTTGTTGCCGCGACCTCGGTGGTCAGTGTCAGCGCACACAGCACAAGCAGGGCAATGCGCGGATAAATGGTTTTCATGAAAGTCTCCTTTGGTGTCGATAATCATAGGTCCATACCGGGGTTTTGGATAAAATCCCTGCATGATCCCGGAATCCGCCACCAAACGTCTCATATGCCGCGACTGCCTGCGTCCCCAGTCTACCTGTATCTGCCAGTGGGTCAGCCCTGTCGCCAGTACAGTGGACGTGCTGGTGTTGCAGCACCCGATGGAGGTTCACAACGCCAAAGGCACCGCGCGCCTGCTGCACCTGAGCCTGTCCGGCAGCAGCCTGCATACAGGGGAAGTGTTCGGGCCTGATGATTTGCAGGCGTTGCTATATGCAGATGGCCGATTGCCAGTATTGCTGTATCCAGAGACGCCGGATGACAAGGCGCTGGGCCTGATACCCGCGCCGCCTTTGCAACCGGCGCTGCTGCAAGACCCATCACAGCTGAGGCTGATCGTGCTGGACGGCACCTGGCGCAAAAGCCGCAAAATGCTGTACCTGAACCCTTTGCTGCAACAGTTGCCGCGCCTGCCGTTGCGTGATCCGCCGGCATCGCAGTACCTGATCCGCAAGGCGCATGGCGAACACCAGTTGTCCACGCTGGAAGCGGTATGTTATGCATTGATGGCGCTGGAAGGGGATGACGGCAAATACCAGCCGCTGCTGCAAGCCTTCAACGGTTTTGTAGTGCAGCAGGGCGCTTATGCGAGCGATGTGAATCATATGCAGGCTTCGCAGAAGCCTGCAGGCTGAGCGCAAGCAGTTGGTGCAGGTGATGCCGGTTGATGCTGGTACCTGGCAAACAAAAAGCCCCGCAGCTTTCACTGCGGGGCTCTTCGTCTTTACTGAATGAAGCGAGGCTTCTGTCCAGCGCTGTAATCCTTGCGGAATTACATCATGCCGTCCATACCACCCATGCCGCCCATACCACCCATGCCGCCGCCCATACCGCCAGCTGCTTTATCTTCTGGCAGTTCTGCAACCAGAGCATCAGTAGTCAGGATCAGGCCGGCAACAGACGCTGCATTTTGCAATGCGGAGCGAGTTACTTTAGCTGGATCCAGAACACCCAGTTCTACCAGGTCGCCGTAAGTGCCGTTGGCTGCGTTATAGCCGTAGTTGCCAGTACCTTGCAATACTTGGTTCACAACAACAGATGGCTCGTCGCCAGCATTGGCAACGATCTGGCGCAATGGTTCTTCAATAGCGCGCAGAACGATCTTGATACCGGCTTCCTGGTCAGGATTGTCGCCCTTCAGGTCTTTAACGTTAGCACGTGCACGCAGCAGGGCAACGCCGCCGCCAGGAACAACGCCTTCTTCTACAGCTGCGCGGGTAGCGTGCAGTGCATCTTCAACGCGTGCTTTTTTCTCTTTCATTTCAACTTCAGTTGCAGCGCCAACCTTGATCACAGCAACACCGCCTGCCAGTTTGGCAACGCGTTCTTGCAGTTTTTCACGGTCGTAGTCGGAAGTTGCTTCTTCGATTTGCGCGCGGATTTGTTTAACGCGTGCTTCGATAGTCGCTGCTTCGCCTGCGCCGTCGATAACGGTAGTGTTTTCTTTACCGATTTCGATGCGTTTAGCTTGACCCAGATCTTGCAGAGTTGCTTTTTCCAGTGTCAGGCCAACTTCTTCAGCGATCACTTGGCCGCCGGTTAAGATAGCGATATCTTCCAGCATGGCTTTACGACGGTCGCCGAAGCCTGGAGCTTTAACAGCTGCAGTTTTCAGAATGCCGCGGATGTTGTTGACAACCAGAGTTGCCAGCGCTTCGCCATCGACATCTTCAGCGATGATCAGCAGTGGACGCCCGGATTTTGCAACTTGTTCCAGTACCGGCAGCAGATCACGGATGTTCGAGATTTTTTTGTCGAACAACAGGATGAACGGGTTTTCCAGGATAACGGATTGTTTTTCTGGATTGTTGATGAAGTACGGTGACAGGTAGCCACGGTCAAACTGCATACCTTCAACGATATCCAGTTCATTGTTCAGGGATTTGCCGTCTTCAACAGTGATGACGCCTTCCTTGCCCACTTTGTCCATTGCCTTGGCGATGATGTCGCCGATGTCTGCGTCGGAGTTAGCGGAGATCGAACCAACTTGAGCGATTTCTTTGTTGGTTGTCGTTGGCTTGGCCAGGTTTTTTACTTCAGCGACGATAGCGATAACTTCCTTGTCGATGCCGCGCTTCAGGTCAGTTGGGTTGAAACCCGCTGCAACGTATTTGAAGCCTTCGCGAACGATCGCTTGTGCCAATACAGTAGCAGTTGTTGTACCGTCACCAGCGTTGTCGGAAGTGCGGGAAGCCACTTCTTTCACGAGCTGCGCGCCCATGTTTTCCAGCTTGTCTTTCAGTTCGATTTCTTTAGCAACAGAAACACCATCCTTGGTGACTGTAGGCGCGCCGAAAGAACGCTCCAGAACTACGTTACGGCCTTTAGGGCCCAGTGTTACTTTAACTGCATTGGCGAGGATGTTCACGCCATTAACGATCTTGGCGCGTGCGTCGTCGCCGAAAATTACTTGCTTAGCTGCCATGTTAAATCTCCAGGATACTTAAATAAGGTAGATGCAAAATTGCCCCTGTGCGCATCGGCGCGCAAGAGCCGCAAATTATTTCTGTACGATTGCGAAAACGTCTTCTTCGCGCATAACCAGGACTTCTTTGCCGTCAACTTTGACAGCCTGGCCAGAATATTTGCCGAACAGGATCAGATCGCCAACTTTGACATCCAGCGGACGTACTTTGCCGTCGTCGAGCTGTTTGCCTGTGCCAACTGCCAGAACACGACCTTGATCCGGTTTTTCAGCGGCTGCGCCAGGCAGAACAATACCGGATGCAGTTTTTTCTTCTTGTTCCAGACGTTCTACGATCAGGCGGTCATGCAAGGGACGAAGGTTCATACAAGCTCCTTAAATATTAGCTATTGGTGTTAACAAAATGAATATGCGGCTTTGTGTTGCAGCGGTATCACCCGATGTTGCGGTAAGCCGCAACGTTGCCAAAGACACACGATTATTCTCTATTGGCTGTCCTACAGCCGCTTGGCCAAGGAAAACGCTGTTAGCACTCTCTCCTGACGAGTGCTAATTATAGGGGCGAGGTGGGTGTTTTTCAAGGACTGAAAATGAGGTAAATTGATTTTTGCTTAATAATCAGTGGTTTAGGTTGAAGCGACGCTAGCCTAGTTGCTGATTTTATTTGAATCTAAATTCATTCATTTACAGGCTACCCACCCCTTCAATGAAGGAGATTGCGATATAGGCTACTAAAAAGTCGCCAGCAGACCCATTTTAATTAGATTGGGCAAGGCGCAATGCCTGAGTTAGATGCATGAGATCGGAAAGTATAAGTTTTTCTTCGCCAGCTTTATTTCCCATCTCAAAGGGAAGTACCCACAAGGTCATGCTAGAGCTAAACGCAAATGGGGCCAATGGGGTCGAAAACGTGGAAGTCTTGGGATATACAAGTACGAGCTCCTTTGAGGCTTGACTTCCTTCGATGTACTTGTGCCCGTACGCAAAAAGTTGATAAAAATCGCTTTGTGAGATGTTATATTTTTTGTCGCGCGTCTTTTCATTGAGGCGCTTCCACTTGGTATCTAAAACAATAGACAGCCCTGCGTGTTTTAATAACAGGTCAGGACGAAGCTGGAAAAATTTTTCACCATCATGCTCGCATAGAGAAAACTTGCGCGACTGCGAGATAATCTGAACTGCCTTAGGAAGGTCACGTCGCAATGCAGCTTCGACGAAATGTTCGAATAGTTTTTCCATTGGGAAAAGCATGCTCATGCCGTGCCATTCGCCTTGCACGGCCATCGGCATCCTTTGTCCGAGCACTAATTGGCACCAAGGAAAAATGGGCGCGTAATGCGCCATCAAGCGCCCGCTGCGCCACTTTTTGAAGTCTGCCGCAAAGGCCCGCGAGGCCGGTACATCTGCTAGCGCCTGCAATAACTCATGGGATATGCGCCAGTTGGAAGGGTCTTGAGTGGACCTAGCCACACTTACCAAAGCAGACTTAATAAGGCGATTCTCAGGCGAGTCGGGAGAAAATACATCATGGCGCGTATGAAAATAATGAGCGCGATCTGGTGTTTGACGTGCTTGACGCACCATATCAAGCTGCCCAACTAAATGACGCTGCTCTTCTTCAACCAGCAGGTAGTCAAATTTCATGCCGCGTTTAACGAGATGCTCAAGCGCCTCCAAAAACTGGCGTCTCAGCCATTCAGAGAGCGGTGCGTCAAACAGCGTAATGTCGGCAGCTCCAACCTGGCGAGTCGGCAAATTCAAAGCCGCTTGGATCATGCGGACTAACAGCGCACGAGATAATGCTTCTGACGAAAGACTATCATGATGTTTTGGCAAAATTTCGACAGTTGTTCCGCAGGGCGTTTCTAAAATTCCCACAAAATTATCAAGACGAAGCCATTGTGTACCCTCTACCTCAAGCAATTGAGCGCCGCTAGCACGGAACTCCCCAGCCAAGCGGCATAGCCATTCAAATGCACTCTTTGATATAGTCGCCCGATCTAATGTCGGCTCAATTTGTAGAGTCGTCAATTTCGCATATTCACGAACGACTACTGCCTGTTTCAAGATTTTGCCTGCAGTGCTGCCTTGATTACTTTGTCACCCAACTGTCGGGTATTGTGGTCTCCACCTTTTGGGTTCTGTAAGTTTACGCCGAGCTGCTTTGCTAAAGTACGTAGGATGGGCATGGCGACTTGCTCTTCGCCGTTTTCGAAAACCTTGACGGTTGTGTCAGCGAGGCGTTCCAATCGATAACCGCCGTATTCTGCAACCTCGCGTTCGACCAGTGATGCTACAACTGGTGTTGTAGTCTTGTGATCGATGATGCCCAAGTAGGCATCGATGCGATCATAGGCATCTGTATTGATCTCCCAGGTTTTGCCTTGGACTTTCCCTCCGAAGTCCTCTCCAAACAGTACCGTCGCATTGGCGCTGGCGGGTAACACGAAGCAATTCACTGCCAGCTTGCGATGGTCGTTAAGGACCCAGCCAATACGCTCCCAATCTTCAAAAAAATATTCTTTTAGAAGTGGGATGATTTGCTGCTTAAATATTCGAGCCAGACGCGCGATCGAGCTGTCCTTTATTAGCGGCATAAAATAGGCATGCCCCAGGCAATGCTCACGATCAAGCAGCGCCTCAATGCGCTGATTCATGATTTCTAGAAGTACATCGATCGCAATACCGTTGACGTTAACTCCTGTAAGCAATTGAGGACGTGGCGGCATTTCTTTGAACACGAAACGACGCCGCAAGGCAATATCCAAACCAGTGAGGGAGCGATCAGACGTATTCATCGTCCCGATCAAAAACAAGTTATTCGGAATACTGAAAAGCTGTTTCGAGTATGGAAGCATGACCGACAAAGCTTCTTCATTTCCTGCGCGCTTAGTTGGCTCGATCAGAGTTATTAACTCTCCAAAAATGCGTGAAATGTTGCCGCGGTTGATTTCGTCGATAATTAAAACACGTGCTGTTGGCCCATCTCGCTCGCGAACTTCGCTTACCTTGGACGATAGCAACTGGCGCAGCTTGCTGCGGTCAATTACTTCAGGTCCAAGCCTATAAATTGCCTTCATCATGAAGTTCTTATTCATAAGAACGCTGCATGCAGTCGAAGGTGAAAAAACTTTGAGCCAACGTACTGCGCGACTTTGTGCGAAATCGTCATCTTCCTCAGCACGGGGCAGATGCTCGTAGTTTCCAGTGATTTCACCGATTGCGCGAAACTTGGAGTTGCCATCGGCGACAACCACCAAATCGCCGACTTTCATTCCAAGTACAAAAGAGTTGACGGCTGTAACAGGATAGTCGCTCGTAGTGTAGTCGAGGTGCTTGGTTTTGAACGCGGTAACTATGTCAGCCTTGTTTTTTACGTCAGAAAAATTGATGCCAGCGCCCCAACCCAAAAGTATGCGGCTATTGGCGATACACTCCTCATAAACGTAGTTCTCTTCGTTGCGGTTACCAAGCGACATTTTCCAGATGGTGTTTTCACTAAGGTCGATGTCAGGCACTTCGTCGACAACCACCTTGGTAATAGCATCCTCACAGATGGTCTTAAACACCCCATCCATCGGAAGAAATTTCAACTGACCTGTCACTTCGTCGGGCTCGGCTCGCAACCCCTCCACAAAATCTTCATAACTAAAGCTCTGATGGAAGGTCACGAAACGGACATGTTTTGACGCTTCAAGCTCGTTGAACCGGGCCCGCAACTTTGTCCTGTCGATACGATGCTCGTCAAGATAAGCAGGATCAAGTATTGCGAGAGCTTCATCGATAGTGTTGTGGGTCTTACCGGTGCCAGGCGGACCATACAAGATTTGATTCAACGGGGGAGGTGTATTGGACATAGTTGTCGTCATAGATGTTCTGTACATTGACTGCCGAAATGCAAACGGTAATTCCGTGTGGTTCAAACATATCCACAAAGCGTTTCAATTGTTTTCAAACAGTATCATGTGGAAGAAATTGTTGCAATTATGAATATAAAGAACGTCACTTCGGACCGCAAGCTAAGGCTCATCTCAGAAAATTTATCGACTGACAATCAATATTTGGAACGTTCTTTAGTCGTACTGCCAGTGGGGGTGTCTCGTAGGTCGTGGTAGTTTCTAGGTCGTAGTGGGGATGATAGAGGAGCAGTATCATTGCATGTCAGAGTGAGAGACTCTGGAGAGAGAGACGACATTGCCCAAATACAGTATCTGGCGCTGCATTTGAACAGAGAGTAACGCGCGCGGCTAGTAGATGTACTGCCTGGCGGCCATTAACTTGATTTAGGATGGGAGATTCATGGTGAACAAAATTCTGAAACCCTCCCAGATAATCAGGTAAGGCGTCTAAAGATCCACCAGGCCACGCCGGTTTGCCAGGCTGACCGCCTCGGTCCGGCTGGCGACATTGAGTTTGGTAAAGATGCTGCGCAGATGGGACTTGACGGTGCTTTCTCCGACGAACAGCGTCGTGCCGATTTCCTTATTGCTCCTGCCGCTGGCCAGCAGTTTAAGTACTTCAAGTTCGCGGTGCGTCAGGTCTTCGTTGCTCATGCCGCTGGCGAGCTTGGCGATCAGGCTGGGTGAAATGCATGTTTCTCCGCGATGGACTTTTCTGATGCAATCAAAAATTTCGTCGCGCAGGGAGTCTTTCAGCAAATAGGCTTTCGCTCCCGCTTTTATTGCCCTGCAAATGTCATTGTCGGTATCGAAGGTGGTCAGCAGGATGATTCTGGCGTTGCTGTCCAGGCGGCGGATATGCTGAATGGCGGCGACGCCATCCATGACCGGCATTCTCAGATCCAGAAGCGTGACATCCGGGCGGCATGCCGTCCATTTATCGACGGCATCTTTTCCATTTTCCGCTTCGCCGATGACCGACATGTCGGCCTGCCGCGCAATCATGGATGCAAGCCCTTCGCGCACGATGGCGTGGTCATCTGCGAGCAATACGCTGATTTTGCCGTTGCTCTGCATGGTCGTCGAGTGTGTGG
>JAYSKH010000134.1:0-11660 GCA_043726505.1 Undibacterium sp. | reverse complement strand
TTACAGAAAATGGATCAGAAATGGGTGTTGTCTGAGCCGAAGGCGAGTTTCGCCCATTTCCCATTTTTTGTAATGCAGCAAAATGTGATGACGCTTGCGTCATCACCCGAAGGGCAAGTCTGCGGCCGCCTTTTGTTTGCCTACTTTATTTTGGCGGAGCAAAATAAAGTAGGTGGCTGCCGGGCCACCCCCGGCCGGTATCCACGAAGAGTAATTTTCCAAATACGCACTAATGAGCACGTCAGGCCAGCGCCTGATCCACCAACTCTATCCAATGCCTAACCGGCACCCCAGTCCCCGACTGCAAATGCGTCAAACACCCAATATTAGCCGACAAAATAACCTCCGGCTCAGTCTCCAGCAAATTGCGCAACTTATTATCGCGCAACTGATAAGACAACTCCGGCTGCAACACCGAATAGGTGCCAGCAGAACCGCAGCACAGATGGCTATCCGCGCACAACTGCACGTCAACACCCGCGCTACGCAACAGCCCCTCCACCTTGCCGCGTATCTGCTGCCCATGCTGCAAAGTGCAAGGCGGATGCCAGGCCACGCGCTTGCTTATCTTGCCAGCCAGCTTGCTGGCAAGCTCCGCCTCAAACTGCGGCAGCACTTCACTCAGATCCTGCGTCAGCGCAGAAATGCGCGCAGCCTTATCGGCATAGGCAGCATCATGCGCCAGCAGATGACCATATTCCTTGACGGTGACGCCGCAGCCGGACGCCGTCATCACGATGGCTTCCGCACCGGCTTCGACATAAGGCCACCATGCATCGATATTGCGCCGCATGTCATCCAGGCCAGCCTCCTGCTCATTCAGGTGATAACGTATCGCCCCGCAACAGCCTGCTTTAGGGGCAACGACCAGCTGCACACCCAGCGCATCCAGCACGCGCGCGGTGGCGGCATTGATATTGGGCGACATCGCGGGCTGCACGCAGCCATCCAGCAGCAGCATCTTGCGCGCGTGTTCTGCCTGTGGCCACACACCGGCGGACAAGGGCTGCGGCACCTTGTTCTTCAGCGCGCGCGGCAGCAGGGGCCGCAGCATCTGCCCGGCCTTCATCGCCGGCGAGAACAGCCATTTACGCGGCAGCAGCTCTTGCAAGGCCTTGCGCTTCAGGCTTTGGCCCAACGGGCGTGGCACCTGCTCGTCAACGACCTTGCGGCCTATGTCCACCAAGCGGCCGTACTGGACGCCGGAAGGGCAAGTTGTTTCACAGTTGCGGCAGGTCAGGCAGCGGTCCAGGTGCATCTGCGTTTTTGCCGTAGCCGGTTTGCCTTCCAGCACCTGCTTGATCAGGTAGATGCGGCCGCGCGGGCCATCCAGCTCATCGCCCAGTAATTGATAGGTAGGGCAGGTCGCGGTGCAGAAACCGCAATGCACGCATTTGCGCAGGATCTGGTCTGCCTCCTGGCCTTCGCGGGTGTCTTTGATGAAATCGGCGAGATTGGTTTGCATGGTCAGAAGTCTTTATACATCCGGCCGGGATTGAATATCCCGGATGGATCAAAGGCGCTTTTCAGCTTGTGATGGATGGCGGCAATTGGCTTTGCCAGCGTCGTGAATACGCCCAGCTCCTTGTCGCCGCCGCGAAACAGCGTGGTATGGCCGCCCGCTTTGGCTACTTCGTCGCGTATCGTCTGCGGCTCCATGTCACTGTACAGCCAGCGCTGCGCACCGCCCCACTCTATCAGCGATTTTCCCTTCAGCACTAGCGGTGCTGCGGTGGACGGCAGCGACAGGCGCCACAGGCCACGGTTGTCGTCCTGCGTAAAGAAATCATGCGTGTGCTCGCGCAGCGATGCCCAGTAGGCATCCGCATTGTCCACAACTTCGCCGCCCAGCTTTTGTTTTGCCGCGCGCACCGCCGCTTCCGCGCCGGACAGGCGCAACATCAGCCGACCCACATGCCAGGCGCTGGCGGAAATAGGCAGCGCCTGCCCGCCCCACTGGTTCAGCCGCATCAGTGCGTCTGCTTCCGACAGCGCAAACACCAGCGTCGTTTCTGCAAAAGGTCTTGGCAGTACTTTGAGCGACACTTCGGTAATCAAGCCCAGGCTGCCGAGCGAACCCGTGAGCAGCCGCGATACGTCGTAACCAGCCACATTTTTCATGACCTGGCCGCCGAAATGCAGCAACTCTCCCTTCCCGTCCAGCAGGCTGGCGCCCAGCACAAAATCGCGTACCGAACCCGCAGCCTGCCGGCGCGGGCCGGACAGGCCTGCGGCCACTACGCCGCCTATCGTCGCAGCTTCGCCGAAATGCGGAGGCTCAAACGCCAGCATCTGATTCTGCTCGGCCAATGCCGCTTCTATCTTCGCCAGCGGTGTTCCACAGCGCGCAGTGATGACCAGCTCGGTAGGGTCGTAGGCGATGATGCCGGTATAGGCGCGCGTATCCAGCAACTCGCCGCTCGGCGCTTGCCCATACCAGTCCTTGGTGCCGCCGCCCCGTATGCGCAGCGCGGTCTTGCTGGCACCGGCTGCCAGAATGCGCTGGCGAATGTCTTCCAGTAGTTGATCCATGTCTGTGTTTTCTTTTTTTTAAAAGCGTTCCAGCTCGGGAAACGGCAGTGCCCCTCGCTTGACGTGCATGCGGCCGTATTCGGCGCAGCGGTGCAGGCTGGGGATGGCCTTATCTGGATTCAGCAGGAAGGGCGTATCGAACGCGCGCTTGACGGCAAAAAAGGCTTCGCGTTCCGTTTCGGAAAATTGCACGCACATGGAATTGATTTTTTCTATGCCCACTCCGTGTTCGCCGGTAATGGTGCCGCCTACGGCTACGCATAGCTCCAGGATGTCGGCGCCGAACTGCTCGGCACGATGGAATTCGCCGGGCTGGTTGGCGTCAAACAGGATCAGCGGATGCAGATTGCCGTCGCCGGCATGGAACACATTGGCGCAGCGCAGTCCGTACTTCTGCTCCATTTCGGAAATGCTGATCAGTACCTGCGCCAGATTCTTGCGCGGTATCGTCCCGTCCATGCAGTAATAATCCGGTGAGATGCGGCCGGCCGCCGGGAAGGCGTTCTTGCGGCCAGACCAGAATTTGAGCCGCTCAGCTTCCGACTGCGACACAGCAATCGCCGTTGCGCCTGACTCCTGCAGCACCGCCGTCATGCGCTGGATCTCTTCTTCGACTTCATCGACGGTGCCGTCAGATTCACACAGCAGGATCGCTTCTGCATCGATGTCGTAACCGGCTTTCACAAACGGCTCCACCATGCGCGACGACGTCTTGTCCATCATCTCTAGCCCCGCAGGAATAATGCCGGCGGCGATGACGTTGGCCACTGCGTTGCCGCCTTTGACCACGTCGTCAAACGAGGCCATGATGACGCGCGCCGCTTGCGGCTTGGGTACCAGCTTGACGGTCACTTCCGTCACCACACCCAGCATGCCTTCAGAGCCGATGAATACCGCCAGCAGATCCAGGCCGGGCGCATCCAGCGCGCCGCTGCCCAGTTCTACCACTTCGCCTTCGATGGTGATCATCCTGACGCGCAGCACATTGTGCACGGTCAAACCATATTTCAGGCAATGCACACCGCCGGAATTTTCGGCGACATTGCCGCCTATCGTGCAGGCGATCTGCGATGAAGGGTCCGGAGCATAATAAAGGCCGTGTCTGGCGACCGCATCTGAAATTGCCAGGTTGCGCACGCCGGGCTGGACGATGGCCGTGCGTGCATAGGCATCAACCTTGACGATGCGGTTCAGTTTTGCAGTGGATAATACGACGCCGTCGGCAATCGGCATCGCGCCGCCGGACAAACCTGTGCCCGCGCCGCGCGGCACAATCTGCACCTGCAGCGCACGGCATACATTCAGCACGGCGATGACCTGCTCTTCATTTTCGGGCAGCGTCACCACCATCGGCAACTGGCGGTAGGCGGCCAGTCCGTCGCACTCATACGGACGGGTATCTTCTTCCTGAAACAATACGCACTGCGTCGGAATCGCGGCGCGCAATGCGGCCACTACCTCGCGCTGGCGCTGGCGATACATGTCGCCCGAACTTGCCTGCTCCATAGCCATTCCTTTTATTGAGACTTCAAGTGTAATGAATGTTGGACAGGCAGTGGTGAATTGTTGCGGAGATCAGCGCTGAATTAATTTCAGCCCATAAAAAAAGGACGCCGCAGCGTCCTTTTTTGGTCACAACCGGAGATCAGGCAGAAAACGACGAACCGCAACCGCAGGTAGTGGTAGCATTCGGGTTTTTGATGACGAATTGCGCGCCTTCCAGGTCGTCCTTGTAATCGATCTCTGCGCCGACCAGATACTGGTAGCTCATGGAGTCGATCAGCAGCTGCACGCCGTTCTTGGTCATTGCAGTGTCGTCTTCATTGGTGATTTCATCAAAAGTGAAACCATACTGGAAGCCGGAGCAACCACCGCCCTGCACGAATACACGCAGTTTCAGGTCAGGATTACCTTCTTCTTCAATCAATTGCGCAACCTTGGCGGCGGCGCTATCGGTAAAAACAATCGGTGCTGGCATTTCGGCTATGGCGTTCATTTCTTGCTCCTACAATTCTGTCAGGCCTCATTATAGACCTTAATTCGATATCGCATGTTTTGCCGCCTAAAAAACGGGCAGCGAACCCGGGTGTTTCAGTGTTCGGCGTGAAAGCCGTATGTATTCGTCAACAACTATTCGTCAACAGTTGCTGCTACAGCCGGAATTAACCGCCGTTGGATGACGCCAGCTTCAGCATCATCGGTTCAGACAGCTGGTCATGCGCCAGCTTGCCGGCAACCAGTGCACCGCTCATCATTTCCAGCGCTTTATAATGCACATCCCCAGATATGCGGGCTTTTGGCTGTAATTCAATCAGTTCGGCAGAAAATACCGGGCCATTGATCTCGCCGTTGACGACAATGTGGCCAGCACGGACTTCGCCGTCTATTTTTGCCTGCTCAGAGATCACCAGCATGCTGGCCTCCCCTGCTTCTGCAATGACATTGCCCTTGACGTAACCGTCAATACGCAACCCGCCCTTGAAATGCAGATTACCCTCTATGGTCGTGGCGACGCCAATCAGACTATCAATCGTACTCTTGTTTTTGCGACTGAACATGGACAAGCTTCCTTACAGATTAATCGATTGTTGAGCGCGTACCTGGCCACGATCCACCACTTTTGCCTGCACTGCCTTGACCGTCGCGCCGTCCGGCAAGGGGATCAGGCCCTCGAGGCGCTGATAGTGTTTGAATGACAATTTTAGCTTGGCGGAATCGCCAGCCTTGGGATCGGGGAATTGCATCATAACACTTTTGCCCGCCTGCACAAGGGTCAGGTTGTACTGTAATTCCCCAGAGAAATCATTGCTGCCTTTGCCGCCTTGCATGACCAGGATACGGTAGCGCAACTGATTAGGAGCTGCCATATCGGCTGCCAGCCGCTGCACGGTAATACCTTCGGGGCCTGTGGCGGAAGGCATTAAGCTTTCAAAAAAGGAAAGATCATCCTTCAGCTTCATGTTATCCGCGGTCAGTGTCTTGATCTGGTCGGTCAGCTGCTTTTGCATCGAGCGGTCGATGTTCATCTGGCTTTCCACCGTATTGGCCGACAAGGCCAGCTTGTCGCGCTCGGTGGTCAGGTCTTCCACCTGCTTTTGCAAGACCTGCAATTTTTCTTTGCTGGCTTTGGGCTCGAAGCCGGTCAGGCTGCGGCCCAGGTCATAGGTCCACATCGCCATCGCACCGCCCAGGCCAACGACCAGTGCCACCATGGCCACCGTCACGGGCCATGGCCGCTGCTGCTTGATGGTCATTTTCGACGCTGCGATGCGCCGCTTCCACGAAGAGGTCTTAGCCATGAATACTGGTTACGGCATCACCGGCACATGCATCAGGCCGGTGGTTTCGTCCAGGCCGAACATCAGGTTCATACACTGAACCGCCTGGCCGGAGGCGCCCTTGACCAGATTGTCCTGCACGACCAGCACCACCACGGTGTTGCCATTGTCCGGACGGTGCAGCGCCAGCCTCAGCATGTTGGAGGCGCGGGTGGAGCGGGTTTCGGGATGCGAGCCGAAAGGCATCACATCGACGAAGGTTTCATCCTTATAAGCGTCCACGAAAAGCGCCTGCAGTTCTTCATTGCTGATATCTTTTGTCAGGCGGCCGTACAACGTGGAATGCATGCCGCGTATCATCGGCACCAGGTGCGGCGTAAACAGCAGGCCGACCTTGTCCTTACTCATACGCTGTAACTGCTCTACCGTTTCCGGTGTATGCCTGTGGCCGGAAACACCATAAGCTTTGAATGTATCGCTGGTTTCAGAAAACAGCAGCCCCAGTTCAGCCTTGCGGCCCGCGCCGGACACGCCGGATTTGCAGTCAGCAATCAGGCTGCCGGCATCGATGACGCCGGCTTTCAGCAGCGGATAAAATCCAAGCTGCATCGTGGTCGGGTAGCAGCCTGGGTTGCCGATGATGCGCGCTTTTTTGATCGCATCGCGGTTCAGTTCAGGCAGGCCATACACGGCCTCCTCCAGCAGATTGGTGGCGCTATGCGGCATGACATACCATTTTCCAAACTGCTTGACGTCCTGCAGGCGGAAATCCGCCGCCAGGTCAATGACCTTGACGCCGGCAGCCAGCAGTTCAGGCGCCTGGGCCATCGCAACGCCGTGCGGCGTCGCAAAGAACACCACATCGCATTCGGTCAGTTTGGCTTTATCCGGAGAAGAAAAGGCAATATCCACGCGGCCGCGCAGCGAAGGATACATATCAGACACTGGCAAGCCATCTTCCTTGCGCGAAGTAATCGCCGTTATCTGCACTTCAGGATGCGTCGCCAGGATGCGCAGCAGCTCCACGCCTGTATAACCGGTACCGCCAACAATGCCAACCTTGATCATGATGTGTCCTTTTCACTATAAGACGATAAGCGGCTTGTGCCCCCTTATCTGACCACCCTGCCGGGATCATCTCCTGGCCTGCCGGTGAGGTAACACGGCTATCGCCACATTACCGGAAAGAAATTTTGTCCGTATTCTAGCAGGAGTTTATCCCGCCTCAAGTTCGCAGACCATGGGATTTACAAATTGAGATATGGCGATCCCATTGATAAAAACAAGAAAAAATGCCGCTGCTCACATTCCAGCCGCAATGGCCGGTTCTTTTTGAGGCGAGAACAAGGCGCGCAGGCGCAGACAGTACTTAGTACGGCAAGACTGCAGCAGCGCAGTTATCGCCCCAACTAACAAGCGGCCAACTCCGAAAAAGAAAAAAGCCGCCAGGTCTCCCTGACGGCTTTTTGGAGCAGATATCCGCAGATTAACGCTTGGAGAACTGTTTCGCGCGACGTGCTTTGCGCAGACCAACTTTTTTACGTTCAACTTCACGAGCATCACGAGTAACGAAACCGGCTTTGGACAGCTCTGGCTTCAGTGTTGCTTCGTAGTCGATCAGTGCACGAGTGATACCGTGGCGAACTGCACCAGCTTGGCCAGACTCGCCGCCGCCGTGTACATTGACCATGATGTCGAATGTTTCGAGGTTGTTAGTCAGTTCCAGAGGCTGGCGAATGACCATCAGGCCAGTTTCACGAGAAAAATATTCGTTAGCTGGTTTGCCGTTTACAACGATCTTGCCGCTGCCGGATTTCAGGAAGACGCGAGCTACTGCACTCTTGCGACGGCCGGTTCCGTAATTGTAGTTACCGATCATGTCTTATCCTTACAGGTCGAGTACTTTAGGTTGCTGCGCAGCGTGCGGATGGGAACCATCTGCGTACACTTTGAGCTTCTTGATCATCGCGTAGCCGAGTGGGCCTTTAGGCAACATGCCTTTAACTGCCTTCTCGAGTGCGCGACCTGGAAAACGCTGTTGCATTTTCTGGAAATTGGTTTCATAGATACCGCCTGGATAACCAGTATGACGGTAGTATGTTTTGTTCAGGGCTTTAGTGCCCGTCACGCGCAGTTTGCCTGCATTGACAACAACGATAAAATCGCCCGTGTCGACGTGAGGAGTAAATTCCGGTTTGTGTTTGCCGCGCAAACGGAGTGCCACTTCGCTGGCAACACGTCCGAGTACTTTATCTGTCGCGTCAATCACGAACCAGTCGCGCTGCACTTCGTGTGCTTTAGCGGAAAAGGTTTTCATGATGAATCCTAAATATTAAAAGTAAAACGCTCTTTCGGTGGTTCCGGCACTTACTGCCCGCCGGACTCGCCCTTTTAGTGCTTTTCCCCTGAGCGTACAGGAGAGCCCTAAATTATAGTATTTTCAAAGACTTAGTGTCAAGGCCTGTTTAAATATTAGGCAGATGGGAAGTTTTGGAGGCCGACGGGAGGCAAAAAAAACCCGAAGCGGTTAGGCGTCGGGTTCAATCCACCAAAGGAGGAGGTGGAGGAGACAAACTGCGTGGTCAGTCCCGGCAAACCGGAAACTACTAACCGATGAGTCAATAATAGGACACAAAATTGTGCAGTGCAAGATAATTTGCAGTGTAGATTGTTACGAAAAGCAACTTTTCTTTTTTGCAAAGATATTTTGCCGGGGCGCGAGCAACGATCCCCGTGCCGTGACTGGGCTACAATATAAAATTACTCTTTATTGTTAAAGCAAGGAAAAGCATGGAAGCTACCGTACGCTGGACCGGATCATCCGGCATGACCTTTTTGGCCGAGACCGGTTCCGGCCATATCGTCACAATGGATGGCGCACCGGATGGCGGTGGCCGCGACCTGGCCCCGCGGCCCATGGAAATGGTGCTGGTCGGCACCGGCGGCTGCACAGCCTATGACGTTGTACTGATCCTGCGCAAAGGCAAACAGGATGTGCGCGGCTGCGACGTCAAGCTGACGGCGGAACGCGCTGACACTGAACCCAAGGTATTTACCAAGATCAATTTCCACTTCACGGTGCGCGGCCGCAATCTGAAGCCGGCATCGGTGGAACGCGCCATCAAGCTGTCGCATGAAAAATATTGCTCGGCTTCCATCATGCTGGAAAAAACCGCAGAAATGACGCACAGCTTTGAGATCATTGATGATCTGGATTTGCCTTCGGAGCATGGCGGCTGAATCGCTTAGCGCCTGGCGCTGAACGCTAAACACATGCGACAGCCTGCGGCAGCGCACTACACGCTGTCGTCAGGCGTGCCGAATATTGCGGTATAGGTCGGATAAAAAGACAGGTACATGACTACCGTCAGTACCAGCGTGATGGGAATGACAATCAGCACGACAACAATCGCCTGGCCGACAATGACCGCCACCAGCACACTCAGCAGCGTAGGCAGCAGCACGCTCAGCACCGCCCAAGCCAGGCCATAGACGGTAAACGCGCGGCCGGCGCCGCGCACCGCAAAGAAACTGTAAAACACCGCCTTGCCGACCGACATCCTGTTCCACGCGATCAGCGGCGCTGCGTACCAAAATGCCATCATCGCCGGCAGGTAAGCCAGAGCGGCCACCAGCATGCCGGCAAACAGGCTGGACTCGCGCATGGCCTTTTCGTCCATCGGCTTTTGCCCAAGAATGAAATCCCACAGCGCGCCGCCGTCCACCAGACTGGAGATGGCAATCGCCGCAATCGCAGCCACTATATATAGCAGGCCCAGCTGCAGCAGCTTCAGAAAGGCGGCGGAGCGGAAACCCGTCAGCAGCAGGTTAGGATAGACGCGCTTGCCCTGCTCCACCTGCCTGCAGGCTTGCATGAAACTCATCGCAAACACGGGGATCAGCATCAGCGGCAGGAATTGCCCGATGACGGGCAGGATGCCTATCGCCATGCTGAGAAACATATAGGCAAAAAACAGGGTTAATAATTCCGCCGGCTGCTTGAGGAAGAGCTTGAAGCCCTGTTTGACCCACAGCCAGCCGGTGATTGCATTCGGCTTGTTCATACTAAATATTCAATTCCCAGGTAAAGCAGGCGCAGGCAAGGTGGCGCGCAGGCGTAGTATGCGCTCAAAATGGCCTGGGTCGTGCGGCGTAAGCATCTCTGCGCCGCGCGGCAGATGGTAGTCATACAGGCGCGACAGCCAGAAACGCAGTGCCGCGGCGCGCAGCATCGCTTGCCAGCCGCTACGTTCAGCGGTGGTAAAAGGCCGTACTGTATGGTAAGCCTGCAGCATCGCATCCACACGCGCCTGGTCCAGTACACCGCTGGCGACGTCTATGCACCAGTCGTTGATGGTAACGGCGACGTCAAACAGCCAGGTGTCGCAGCCGGCAAAATAAAAGTCGAAAAATCCGCTCAGCCGGTCGCAGTCGAACATCACGTTGTTGCGAAACAGGTCGGCGTGCACCGGGCCGCGTTCAAAGGCAGCGTATTCCGGCCCGGCGGCAAAAGCCTGCTGATACTGCATTTCATCGCGCAGCAGTTCACGGTTGGATTCAGACAGGAAAGGCATGACCACAGGCGTGGTCGCCTGCCACCAGTCCAGCGCGCGCAGATTCGGCTGATATAGCGGAAAATCGCGCGCCGCCACATGCATGCGCGCCAGCATGCCGCCAACTTCGGCGCAATGCGCTGGCAACGGCGACATTTGCGAAGAACCCTCCAGCTTGCTGACGATTGCCGCAGGCTTGCCATGCAGCGACGCTACCAGCTCACCCTGTGCATTGGCAATCGGCGCCGGCACCAGTACGCCGCGGTCGGCCAGGTGGCGCATTAGTTTCAGATAAAACGGCAGTTGCTCGAAACTCAGGTTTTCGAAGATGGTCAGTACGTATTCGCCGGATTCGGTCGTAATAAAGAAATTACTGTTTTCGATGCCGGAAGCAATGCCCTTGATTGCCAGTGCCTTGCCCAGCGGGAACTGCGTCATCCATGGTCCCAGGTCGTCCAGGCTAACCGATGTGAATACTGCCATATCTATAAAAACGTCTTAAAGCGGGTGGGAGGAAGGCTGGCGTTAGGCTGGCGTTATGCAGGCGCTGCAAAGCGCCCAACACATACCGTATGCGGGACGCCTCGCCTGTCTGGCCTGCTGTCTGGCCTGACTTATTATTTCTTGGTGGCTGCGGCGCTAGAGGCCGGGGCAAGGGTGGCCGGATTGGGCGGCAAAGTATCGATAGGCTCTGCAGCTTCCTTGGTTTCCTTCGGTCCGCCGAATTCCTTGATGGTCCACATCGCCGGCCGGTTGGCGTCGCCGTTGGCCGTACCCTTGGCAGTATTGCCTATCGAAGGATCGCCGCGCAGCGTATAGGTGCTCTTGCCGGATTTAACCTCGACCTCGTTGACTTTACCTTTTTCACGTTTTTCAGTGATCTTGTTACGAGGTTCAGGCTTAACGATGGTCACGCCGGTATCCGGGCCTTCATCCAGCCGCTCCAGTTCAGGCGGAGGCGGCGCCTTGGCCTTTTCCTGCGCCAGCACCAATGCTGGAGTAAAAATAGATGCCAGACCTGCAAGCATCCACAACGCAAGCATCTTTTTGGACATTGTTTTCATGATAATTCACTTTAAGTTTGCTGACAGTCTTGCGAGCATTGTAACAAATGCCGGGGTGACTCCCAGAAATATCATTCATAAAACCCTGGGTTGCGCCGCGCTGCAACACGCTGTCCTGGGTCTTGCCACTGTACTATCATGCCGTGGTGCCGGAAAACTCTGCGATAATCGCCATCATATTAAATAATATATGCCGTGATTCGCGCGCTTTCAGTGTGGTAACACGCTCACAC
>JAYSKH010000133.1:0-8888 GCA_043726505.1 Undibacterium sp. | reverse complement strand
GGCTGATCTGGAGATGAGCCTGGTCGGCAAACCTACAGTGGCGGGCACTCCTGCCTCTTCGACGCAGCTTGGCGATTAAATGCGCCGCCACAAACAAGTGATTTTGAATAGGATTTTGCAATGAGTTCAAGAAGAAATTTCCTCAGCGGCCTAGGCGCAGTAACAGCTGCTGCCGCCGCAGCTTCAGTCAGCAAGGTCGCCATGGCGGCGCTGCCGGAACCGGTGATACAAACCACACCAGACACAATGCCGCCGCTGGTGCCGCAAAATGGCCGGCCGTATAACCCCGTCGTCACGCTGAACGGCTGGACGCTGCCGTGGCGCATGAACAATGGCGTTAAAGAGTTTCATCTGGTGGCCGAGCCTGTCGTGCGCGAGATGGCGCCCGGTTTCAAGGCCCATCTGTGGGGGTATAACGGCCAGTCGCCCGGCCCGACGATAGAAGTGGTGGAGGGCGACCGCGTGCGCATCTTCGTCACCAACCGGCTGCCCGAACACACCAGCGTGCACTGGCATGGCCAGCGCTTGCCCAACGGCATGGACGGCGTATCCGGCCTGACGCAGAAATCGATACAGCCCGGTAAGACCTTTGTATATGAGTTCATCGCGCGTCGCCCCGGCACCTTCATGTATCACCCGCATGCAGATGAAATGGTGCAGATGGCGATGGGCATGATGGGCTTCTGGGTCACGCACCCCAAGGGCAAGCATCCGCAGATAGAAGAGGTGGACCGGGATTTTGTATTCCTGCTCAATTCCTACGACATTGAGCCGGGCGCGTACACGCCCAAGGTAACGACGATGCTGGACTTTAACTTGTGGAGCTGGAACAGCCGCATCTTCCCCGGCATCGATCCGCTGGTGGTGCGCAAGAACGACAAGGTACGCATTCGCGTCGGCAACCTGACGATGACCAATCACCCCATCCACCTCCATGGACATGAATTCCAGGTCACCGGCACCGACGGCGGCCCGGTGCCGCGCTCCGCCCGCTGGCCGGAGGTCACAACCGACGTCGCGGTAGGGCAGATGCGGCAGATAGAATTCCTGGCCGATGAAGAGGGCGACTGGTCCTTCCACTGCCACAAGTCGCACCATACGATGAATGCAATGGGGCATGACGTGCCCAACCTGATAGGCGTAGACCACACCGGCCTCGCTAAAAAAATCAACAACCTGATCCCCGACTACATGGTGATGGGCGAGCGCGGCATGGCCGACATGGCGGAAATGGAAATGCCGATACCCGACAACACCGCGCCGATGATGACCGGCGAAGGCCCGTTCGGCGGTGTGGAAATGGGCGGCATGTTCACCGTCGTCAAAATCCGCAAGGACCAGAAGCCGGGAGACTACAAAGACCCCGGCTGGTACCAGCACCCACCCGGCACCGTCGCGCATGAATGGACCGGCGCCACCGCCGAACCGGTACGTGCAAAACCGCAGGCCTTGGCTGGCACCAGCATGCCGCTGCAGCAAAAGCGACAGCCTGAAGTAGAGGTTCAGGTGCGGAAGCCCGCTGGGAAAATGGAGCACTAATCAATCAATGAAACACAAGGACACATAATGAATTCACTGAAAAAACTGCTGCGGGCCTGTGCCGCAGCCACCGTATTGCATTCCAGCCTGGTTATCGCTGCGGATGCTCCTGCATCACCTGATAGCACAATGGCCCAGGCAGCAGCTTCTGGCACAGCGGCTGGCGAAGTCCGCAAGATAGACAAATCCGCCGGCAAGATCACGTTGAAGCATGGCGACATCGCCGGCATGGACATGCCCGGCATGACAATGGTCTTCCGCGCCAAAAATCCGGCGATGCTGGATGCGCTGAAAGTGGGCGACAAGGTCAATTTCACATTGGAAAAGACTGGCAGCAGCATGTTTGTGACGGAGATTGAGGCGGTGAAGTAGGCTTATCGCTAGCCCATTCACAGCCTGATTATGGCCTGTAGGGTGAATGCAAGCGGTCTGCATGCATTCACTCCAATAGTGTTCGCCTATATAGCGGCGATCATGTTGGCCCTAGAAATAATACTTGGTATCCCTCGCCCAGCTGCTGTTCGGATACAGCTTGTGCAGCAGATTGAAGGCCTCGCGTGAATAGCCACTGCGTAGCTGATCTTTTTCCGGCTTGTCGGCGCCGTACGGGCATTCCATGCGGGTGGAGGCGACCAGGAAGTGCAGTGCTTTTGGCGCTTCTTCATCTTTCGGTTTTTGTTTTACCCATTCCAGCAGCGGCGGCGCGATGTATTCGGTACGCAGCGGCAGGCTGGTGAAGATTTTCTGTTCTTTAGCGGCGGCTTCCACCTGGGCCTGGCTCAGGTAGCGCGGCGAGGTACTGGTTGGCTGTCTGTTGGCCTGGGTGGTTGCGTAGCCATAGGTCTTGCAGCCCCAATACTTGGGCTGGTTTTTCTGGTCAAAGACAGAGGGGCTGAGTTCCGGCGTGTTGACGAGGATCAGGCTGGCGGCTACTTTCCTGTCTGCTCCGGGTTTGGCGGCGCGGTAGCGTGCATACAGCTGCTTGGTGGTAGCGCGGGTCTTGGCAACGCTGTCCAGCAGTTCCAGCGCGGTTTGTTCATCGCCCAGTATCAGCGCACGGGTCAGCATGGTTTCCTGCAACCTTGGTTTCCACGCGGCCGGCAATAGCGGATTTTGCGCCAGCGTTTTCAGTTCTGCCAGCGGCAGGAAGCGGAAGACCGTGTGGTCAAAATCCTCATCTGTCTGCGGCAATTTGGCGGCTTTGCTGTAGATGGGCGTGCCGGTATCAATGGTATCGGGCTGGCGCACCGCGGCTTTAAGGAACTCATCCTGTGAGCCGGCAGACAGCATTTTTAGTGACAGAAAGCGGTTTTTAGTCGCTGGCGACATGTTCTTGCCATACGCGGCCAGCACGCGGTCCAGGTCTTTGTCGGCCTGTGCCGGCTGGCCTTCCAGCAGTGCCAGCCGCGCCAGGTAGTATTGCACGGTCTGGTACAAAGGGTGTGTGGCGGGCACGGCGGCAGCGGCTTTCTTTTCCGCTGCGCTGAGTTCATTGGGGCGCGCCAGCGACAGCAGTGGCACTATCCATAACGGATCGGTCTGGTCTGCCTTGTTGAGCCAGCGCTGGCGCACGGTATCTACGGCGAGTTTGTGCTGCGTCTGGACCTGCTCTTCGGAAGGAGAATCCCAGTATTCCGAAGTGCTTTCAGCCTGCATGCTGCCTATCCACGCGGTCATTGCTTCCTTGGCCTCTATCATTGCGGTGCGCGGTTGTTTGTCCAGCAGCACCAGATAGTCGTTCAGCAGGCCTGGGGTTTCTTCGTTGAATGGATTTTTTTCCAGTGTGCGCGCCAGCACGGCGATACGCTCAGCCGGGTTGATGCGCGCATCCACCAGCGACAGCATTGATTTTGCGACAGGATAGGACGGGATGATTGCTTCCAGCTCTTTCTTGGCCTGCAGCAGTGCTTCGGTGCGCTCGCGTGCAGGCGGCTGGCCGTTTTGCAGCGGATAGTTCAGCAGTGCCTTGCGGATCAGGCTGCGGGCCGCCAGATAGCCGCCCAGCTTGTGCCACGGCGATTTGCTGTTTGCAGCAATCGCCTGGAATTGTGCATGGGCTGCATCAAAGTTGCGCGCATAGAAGTTGGCCGCTGCAATCTGGTACGCCTGATCGTATTTGAGCCAGTCCGGTGCATTGGCAAGTAAAGGTGGCGGCAATTGCAGCACACGTTTGACGATGGGCTTGCCGTATTGCCGTGGTGGTTCCGCGCAATTGGCAAACACTGCATCCTGCCCTTGCAGCCACAGCTTGTGCCACGCATCCGGCTTGCCGCCGGGGCCCAGCTTGGCGCGCGCTTTCAGCGTGGCTACTGCCTGCGTAAAAGCGTCTGGATGGCAGTTCAGGTAGTCTTCACCGGATTCGCTGGCGGCCGTCATTTCCACTGGTGCACCTTCTGGCAAGCCCCATAGCTTGGCGAATTCGGCGCGGGCCTTGGGCCAGTCGTCGTCATCGCCGGCGCTGGAGCTATTGGCGTTGCCGGTGCTGTCCGCATCATCCGCGGGGCCGCCGCCGATGTGCCAGCGGTCCAGGTGCAGCGATTCCAGCTGCGCCTTTGTCAGCGGTTTGCCACGGGCGGCCTGAAAGGCTAGATACTGGTAGATGCGCCAGTAGCTGCCCGGCAGTACCCCGGTATTGCCGGCTGCAAATGCCGGCAATTGCGCAGAGGCCACCTGGTATTCGGACGCAAAACCATTTTCAGTAAAACCTTCACCTCCGCTGGAAAAGGCAGACGTGGACATTGCCAGCAGCAGCGCGCCTGCCAGCGCGGAGCGGAGTTTAAACGAATGTTTGAAAGAGAGCATGGTCATGGCCAAAGGAGATGTCGTCATGGGATTTGCGGGGAAGAAGGGATCGCCGCCGCAAGGGTTTGCCAGCTTGCGGCAGTCCAAGGGCGGGGTGAAAAATAATAACGCCGCTGCGCCTGCACGCGCATCATCGGCTCGTCGCTGGAAAAACCAATGGCGGAGCGGCAGTGCGCTGGTCTGAAGCCTTGCTGCTGCAATAACCTGCGGCGCAGCGCCTGCTGGTCTGCACCCATGCGAAAGGCCATCGGTACAACTTCATCAGCGCGGCTTTGCTGCATCCAGTTATCGTCCAGGCACCAGGAAGCCAGCGCGGTAACGGACAAGGCGATCTGCGGGTCCAGCTGTTGCCGGATGGCGGCGATGGTGGCAGCAAGAAAGGCGCGCTGCGAGCGCCGCACTTCAAAATCCAGCTGCACCACGCGGCTGTTGCTACGCTGGGCTACACGCAGCAGTTCACGCGTGATGCGTGCCTGCTGCTGATCAGTGAGGGTAGGGGGCAAGCGCCATGACGCATCGACATGCAGCACCGGCACCAGCGGCGTGGATGCATTCACCAGCAACGGCATCGCACGCGGATGCACAAGCGCTTCATCGCCCTGCAACGTAATGCTTGACGCGACATAGGCAACGCCAACCTTCGCCGGCAGCCAGCGCAGGTCTTCCGGCCTTTCCCAGGCCCATACCAGTTGTGCCGGCAACTGCGCCAGCGCCGGATGCACCCGTGCAGGCAGCGCCGTGCCGCCGCGGCTGTCCATCTTCAGCGCCAGCAAGGTCAAGCAAGCCAGCAGGAAAAAGCTCACACCAAGGGTAAAGCTACGCATCGTGCCCACATCTAGGATAAGTTTGTGTTCACGGATATTTTAACCGCTGGAAGGTACGGGTAGTGCGAGTTTGCGATATATGTCGCAAGCTTGAATCCAGATGCTGTGCAGCGAATGCGGGTAAAAAAATCCCCGCACGCAGCGGGGATCGGAGGGAAGCTTAGCGTAAGGCTGATGGCGTTTATTTACCCGCCTTACCCTGCCACACATCCATCATATCCTGCGAACCTTGCGAGCGTATGCCGTTGTCGTTCAGGATTTCATCGGTGGCGGCCATCAGTTCCTTGCGCGGCAGCACGATGTTTTCGCCTATGCGCTGGTCAAACTTCAGTACGATCAGTTCATCCTTGGAATCGCGCAGCAGGCTGACCAGGTGCTTGAGGCTGCGTACCGGCGTGCCGTTGATTGAATAGACGACGGAACCAAAGCGGCTGTCATAGCCTTTCACCAGTTTGTGCGGGAAAAACGGTGCGCTGACGACGACCAGCTCTTCGCGTTCGGCGCTGGGTTCATCACCCAGCTGTGTCACCAGTGGGCTGTTGTTGTAGGCATAGGCATTCAAGGCTGCAGGGTTGCTGGCGATCAGCGCGCGGAATTCCAGCGTGGCGCGGGAGAATACGATGGGGCCGGCGATGAAGTACGAAGGGTAGTTGCCCAGCAGCGGCGGGATCATCAGAGGGCGGCTGGCGCTGACAGGCAGCTGTATCGACATCGTTTTGCCGTTGCGCACCAGCGTGATAGGCAGTTTGCCGTCCTTGGCCAGTTGCTGCACGCGGTACTGGAAGCGCACGTTCAGATCTGCATTCAGTTTGACCATGCCCTGGTTGTCGACCGTTGAATCGCCGATTTTGGTGATAACGTCCCATTCCTTCAGCGGGTAGGACGGCGTGGATTGTGCAGGGCGCTGCACCACCATGCCATGCACGGAAGGGTCCAGCTTCAGATAGGTGCGCAGCACGGGGTTTTCCAGCGTCTGCAAGGCGTCGAACATGGCAGGCTTGCCGTCGTAGCGGCCATCGGCGATGTCTTTGAGGAACAGCTCGATTTCTTCATTGGGGATGATGTAGCCGATATTTTGCGTGTTGACCGCGCCGGAGAAGGCCAGGCCTATCATCTTGTCGCCCGCAATGACAGGGCCGCCGCTGTTGCCAGGGTTGATGGCGGCATCAATCTGTATCCTCAGGCCGGAGGTCTGGTAGCTGTAGGGTACGAATTCAATGCGGGAAACGATACCCTTGGTGATGGACAGCGACGTGCCGCCGGTGGGGTAGCCGTAGGCCAGCACTGCGTCCTTGATGTCCGGCAGCACATTGGCGCGCACTGGCGGCTTGTGGCTGACGAAGAAGGATTCGTCATCCAGCTTCAGCACGGCCAGGTCGATACCGCGTGCAATTGCCACTACGGTAGCCGAGATCTTGTCACCGCCTTGCTTGGCCTGCACCTGTACCTGGCTGGCGTAACCGACCACGTGCGCATTGGTCAGGATGCGGTTGCCTTCTATGACAACGCCGGAGCCGCTGACTTCCACCGGCGTGGCCTTGTTCCACGGGCGGAAAGGGTCAGGCGCGCGGATGGTTGAAAAAATCTTGACGACGGCGTTTTCCAGATGCGGCGATGCGGGCACGGCAGCGGTCGTAGCTGCCGGAATAGCAGGAGCAGTTGCCGGAGTAGCAGGGACTGTAGCAGGAGCGGGCGTCAGCGCAGGAACCGCGGGCACCGGCAGTGTCGCTGCGCCGTCATCCGCCGGTAGCGGCTGGGCATGGCTGTACAGGGAAGGGGACATGCAGGCAAGAATGATCAGGCTGCTGCGGCAAAACCGGGTAAGGCGGAGGCGGCTAGGTGTCATGGGATTCTTGTTAAATGCGGCATTGCGCTGGTTGGAAACGAGTCAAAACGAGCAAAATAAGGGTTAAAAGCAAGCTACAGCGTGAGCATAGCTGAAGCTTGCAATCTCGGCAATTAAGGATATGTATGCAAATGTTGGACTGCCGCCCGGCAATCTAGGATGGTTCCGGGTCGCCCAGTTGGAGAGCCGCCGCTTCCCGCAGCTTGTCCTTCTTGCTTTTCCTCTTGCCCTTGATGCCGCCGTTGAGCTGTTCTTTTGCCAGTACGGCGGCTTCGTCGGTCATTGCTGGCTGTTTTTGCTCCGGTTCGAAACCGGGCACCTGTTCGCGCGGCAGCTTCAGTTGCAGCCGGTTTTCTATCAGTCTCAGATGCGCATCAGTGGCGGCATCATAAAAACTGACGGCCATACCGCTGTGGCCGGCGCGGCCGGTGCGGCCTATCCGGTGGGTATAGTCGCTCACCGAGCGCGGCAGGTCGTAGTTCACCACCGCCGGCAACTGGGCAATATCGATGCCACGCGCTGCAACGTCGGTGGCTACCAGCACCTGCAGGCGCGCCGCCTTGAAGTCTGCCAGCACCTGCGTGCGCTTGCCCTGGCTCAGTTCGCCATGGAAGGCTTCGGCATGGATGCCGTTGCGGCGCAGCTTGTCGGCCACATGGCCGGCGGCATATTTGGTGGCGACAAACACCATGACCCGGCTCCATTGATGCTGCTGGATCAGGTGGCGCAGCAGTTGCGTGCGCCGGCCTTCATCGACGGCAATTGCCGTCTGCGCGATGTCGGGCTTGCCGGCGTCTGTCGCTTCTATCTCTATACGCAGTGGCTGCTGCAACAAGGCGGCAGCCAGCGCATTCACGGCGGGCGGGAAGGTGGCGGAGAAAAACAGGTTTTGCCTTTTTGCCGGCAGCAGCTCCAGGATTTGCGTAATTTCATCGGCAAAGCCCAGGTCCAGCAGGCGGTCTGCCTCGTCCAGCACCAGCGTGGTGGTGCGTGAAATGCTGATGGCGTTATGGTCTATCAGATCCAGCAGCCGGCCCGGCGTGGCAACGACAATGTCAGCGCCGCCGCGCAGATGCAGCATCTGCGGGTTGATGGAAACGCCGCCAAAGACGATGGCGATTTTCGGCTGCTGCGGCAGGTGCTGTGCGTAGGCGCGCAAGGAGGCGCCGGTCTGCGCTGCCAGCTCGCGGGTAGGCGCCAGGATCACGATTTTTACCGGTTTCGGCTTTTCATTGCCGGCCTGCTGCAACAATTGCAGCAGCGGCAGCGCAAAAGCTGCCGTCTTGCCGGAGCCGGTCTGGGCCAGGCCCAGCACATCTTCTCCACGCAGGATAGCGGGAATGGCGGCTGCCTGGATGGCGGTCGGTGCGGTATAGGATTTTTCGCTGACTGCGCGCAGCAGCGGAGGGATAAGGCCCAGGGAAGAAAATGGCACGGTACTTGGAATGGAGAGCCGATAAAGGCGTGGATGCGGGCTTGCAGCCGCAAGTATAAGGCAGGCCGCAGGTATTTGGACGGATTGGGCCGGATTCTGCGGTAGTTTGTCTATAGGCTTGGGTCTTCAAACGCGATGGCTGCGTTTATTTGATTTGCCACGCCATCACGAACTTGGCGCCGCGCCGCATGGTGCGCACGCGCATGGAGCCGGTTTCACTGAGTCTGTATTCCAGCGCGGGGCGTTCACCGTCTGTCATCATGTGCAAGCCGTCGCGCGACTCCATGGGGATGTCCATCGTCCTGCCCTGGTCTGCCGAAGCCGGCGCATACACGCCTGAGGAAGCCGCACTCATGCTGGTGCGTTCGGCATAGGCCTGCGTGCTGGCGCGCGGAACGTCCATGCGCAGGGAAGAAGGTGCAGAAGGGCGGGCAGTATCAGG
>JAYSKH010000132.1:0-12046 GCA_043726505.1 Undibacterium sp. | reverse complement strand
GCGCTGGGCAAGGTCAACTGGCAGGATACGCTGTCGCCGGCGCTGCTGGCTACGCTAGGACTGGACAGTTTTGAAGCATCAATACGGTTGCTGCACAATCCACCGCCCGACGCCGACGAACATGCGCTGATGGAAAAAGAACATCCGGCCTGGCAACGGATGAAGTTTGACGAGCTGCTGGCCCAGCAACTGTCGCTGAAATGCGCGCAGGCCTCACGCCGCGCCAAGGGTGCAACTGCGCTGCCTGTCGTTGGAGAAATATCAAACGCCTTCCTGCTGACGCTGCCCTTCACGCTGACCGGCGCGCAACAAAGGGTGCTGGAAGAGATACGCACCGACCTGAAGCAGGCCTTTCCCATGCAGCGCCTGCTGCAAGGCGATGTCGGCAGCGGCAAGACCGTCGTTGCGGCACTGGCGGCAGCGCAGGCGATAGACAGCGGCTTCCAGGCAGCGCTGATGGCGCCGACCGAAATTCTGGCGGATCAGCATTTCCGCAAAATCGCGGGCTGGATGGAGCCGCTGGGCATCAAGGTTGCATGGTTGACGGGCAGCCTGAAAAAGAAAGAAAAAGACCAGGCCAAGGCCCTGATCGAATCCGGTGAAGCGCAACTGGTGATAGGCACGCATGCTCTGATACAGGACGGCGTGGAATTCAGCAAACTGGGCCTAGTGATCGTGGATGAGCAGCACCGTTTTGGCGTCGGCCAGCGGCTGACGCTGCGCAACAAGGGTGAGCAAAGCACAGGAGGTTCCACAGGTGGAGGCAGCAAGGTGCCGCACCAGCTGATGATGTCGGCCACGCCGATACCGCGCACGCTGGCGATGACCTATTACGCCGATCTGGAAGTCTCGGTCATTGACGAACTGCCGCCGGGCCGCACGCCCATCGTCACACGCGTTGTGGACCAGAACCGCCGCGATGAAGTGATAGAACGCGTGCATGCCGCCGCGCAGGACGGCAAACAGATTTACTGGGTATGCCCGCTGATAGAAGAATCCGAAGCGCTGCAATTGCAAACCGCAACCGATACCCACGCAATGCTGAGCCTGGAGCTGCCTGACCTAAAGGTAGGCCTGGTGCACGGACGGCTGAAGCCGGCGGAGAAACAGGCAGTGATGGATGCGTTCACGCGCAATGACATCCAGGTGTTGGTGGCGACCACCGTGATTGAAGTCGGCGTGGACGTGCCCAATGCCAGCCTGATGGTGATAGAACATGCAGAACGTTTTGGCCTGTCGCAACTGCACCAGTTGCGCGGCCGCGTAGGCCGGGGCTCGAATGCCAGTGTGTGCCTGCTGCTGTACCAGGGCCCGCTGGGCGGCACCGCCAAGCAAAGACTGATGACAATGCGCGAGACGACGGACGGTTTTGAAATTGCGCGCAAGGATCTGGAAATTCGCGGCCCCGGCGAATTTCTCGGCGCGCGCCAGTCCGGCGAAGCCATGCTGCGTTTTGCCAACCTGGAAACCGACCAATGGCTGGTAGACAAAGCGCGCGAACTGGCGGCGGAATTGCTGAAGAATGATCTACCCACGGTAGAAGCGCATCTGGGCCGCTGGCTCGGCTTCCGCGAAGAATTTCTGCGGGTGTAGCCAGGCCTGGAATCCGGGTCAGGCTTGGCTCTGCATGGCTAGCATCAACGGCCCAACCAGCCTAAGCTGACCTTCGTCCGTCACCTCCAGCGCCCGGGTATCGTCGCTGCGTTTCAGCCAGCCCTGCGCGACAAAAACATCTAGCATCACCACGGCCAGCGGCCCGGCAAAGTGATCGCGCCGCTCCGACCAGTCCACGCAGCCGTACAACGCCCTGGCGCCGGACAGGTTTTGCACAGTGTCGGCAGGCAGCCCCAGTCCGCTCAGACCTTCAAGACCGGCCTGCGTCAGCCTGTAGCCATGCCCATCGTCATCACCGGTACTGACCCAGCCCTGCTGCACAAAACTCTGGCACAGCAACACGCCCAGTTCTCCTGCCAGATGTCCATAACAGCTGCGCGCATGGCGCAGACCCTGCATCGCAGGCGCCTGCCAGCGCCGGGTTTCCGGCAACGCGCCATCGGCCACGCGTAGCAGCGCTTCCAGCGCATGGGCGACATTGCCGTCTGCCAGCATGAAATAGCGATGGCGACCTTGCGCACGCACTTTGGCCAGTCGCTCATCTACGAGCAGTTTCAGGTGCTGCGATGCAGTGGGAGGCGTCACGCCGGCGTGTATCGCCAGATCCTTGGCCGTATAGAAACGGCCATCCAGCAGGCGCGACAGCATCAGCGCGCGCGTTGGGTCGCCTATCGCTGCGGCAACGCGCGAAAAGCGCGGTTGCGCGGCAGCATGTGCCGCATTGGCGGCTGGTCGGGAAGCGCTCATGTTGGCGGCCTTTCAGGAAACAGGTCGGGCCGGTATAGCCCTATGTCATTATACTGCGCCAGTTCCAGGCAATTGCCTTCCGGATCGCGGACCAGCACGATAGACAGGCCGGGCCGTATTTCTGCAATACTGCCCATCGCCATTGCGCCCAGCTCTATTGCTCTTTGCAGCGATGCAGCGATGTCAGAAACAATGAACGTAAGGAAGGCCGTGTTCTTTTTTTCAAGAATATTGGAAGATGGCAGCGGCGCGCCGGTATCTGTTGATGTTGCCGCACTGTTCGCCGCCAGCAGCTTCAGGCGCTCGCCGAATGGCGTCTGCAACCTGACGACTCGATAGCCCGAATTGCTGAAAAACTGCGCGCCCGGCACTGCACCCGGAACGGCGATGTCGCTGATTTTTTCAAATAAAAATGCCGATATATAAAACCCGGCCATCGTATCGATACCGGTGCAGCACAGCCCAGTTTCCATCGGCGCGGCCAGTGCTGCTGGCAGTGGCGGCAGTACTGGCTGCAGAAATTCTGGCGACGATAGCGGCATGGCTGCTCCCTGCTTGAATGAAGTACAGGGAGTATAGGTCCAGGCCGCACGACTATGTTTCGCCGTGGAACGAACTATCAGATCAGAAAGGAGAAGGAGAAGGAGAAGGAGAAGGGACGTGCTTTCCGGTCAAGCTGCAGGCGCCAGCTTCAGCCAGTCCGCACATTTCCATGGATAGATTTCCAGCGATTTCCATGTCGAACGCAGATAGCCGCCGTCGCTGTGCGTGTCGACGGTAAAACCCAGTTTGCGCAGCAGGCGCAGCATGCCGGCGTTTTCGGCCAGCACGTCGCCATAAATTTTTTCTATGCCGGCAGTGCTTGCGATACAGATCAGGTTTTTGATGAGCCGTGAAGCGATGCCCTGCTTTTGCCATGCATCGGCAACCACAATCGCATATTCAGCCTTGCCGGACTGCATCTCCACGACGTAGTTTGCCATGCCGACAACAACTTCCTCGCCATCCACTTCGGCCAGCGCCAGCAACGTGACTTCCGACTCGGGCCAGGCGTGCGTGAAGCGCGCCATCATTTCATCCGATAAGGTATGGATAGGGAAAAAAAATCGGTAGTACCGGCTTTTCAGTGACAGCCTGCGCACCAGTGCCTGGATCAACGGGCCGTCCTCCTCGCGGGCTGCTCGTAGATGCACGGCCGCACTTTGCTGTTCGACAACTGCCTGTGGTACAGGCAATTCAATCGATACAACAGTCTGTTGAGCTGGGTTCATGACCATTCCTCCTGGCACAGGCATTCAGCAGCGGCAGCTTATGCAGGTTCAGGGCAAGGCTGGGCGGCGGCTTCGCGACGGACTTTACTGTGCAACCGGGACAAGGTGCCCGCAGGACTGCCCGCCAGCGTTTCAGTAGGGCGCAGGCGTATGTAGGCATCTGACAAACCGGAGATGATGACGTCATCGCCCTGTTGCAGATCAACCGCTTCACCCGACTCCAGCACGATGTCATCTGGATCACCGTTACGAGTGATCCATACTGTGCCGCACAGCGCACGCACAGTCACCAGCGGTAAATCTGGCAGATGGATGTTCTGGTGTTTGACAACGCGTATGGTTTCAGCAAGACGCTGCATATTTGCCGAGGTGTCTTCGGCGCGGGAATGGCTGATGCTGCTCAGTAGCTGCTTGACGATGGTATGCATGATAGGCTCCTTGGTCTCTTGCTTTGACGGCAATGCTCATGTCTGCTTAAATGTCCGTTTACATGTCCGTTACACAAGTGAAATGCATGGTTGAATGCATGCTTGAATTATGGTCGCCATATCAGTAAAAGATAATCGGCCAAAACGGAATATAATTGTTTCTGCATATGCACAATCTCTTCCTGCAAGCTGCTATGACCACTTTTAAGCCAGCTTTCAAGGACGGGCTCCACGGGAGAAAATGATGGAACAACTGGCCGAAATGATGGTGTTTGCCAAAGTGGTGGAAATGAAGAGTTTTTCCGCAGCTGCAAATGCCTTGAATACCTCCAAATCATTGATCAGCAAACAGGTCAGCAGCCTGGAAAGCACGCTGGGGGTACGCTTGCTGAATCGGACCACGCGCAGCATGAGCCTGACCGAGATAGGCAGCGCCTACTACCAGCACTGCTTCCGCATTGCGCATGAAATAGAAGCGGCACGGGCGACGGCATCGCAATTGCAGACCGCGCCGCGCGGCACGCTGAAGCTGAGCGCGCCGGTGGTGTTTGCCGGGCTGCATCTGGCCGGCGCGATTGACGCCTTCCTGAAAAAATTCCCCGATGTGGAAATCGAGCTCGATACCAGCGACCGGCTGGTCGACATCGTCGAGGAAGGCTACGACCTCGCGATACGCATTACCAACAATCCCGGCCAGACAACGGTGTCCCGCAAGATTCTGGACCTGCACTGGGCAACCTGCGCATCGCCGGACTATCTGCAAAGGCATGGCATCCCCGAAACCCCGCAAGACCTGCAGCAGCATAACTGCCTGCTGAACCAGAGCATGCCGCATATCAACAAGGGCTGGAGCTTCACCGTCAACGGCAAGGATGTGTCGGTGCCGGTCAAGGGCAATTGCAAGGTCAATAGTACCGAAGTCATGCACAGGCTGGCGCTGGCCGGCGTGGGTATGGGTATCTTCCCTACCTACATCGTCGGCACCAATATTCAGAAGGGCCTGCTGCAACGCGTACTGTGCGACTACACAGCTTCCCCCGGTTTCGGCCTGTATGCAACCTACATGCCGAACCGCTATATGCAAACGAAGGTGCGTGCCTTTATCGACCACCTGATCGCCTACTTCGGCACCGAACCATCTTGGGACCAGGAGGTCATCCTGCCCTGCACTGCCAGCGCACCGGTAAAGAAAAGCCGCACTGCGGCTGTACCCGCCTGAACGGGATCTGCGCCCGCTCTCAATTACATCAATCCCGACAACCTCACACTGACCAAGCAAGGAAACACACGCATGCTGGAAATTATCGACGCCGACCTGAACAATCCCCAACACGGAGAGGCGTTCGTCTACCTGCTCAACGAATATGCGCGCGACCCCATGGGCGGCGGCGAAGAATTGCCGGCCTATGCCAAGGCGAATCTGGTCAGCGAAATGCGAAAGCGCAGCATGATACGCGTCGTGCTGGCGCTGGTGGACGGCAAACCAGCCGGTTTCAGCACCGTCATCGAAGGCTTTTCCACCTTTGCCTGCAAGCCGCTGCTGAACATCCATGATATCGCCGTTAACCCGGAGTTCCGCGGCCAGGGTATCGCAAAAAAACTGCTGGCGCATATAGAAAAGCTGGCACAGCAAACCGGCTGCTGCAAGATCACGCTGGAAGTCCTGCAAGGCAATACGCTCGCCTACGAGCTATACAAGGCATCAGGCTTCGCTACGTACGAGCTTGACCCGGCAATGGGCGGCGCTGTCATGATGCAGAAAAAACTGTAGCCATCTAACGGCCACAAAGCAGGCAGTTCCACCCTATCCCCATACCGGTTTGCGCAAGCCTACCCTTTGTAGCCCAGAAACATCTACAATAGGGATCCTTCATTTCCATACCCATTTCAGGAATAAATTATGAGCATCGATTTCAAAGGCCGCGTGGCTATCGTAACTGGCGCTGGCGGCGGCCTGGGCCGTGAGCATGCGCTGGCACTGGCCAAGCGCGGCGCGCGCGTGGTTGTCAACGATCTCGGCGGCGCCAGGGACGGCTCCGGCGGCTCTTCCGCTGCGGCACTGGCAGTAGTCGAAGAAATCCGCCAGGCGGGCGGCGAAGCCATTGCCAACGGTGCATCCGTGACCGATTTTGCCGCTGTTCAGGAAATGGTCAACCAGGCCATGGAAACCTGGGGCCGTGTGGACATCCTCGTCAACAACGCCGGTATTCTGCGCGACAAGACCTTTGCAAAAATGGAGCTCGACGATTTCAAACTGGTGATGGACGTCCATCTGATGGGCGCCGTCAACTGCTGCAAGGCAGTGTGGCCTATCATGATCGCGCAGGGCTACGGCCGCGTGGTGATGACGACTTCTTCTTCCGGCCTGTACGGCAATTTCGGCCAGTCCAACTACGGCGCGGCCAAGATGGCGCTGGTGGGCCTGATGCAGACGCTGTCCATTGAAGGCGCCAAATACAATATCCGCGTCAACAGCTTGGCGCCGACTGCCGCTACCCGCATGACAGAAAGCCTGTTCCCTGAAACCATGCTGAAAGCATTGCAGGCTTCCGACGTGGTGCCGGCGATGCTGGTGCTGGCCGCCGAAGATGCGCCTACCCGCACAATCCTGTGCGCAGGCGCAGGCGGTTTTGAAGCGGCAAATATCACGCTGACACAGGGTATCTGGGTAGGCCGTGGCGACGATGCACCCGAACTGCTGGCCGAGCGCCTGGCTGAAGTACGCAACCGCGACGGCGAGACCGTGCCGGAAAGCGGCACCGCACAAGGCCATACCGAACTCACGAAGGCAATGGCGAACCAATAAATTTACCGCCCCTTCGCTGCATCCGAAAGCCGCTGCCTCAGCGGCTTTTTTTGTTTTCCGGACTTGGCTTGTATGCATCGTGTCAGCCGCAGGCTTATTGAAATGCTATCGGCGGCTAAGCTCAGAATAACGAAAAGCTTATTTTTATGTCACAATTAAATGACCAGATGGTAAATTACATATAGTTTTGCACATTGTTTTTTACGCGGGAGCAAATAAAATATGCTGTATCCGAAGGCGCACTGTGCGAAGATAACGCTATGACTCTCACAGAATTAAAATACATCGTTGCTGTCGCGCGGCAAAAACATTTCGGCCATGCGGCCGAAGCCTGTTTCGTTGCACAGCCTACGCTGTCTGTCGCCATCAAGAAACTGGAAGATGAGCTGGGCGTCACCATTTTTGAGCGCGGCGGACTGGAAGTATCGATGACGCCGCTGGGTGCGCAGATCGTTGCGCAGGCAGAGCGCGTGCTGGAACAGACCGCGGCCATCAAGGAAATCGCCAAGCAGAATAAAGACCCGCTGGCCGGCCCTTTCAGACTGGGCGTGATCTATACGATAGGCCCTTACCTGCTACCGACGCTGGTCAAGAGCATGATAGAGCGTGTACCCCAGATGCCGCTGGTGCTGCAGGAAAACTTTACCGTCAAACTGATGGAACTGCTGCGCCAAGGTGAACTGGATGCTGCCATCATGGCGCTGCCGCTGCCCGATCAGGGTCTGATGGTGCAGCCGCTGTATGACGAGCCCTTTGTCGTTGCACTGCCGAAAGACCATGCATGGGCAGGGCGCGACAATGTGTCCGCCGAAGAATTAAAATCCGAAACCATGCTGCTACTGGGAAATGGCCACTGCTTCCGTGACCAGGTTCTGGAAGTGTGCCCAGAAATGTCGCGCTTCTCCACCGCAGGCGATGGCATCGCCCGCACCTTTGAAGGCTCGTCGCTGGAGACCATACGCCATATGGTCGCGTCCGGCATAGGCATTACCGTGCTGCCGATAGCCTCGGTGCCGGATATGAGCGCCAAGGACGGCATGTTGCGTTATCTGCCTTTCAGTTCGCCCGCGCCGGACCGCCGTGTGGTCATCGCCTGGCGCAAGAGTTTTACAAGGCAGGCCGCCATAGAAGCGATACGCCAGGCCGTGATGTCCTGCGACTTGCCCGGCGTCACCATGCTGGACGAAGCTGCCATTGTGCAATAAGGCCCGCCGACCACGCAGTTTCGTGCAGCGCAGCAAGCCTTGGACTCCCCTTCTGCCCCGTCAATTGCCTTGAATGCAATTGACAAAACAAACACTCCGTGCCACTCTGATAGCATACTGCGTCAAGGCGACAGCTCTCCCCATAGCCAGAGGCTAAGCGAATGCAAGCCCTGTAGCAGACTACGCAGGCCACCGTTTCGCAAAGTGCAGCTGATCCCTGTAAGCCGGGCAGCAGCGCCGGAAACATTCAAATATTGCGGGCACGAAGCGGTGCCCTCCGCTGCAATATGAGCACATCATACTGAGGCAAGAGATGGGCAGAGATGACACAAGCGCTGCTTCGTTCCTGGTTTGCCGCGATGAGCGGCGGCTATGCGCTTTTGCGCTGGCCGACGTTGCAGAAACGATGCGCCCGCTGCCGCTACAAACCTTGCAAGGCATGCCGCCTTTTCTGCTTGGCGTGGCGCTGATACGCGGCGCCATGCTGCCGGTGGTCAGCCTGGCCAGGCTGCTGGGCAAAGCAGATACGGACAATGACGCTCCGCATCTGCACGCCAATTTCCACTCAGATATCCACTCGCATCAACGTTACGTCACTTTAAAGCTGGGCTCGCGGCAGCTTGCTGTTGCCGTGCAGCAGGTGCTGGGAGTGCGTCAGCTAGGCAGCTCCACGCTGGCAGACATGCCTTCACTGCTGCGCGAGGCCGGCGCCGATGTCATCAGCGCCATCAGTACACTGGACGCCGAGCTGCTGCTGGTGCTGAAAGGCGCGCACCTGATCGCCGACGATATCTGGCTGGCGCTGGAAAAAGAAGCCGCCTCAGCATGACGCCCCCCCTTCCCCTCCCTAGCTCCCAGGACGTATTGCGTTTCCGCCAGCTCATTGCGCAGTTACTGGGCCTTAATATTGATGAGCTGCGGCTATCCCGCATGGACGATCTGCTGCGCCGCCGCGCACAGGCGAATCACAGCGACATCGCGCAATATCTGGACGGGCTTGCCACCGGCCATATCCAGGCCAGGGAACTTGCGTTGCTGACGCAGGAACTGACGGTCACGGAGACCTACTTCTTTCGCAACCCCGACCAGTTCGCAGTACTGACCGACCTGGCGCTGCCCGCCCGCCTGCAGACTTTTCCCGCCAGGCGGCATCTGAACATCCTTTCCGCAGCCTGCGCATCCGGCGAAGAGGCGTATTCGATCGCCATTGCCATCCGAGAATACTTCCCGCACGCGGCGCTGTACATGACGATTACCGCAATCGACTTCAATCCCGATATGCTGGAAAAAGCGCAGCGCGCGCAGTACTCCAGCTGGTCGCTGCGGGACATGTCGCCTGCCAGGCAGACACGCTGGTTCAGCAACCGCGGCAGTGTCTACGCACTGGCGCCAGAAGTTCAGAATATGGTGAAATTTGAGCGGCTCAACCTGGCAGCGGAGAATCCTGATTTCTGGCACGAGGGCCGTTTCGACATCGTCTTTTGCCGTAACGTGCTGATGTACTTTACGCGCGAGCAGGCACAGGCGGCAATCCGCCGCATAGCATTTTCAATGACGCCCGACGGCTATCTGTTCATGGGACACGCGGAGACGCTGCGCGGCCTGTCGGGAGATTTCCATCTGTGCCACACGCACGACACCTTTTACTACCAGCGCAAGGATGCGGAGCTGGCTGATAGCGCGCTGCTGGACAGCGGCATGCGGCCAGGGCAGCACTGGCAGGAAGTGCCGGTCGCCGGCGATACCAGCTGGATAGCAACCATCCGTGCTGCCAGCGAGCGCATCCACGCCATCACCACCACACAGCCGGACAAGGCGAGGCTTGTCGCCACAAATGCTGCACCTGCAGCCGTGCGCAATACGCCCAACCTGGAACATGCGATGGAATATCTGCACAAGGAAAGGTTTGACCGCGTGCTTGAGCAAATCGGCACGCTGCCCGAAGAACATGCGCAGGATACCGACGTGCTGCTGCTGAAAGCAGTATCCCTGTGCCATAGCGGCGCATCCGCCGCCGCCGAAGAAACCTGTCAGCAACTGCTAAGCCATGACGAACTGAATGCCGGCGCGCATTATGTGCTCGCACTATGCAGAGAAAGCGCCGGCGACATTCATGCCGCCATGGAACAGGACCAGATGGCTGCCTATCTGGATCCCGGATTTGCGATGCCGCGGCTGCACATGGGCCTGCTGGCACACCGCAAAGGCGATCAGGCCGCAGCCTCTCTGGCGCTGACGCAGGCGCTACCGCTGCTGTTGCAGGAGGACTCGTCGCGCATCCTGCTGTTCGGCGGCGGTTTCAAGCGTGAAGCACTGGTAGCTTTATGCCGCGCGCAACTGGATGCGGTAGGAGCGCGCTGATGCAGAAAATTCCTTCATCCATCCTTGTTTCCGGCTCTGCGCCTGCGCAGCACGAAGCGTCGGCAGATACGCTGCAACTGCTGCAGGAGCTGCGATCGGATTTTGATACTGCGTTTACCCGCGAACCTGAATCCGGCAGCGGACGGCTGGAAAATTTCCTGTCGTTGACAGTAGGCGGCGACCCTTACGCATTGCGCGTATCGCAGGTCAGCGGCCTGTATTCGGGCCGCACGATCACAATGCTGCCATCGCCGTTGCCGGAATTGATAGGCATCTCCGGATTCCGTGCGCAGGTGACGCCGGTATACGACCTGGCCAGCCTGCTTGGCTATCCGCGTGCCACTGCTACACGCTGGATCGTCGTGCTGCGCCACGACGCGCCGGTGGCGCTCGCCTTCGAAGCATTTGATGCACATCTGAGCGTGGGATCCGGCCAGATCACCGCGTCGGATTTCAGTTCACTGCAATACCGGAACAGCAGTAACAACAACAGTAGTTCACGTCTGCGCAATGCCATACAGGCTGACGGTGCGGTCCTTCCCATTATCGATTTGCCGTCGTTAATTAAAGACATACAACAGCGGGTGGATGCCACCCGCACTATCAAGGAGCGATAGTGATGAATTTCAACTGGACTTTCGGCAGGAAAATAGCAGCCGGCTTCATCGTATCTTCGATATTGCTGGTCGCAATAGGAACGGTATCCTACCTGAGCATCAACAAGCTGATTGTCACCAATTTCTGGGTCGCGCATACGCACAAGGTGCTGGAAGAAATTTCGAATCTTTCCGGCAGCCTGCAAGAAGCTGAAACGGGTTTCAGGGGCTATGCGCTGACCGGCAACCCGACCTTCCTTGAGCCTTACGAGGCTTCGCGGGAAGAATTCCCCAGGTTGCTCAAAGGGCTGAAGGATCTGACCTCCGACAATCCCGATCAGCAAAAACTGCTGGATCAGGTATCTATATTAGCGGGAGAGAAATTTGCAGGCCAAAAAGAAAATATCAGCAACATAGAAAACGGGCACACCGACATTGCGTTAAAAACCGTCGCCACCGGCGGCGGTAAAAAATTGATGGACAACTTGCGGCGCACGTTTTCACAAATGGAAGACAACGAGAGTGCGCTGCTAAAAAAACGCAATGAGGAGGCGGAAGCCACAATCCGCAACGCGCAATCCACCATTATCTACGGCACGCTGCTTTGCCTGGTGTTTGTGACAATCGCCGGCTACCTGATCACACGTGCGCTCAGCACGCAGATTGGCGCTGCCGTGGGCCATGTGCAGAGTTCTTCGGCGGAATTGCAGGCGGCAGCCAGCCAGCAAGCCTCAGGCGCCAAGGAACAGGCAACGGCGATGAGCGAGATCAGTACGACGATCAGCGAACTGGTTGCCACGTCGCGTCAGATTGCGGAGAGCGCGCAGCGCGTGGCCGTGATCGCGGAGCAGAATGCGGCGGCCGCCAGGAACGGCGACGTCAAGGTGGACAATGGACAGGATTCGATGTCCGCAATCCGCCGCCAGGTGGACCTGGTGGTCAGCCACATGCTGGACCTGGGCCGGAAATCGCAGGAAATCGGCGCAGTGCTGGATATCGTGTCCGAGCTGGCGGAGCA
>JAYSKH010000131.1:0-21228 GCA_043726505.1 Undibacterium sp. | reverse complement strand
TCGTAGCATCCATAGGCAGAACGCGTAAATCAAGGTGATAAAAATGGCAAATAAAAGTGTAGTGAACGAAGCGCATGAAATCCAGTTGGCGATCGATCTGGTCAATCTTGGTGCGAGGCTACAGCTTTTGGAATCCGAAACTTCTTTGTCCCGCGAGCGTTTGCTGAAAATATACAAGGAATTGAAAGGCGTTTCCCCTCCAAAAGGGATGTTGCCGTTCTCTACCGACTGGTTTGTGACGTGGCAGCCGAATATCCATTCCTCGCTGTTCATGAATATCCATAAATATCTGCGGGAGCATGCCGGCATCAGTGGCATTGATGCCGTGGTCAAGGCGTATCGCCTGTATCTGGAGCAGGTGCCCGTGGCGGCTGGCGAGGAGCCGGTGCTGTCGCTGACCCGCGCCTGGACGCTGGTCAGGTTCTTCGACGGAAAAATGTTAACGTTTGCAAAATGCCGGAAATGCAGCGGACAGTTTGTTGCACATACGCTCGATTTACATGATGATTACGCATGCGGTCTGTGCCATGTGCCATCCCGTGCCGGTAAAACCAAGAAGTCCAGGGAGTCGGAAGCGATGGCCATGGTGGCATAATGTTTGTAGCGTGGGGAATATTTGGGCGTTCAATCCGATCATGACGAAGCTGATTCTCCACTAGCAAACAGAAGGGCAATGCTGCCTGCGCTGCATGCATTGCTGATACAAGTTTTTTCCCTCATTTTTTGCGGCGCAGCGGTTTTTCTGCTGGCCGCCGCATTCAGGTTTTACCCCCCACTTTATATTGCCGTTATCCTGCAGAGCTGCTTTGCGGCGGGCATTGCCTTCCTGCGCGGCATGGACTGGTGGTGGTGGTGCATACAACTGTTGTTTCCGCCGGCAGTTGTTGTATTTCTCGCTGCGGGTTTCCCTCCCTCTTATTTCCTGTTCGGCTTCCTGTTTTTGCTGTTGTTATTTTGGTCTACCTACCGGACCCAGGTTCCGTATTATCCATCCCGTTCGTCACTGTTTCCTTTTGTGCGCGACCTGCTGCCTGCCGGCAAGCCGGTGCAGTTCATCGACATCGGCAGCGGTCTTGGCGGGCTGGTCATGAGCCTGGCAAAGGTCCGCCGAGATGCCGGTTTCACGGGCGTGGAGATCGCACCGCTGCCGTGGGGCATCAGCTATTTGCGGGCAAAACTGGGCCGCTCAAATGCCCGTTTCCTGCTGCAAAACTATCTGGAACTGGACCTGCAATTTTACGATGTGGTATTTGCCTACCTGTCGCCTGCAGCGATGCCGGATCTGTGGAAAAAGGCAAAATCGGAGATGCGCGCTGGCGCCATGTTGCTCAGTTATGAGTTTGTGATTCCCGGTGCCGAGCCGGATTTGTGCATAAATACGGGGGATAACGCTCCCATTCTTTACGCTTGGCGCATATAATGCCAGCTATGAAATGTATTTTTTGGGCAATTTTTCACTTAAATTAAGGCATTTTATCGATAGACCGTAGATTCTCTCGCGGAGCATGTTTCCAGCGCCGGACTAAATCAAATGCTTCAGCAGGTATAAATTGTTGTTTCTCTTTTTTAGGAGTCATCGGTCGTGTTAGTTATCGTCGGCTATATCGTAGTCATGGGGTCCGTTTTTGGCGGATTTGTGATGTCAGGTGGGCACGTAGCGGTGTTGTTCCAGCCGCTGGAGTTGCTCATGATCGGCGGTGCGGCGGTTGGCGCCGCGCTGGTGGGCAACAATTCTAAATCGCTCAAGGCATCTCTGAAAGCCTTGCCTGGCGTGCTGAAAGGCTCCAAGTTCAATAAGCAGCTTTATATGGAGCTGATGACGATGCTGTTCGACGTGTTGACCAAGGTCCGCAAGGAAGGCCTGATGTCGATCGAGGGCGATATCGAAAAGCCTGAAGAGAGCCCTCTGTTCAGCAAATATCCTGCCGTGCTCGGCGACCATCACATGATGGAGTTCATCTCCGACTATCTGCGCCTGATGGTGTCCGGCAATATGGATGCGTTCCAGATCGAGAACCTGATGGACAACGAGCTGGAAACCCATCACCACGAAGGTGCAATCCCTGCCCACTTTGTTGCCAAGCTCGGCGACGGCTTGCCTGCGTTCGGTATTGTCGCTGCGGTGATGGGCGTGGTGCATACGATGGAATCGGTCGGCATTCCGCCTGCAGAACTGGGTATTCTGATCGCCCATGCGCTGGTCGGTACTTTCCTCGGTATCTTGCTGGCCTACGGTTTCGTCGGTCCGCTGTCAACGTTGCTGGAGCAGCAACTGGATGAGTCCTCCAAGGCGCTGCAATGCATCAAAGTCACGCTGCTGGCCAGCCTGAACGGATATGCGCCCGCGCTGGCGGTGGAGTTCGGCCGCAAAGTGCTGTATTCGACCGAGCGCCCGACCTTCTCGGAACTGGAAGACCATATCAAACAGTCCAAATCGAAATAATCAGCTTGATTAGAGGTGTGTGATGGCGAATGAAGAACTTCGGCCAATTATAGTTAAGCGGATCAAGAAGACTGCCGGCGGCCACCATGGCGGCGCCTGGAAGATTGCGTATGCCGACTTCGTGACGGCGATGATGGCATTCTTCTTGCTGATGTGGCTGCTGGGTTCTACTGCTAAAGGTAATCTGCAGGGTATTGCCGAATATTTTCAGACGCCGCTGAAAGTGGCGATGGCCGGCGGCGAAGGCAGTGGCGACAGCTCCAGCGTCATCAAGGGCGGCGGCAAGGATCTGACCATGAGCACCGGCCAGGAAAAACGCGGCGACGTGGCTGCCAAAAAGAAAACCATCAACCTGCAGGCGGCAGAAGCTGCGCTGGCCAAGGCGGATGCTGAGCGCCTGAAAACATTGAAGGCGAAGATCGAAGCGGTGATCGATGCCAACCCCACGCTGAAGCAGTATAAGAACCAGCTGCTGCTGGACCTGACGACCGAAGGCTTGCGCATCCAGATGGTGGATGAGCAGAACCGGCCGATGTTTGCGTCGGCCAAGGCAGAGTTGCAGCCATACACGCGGGAAATCCTGACTGAAATAGGCAAGGCGCTGAATGACGTACCGAACCGCATCAGTCTTTCGGGCCATACGGATGCAGCTCCTTACGGTAGCGGTGAAAAAGGCTACAGCAACTGGGAGTTGTCTGCCGACCGTGCGAATGCCTCGCGCCGCGCGCTGATCCTGGGCGGCATGGATGAAGCCAAGGTGCTGCGGGTGGTGGGATTATCGTCGTCGGTACTGTTTGACAAGACTGACCCGTTGAATCCGATCAACCGCCGCATCAGCATTATCGTCATGAATAAAAAAGCGGAAGAAGCGGCAGAGACGGATGGCGGCTCTATAGAAGTGACGACGCCTGCTGATCCGGGCGCCGGTGTATCCGTTAAAGCGAACTAGCAGCATGATGCAGCACCGTCTGAACAAATCGAGAAATTGGGATGCCTGATATGCCGAAAAAGAAAACCTTGGGCCCTCAAGTAAAGCGGCTGCTGACCGGTGTTTCAGACCACGGCAACGAACACCTGCTTGAGGTGGAAACCGATCTGGTCCAGACCACGATACTGCTGGCCGAGGCCATAGAAAAGCTGGGCACCAGTTTCCTGGCGCTGCATGCAGCCATCTCTGCCCAGCAGCAGGAGATTGATCTGCTGATTTCTTCCGGAACGGCGTCGGATGCGACGGTAGACAAGCTGAAGGTGATCCAGTCCGACATCACCCAGCACATCAATTCTGCCGTGACCAGCCTGCAGTTCCAGGACCTGACCAGCCAGCTTATTTCCCGCACCGTGCAAAGAAGCGCAGGCCTGCGCGAAGTGCTGAGCACGCTGGGTATTATTGGCGGCGACATTCCACAGGATGGCGGAAACGACGAGATTGCTGTGCTACTGAAAGAAATCACGATACGGCTGGAAGTACAAAGTCAGGAGCTGAAAGGCTTGCTGCGCAAGGCGGTAACGCAAAAGCACCTGGATAGCGGCGACATAGAATTGTTTTAGCCGGTGAGCACGTGCCTGCAAGGCACGCAGCGAACTGGGCAAGGGCCGTCCTGGCGAGGAATCATGCCGGTGGCCATGTGAGATTCCGGTCAGGTGTGCAGACTAAGCGGTGAAAAGCAGTGACAGGCAGTGACAGGCAGTGAAAAACAGTGGCAGGCGGTAGAAAAAAGCCGAACGGACTGGTAGGTAGGCGATAGATCTAGGCGAGAGCCTTAAATTTGCATAACGGAGTAATGATGGCCAAGACAATATTAGCGGTGGACGATTCGGGTTCGCTGAGGCAGATGGTGGCATTCAGCTTGAAGGCCGCTGGTTATCAGGTGATTGAAGCGGTCGACGGGCAGGATGGCCTGGAGAAAGCGCGCAACCAGGTAGTCGATCTGGTGCTGACTGACCAGAATATGCCCCGCATGGACGGCTTGACACTGATCAAATCCCTGCGCGGCCTGCCAAGCTACCAGCGGGTGCCTATCCTGATGTTGACGACCGAATCCAGCGACGACATGAAAGCCAAGGGCCGTGCTGCCGGCGCCAATGGCTGGCTGGTAAAACCTTTCGATCCGCAGAAGCTGACGGAAGTGGTCAAGAAAGTGATTGGTTGACTATCGATGGATAGTTTGCGACCAATACGAGTACATCACGGAGTGAAATAATGACCATTGATATGAGTCAGTTTTATCAGGTCTTTTTTGACGAGGCAGAAGAGCTGCTCGCCGAAAAAGAAAAGTTGCTACTGGCTGTCGACGTTTCATCTCCGAGCGAAGAAGAGCTCAATGCCATATTCCGTACCGCCCATTCTATCAAGGGCGGTGCGTCGACCTTCGGCCTGACCGACATGTCGGAAGTGACCCACATCCTGGAATCCTTGCTGGATAAGATACGTAAAGGGGAAATGGCGCTCACGGCGGAGCACGTGGATGCCTTCCTGGTGGCAAAAGATATCCTGAAGATGCAGCTAGACGGCCACAAACTGGGTTCCCCGGTGGATCAGGATGCCGTTGCCGATGTGCGCATGCTGCTGCAGTCCTTGTCGCAGGATGTGGTACCGCTGGCCAAACCGCCAGTCACCTATGTCGAACCGCTGATTGACCATGCAGCGCAAAATTATTCCTCCTTATTTACCATAGGCCTGCCCAAGCTGCCGCCCGATGACGTGGCGGCCCTGATGGCTGAACTGGGCTTGCTGGGTTCCATCAGCAAGGCAGAAGGCAGCGGTGGCAAGTTTGTGCTGACGCTGCAGACCAGCGAAAGCGAAGATGACATCGTCGCCATCTGTTCCTTCATCATGGATCCTGATGATCTGAAGATCACGATGGAAAAGATTGAGGCGCCTGCTTCTGCCGATGCAGGGCTGACGGAAGATGAACTGGGCTACGGTTTCTTCGAGCCGCTGGAATCCATGTTTCCGCCTGAAAATCCATCGATGCAGAGCACTGCTTCCGGCGCTGCCAGCGCAGCCGCTGCCAGCGCACCAGCGGTGGACAAGAGGGCAGTATTAAAGAAGGAAGCAGAAAAACCGGTCGTATCGCAAGAGTCATCGACAATCAGAGTCGGTATAGAAAAAGTGGACCAGCTGATCAACCTGATTGGTGAGCTGGTGATTACGCAAGCCATGCTGGAGCAGCGCACCAATCATCTGGACCCTATCCATCATGAGCGGCTGTTGAGCAGTGTCGGCCAACTGACGAGGAATACCCGCGACCTGCAGGAAGCCGTGATGTCCATCCGCATGATGCCGATGGATTATGTGTTTTCCCGCTTCCCGCGCATGGTGCGCGACCTGGCTCACAAGCTGGGAAAGAAGGTGGAATTCGTTACCTACGGTGCATCTACAGAGCTGGACAAGGGCCTGATCGAACGTATTGTCGATCCGTTGACCCATCTGGTCCGCAATAGTATTGATCACGGCATAGAAATGCCGGCAGCACGGGCTGCCGCGCGCAAGAGCGAAACAGGGAAACTGTCGCTGTCAGCAGTTCATCAAGGCGGTAATATCGTCATTGAAGTCAGTGACGACGGCGGTGGCCTGAACCGCGACCGGATACTCGCCAAGGCCAAACAGAACGGTATTGCCGTATCCGATACGATGACCGACAGCGAAGTCTGGCTGCTGATCTTTGCGCCAGGATTCTCTACCGCAGAAACCGTGACCGACGTGTCCGGACGCGGTGTCGGCATGGACGTGGTCAAACGTAACATCACGCAGATGGGCGGCGTGGTGGATATCCGTTCGGCTAAGGGCTTCGGCACGACGATCACAATTTCTCTGCCGCTGACACTGGCTATACTGGATGGCATGTCCATCAAGGTCGGCGAGGAAATCTATATCTTGCCGTTGGGCTTCGTCATGGAGTCGCTGCAGCCTGCGCCGGAAGACGTCAAGGAAATCAGCGGCAAAGGCCGCGTAGTCAAGGTGCGTGACGAATACCTGCCGTTGATAGCCTTGTATGAGGCGTTTGATATACAGCCGAAATTTGACAAGCCGTCTGAAGGCATCGTCGTCATCGTCGAAGTGGATGGAAAAAAAGCGGCGCTGTTCGTGGACGACCTGGTCGGCCAGCAGCAGGTTGTGGTGAAGAATATCGAATCCAATTATCGCAAGGTGCCAGGTATTTCCGGCGCTACGATACTGGGCGACGGCGGCGTTTCGCTGATTCTGGACGTGGCTGCTTTGTTGCGTTCGGCCAGATAGCCATTGCTCGGCGGCGGTTCAGATGTAGTTTAAAAATTCAGCTTATTGAGAATTTGTTTACCGGGGAATGAAGATGACACAAAGTGCGCAAACATCGGGCGGTAGCGGCGAAGCGTCCGGCTTGGATATTGCAGGGCAGGAGTTCCTGGCCTTTACTCTGGGCAGAGAAGAATACGGCATCGACATCCTGAAAGTGCAGGAAATCCGCGGCTACGAAGCGGTGACCCGCATTGCGAATGCGCCGGACTTCCTGAAAGGCGTGATCAATCTGCGCGGTATTATCGTGCCGGTGGTGGACATGCGTATCAAGTTCAATCTGGGCGAGCCGACGTATGACCAGTTCACGGTTGTCATTATTTTGAATATCGGCGGCAGGATAGTCGGCATGGTGGTGGACAGCGTATCGGACGTCACAACGCTGCTGCCGGGGCAGGTGAGGGCAGCGCCGGAAATGGGCACGACCTTCAGCACCGATTTTCTGATCGGCCTGGGCACGCTGGACGAGCGCATGCTGATCCTTGTCGATATCGACAAGCTGATGTCCAGCCCTGAAATGGGCCTCGCAGAGCAACTGGCAGCCTAGCGGCTTGCAGCAGCAGACTGCCCGGCATTTCAACGAGCCGGGCGGGCGGGCCTCCAAAGCCTGCAACATACAAGCGGTTTCATAAAAGTAGTCCAAAAAAAATAATAAAAATCATAAACAGGAGATAGTGGTGATGAATTTACGCGACATTCGTATTGGCGCTCGTTTGGGAATAGGTTTTGGTTTAATTTTAGGTGGTTTGATTTTGTTGCTGGCCCTGGCAACCACTCTGTCAACCCAGAGCAGGTCTGCAATGGTGGAGGCGGTTAATGCTGCAGCCAAAAAGCAGGCGCTGGCCAACGCGATGAAAAGCGCTTTGCTGGAAGGCGGCATCGCGATGCGCAATATCGGCATTCAGTCCGATGTCGGCGAAATGCAGAAGCAGGATGGCGTCGTCAAGGAGCAGCGCTCGCGCTATGAAAAAGCAAAGACCGAATTATCCAATTACGGCCTGAGCGACGATGAAAAAAAGGTACTCGCCGAACTGGCTAAAATTGACCAGGACATCGACAAACCCTTTAAAGATGCGGTAGGGCAGGCGCTGGCCTTTAATTCGGAAGGCGCAGTCAAAATCATTTCCGGCGTCATTGACCCTCTGAGCGTGCGTTCGATGGCGGAAATCAACAAGCTGGTAGCTCTGCAGGAAAAATCTTCTGCAGCGTCGTTTGAGGCCTCGGCTGCCACTGGCAAAAAGCTGTCGTCAGTGCTGTATGTACTGCTGTTGCTGGCACTGGTGCTGAGCGGCGTGTTCACGCTGATTCTTACCCGTAGCATTACCCGGCCATTGCAAACCGCGCTGGAGCTGGCGGAAAAGGTGGCGAGCGGTGACCTGACTTCGGACGTCGAAGCCAAGGGCAAGGATGAGGTAGCTGCCCTGCTGCGCGCGCTGAAAGCAATGAACGACAGTCTGGCCGCCACGGTAGGCACGGTGCGTCTGGGAACGGAAACTATCACGGTAGCCTCGCAGGAAATCGCTTCCGGCAATGCGGACTTGTCTTCACGCACCGAATCTCAGGCTAGCTCGCTGGAAGAAACCGCAAGTTCGATGGAAGAACTGACCAGCACGGTCCGGCAGAATGCCGACAACGCACGCCAGGCTAACCAGCTGGTCGTTTCTGCCAGCAGTGTGGCTGTCAAGGGTGGCACGGTTGTCAGCCAGGTTGTAACAACCATGGGCTCCATCAAGGACAGCTCGCGTAAGATTGTCGACATCATCGGCGTCATCGACGGCATCGCTTTCCAGACCAATATTCTGGCGTTGAACGCTGCGGTGGAAGCAGCACGTGCCGGCGAACAGGGACGCGGCTTTGCTGTTGTGGCCTCCGAAGTGCGCAACCTGGCGCAGCGCAGCGCTAGCGCGGCAAAAGAAATCAAGACGCTGATCGGCGACTCGGTCAATAAGGTAGACCAGGGCAGCAAGCTCGTGGATGAAGCCGGTAAAACGATGGATGAAATTGTCACCAGCGTCCAGCACGTCGCAGATATCATGAGCGAGATCACAGCAGCCAGCCAGGAACAGAGTTCCGGTATCGAGCAGGTGAACCTGGCGATCACGCAGATGGATGAAATGACGCAGCAGAATGCAGCGCTGGTGGAGCAGGCAGCCGCCGCGGCGGAAAGCATGGAAGAGCAGGCTGTCGCGCTGGCTGAAGCAGTCAGTGTATTTAAACTAGCTGCGGGACAATCATCGGCGCAGTTGTATTCTGCGCCAGCAAGGCCCGCCGTCAGAGTGGCTGGTGCCGCAGCAAGACCAGTATCGACGGCGGCGCCAAAAAGAGTTTCAATGGCGTCAGCACCTTCGGGCAAGCCTGCCAGTCACAGCAAGACCCCGGTAAAAGAATCAGGTGCGGATGACTGGGAAGAGTTTTAAGCTGGGCAAAGTAAAGAGAGTACTGGCTGAGGTGGGGCCGGCTTGCGAAACAAAACACCTTGCATATTGAGGTTGCAGGCTTGCCCAACCCGGCCACGGTTGCAGAACTGCAGGAGTGGATAGCAGCTTCGCGTTCATCTGATATTGCTCTCCATTGCTGCAGACATGATGTACTGCCAGTGGGGAGCTTATGCACAGATTTTCTACGTCCATCCAATGTATTGCCTACGGTGTTCTCGGCCTGATTGCCAGTTTGCTGGCAACAGTGTTAATCAGGTGGATCAGCGTGGATGTCTCCGCCTATCTGCTGGTACTCATCGCGTCTGCTGTGGGTATTGCCGTTCCGCTAGCGGCGTATTACCGCTATGTGTCTTCCAATTCCGGTTTTTCAAAAAAGATCGCCCAAGAGCTGGACCACATCATGATAGGTTCGGCGGAGACCTCTTATTTCGTCGACTCGATCAAGAAAAAAATTTCGCAAGATGTCGGCACGACCAACACGGTTGCCGGCATTACCAATGACGTCGCAAAAAGCACACAGGAAATAGCGGATAGTGCAGTGAAGGCCTCCGATTCGGCGACACAGCTGCGCAGCGACAGTGCTGCCGGTAAAAGCGAAGTCGATGCGCGCATTCAACAGATCAACAGCGTGCGCGAAGAGGCGGATCAGGCATCGGCTGGCATGGCCGTACTGCAGGAAAAATCCAAACGCATTCACGTCATCGCCGATGTCATCAATGAAATCGCAACGCGCACCAATCTGCTGGCGCTGAATGCTGCGATCGAGGCAGCCAGGGCGGGAGAAAACGGACGTGGTTTTGCCGTGGTTGCCGGAGAAGTGCGCGAACTCGCGCAGAGAACCAAAACTGCAACTGACGACATCCGGGTCATGCTGAGGGAAATCAATGACGAAGCCGAGCACGCTTCGCTGGGCATGTCGCGGCTGGCTAACCGTGTGGTCGAAACCGCCAACGGCATACAAAAGGTGCATTCATATTTTAATAACATCGAAAAGTCAGCAGATCATTCCGAACACCAGATCAAGCTGATTGCAGAACTGGCAAAAACGCACGTCAAGGACGCACAATCCATTTCGGTCTCGATCGGCAAGATACGCGAGGGCATGATCGCCACCGAAGCAAGCTTGCCGCAGGTGATTGCGTCGGCGACCGGTTTGTCTGAGTTGTCCGAAGTGTTGTTTAACGAAATAAGTTCGTTAAATATTGTCACCCAGCATGATCCTGTCAGGAAAGCTGCTCTGGCAACAGTTATAGTGATAGAAAAGTTGTTCACAGATGCCGTGCAGTCGGGGCAGATCAGCATGGGCCAATTGTTTGACCGCAGCTATACGCCGATAGCGGATACCAATCCGAAAAAATATACAACGGCATTTGATGCGTTTACCGACCGTGTGCTGCCGCCATTACAGGAGGCGCTACTGGCGGCAATGCCGAAACTGGTTTACGCAGGCGCAGTGGACAACAATGGATATTTCCCCACGCACAATAAAAAATTCTCGCAGAAGCTAACGGGAAACTACGAAAAGGATCTGATCAATAACCGCACCAAGCGCATCTTTGACGACCGCACAGGGTCGCGCTGCGGTTCCAATACAAAACCCTTCCTGTTGCAAACCTATAAGCGCGATACGGGTGAAGTAATGCATGACCTGTCGGTGCCGATTTATATAGCAGGAAAACACTGGGGCGGCTTCCGTATCGGTTATCGCTCCATGGAATAAAGCCCAAATTGCGATTATCTTCCTGATAGGATTTGGTGCAGACGGATGTTCGGGCTCATAATGGCTAATTGTTAAGAATTCGGTAATTAGGCGGATTCCCAGAGAAGGATGGTTTTAATGACAAAGCCTTTAGAAAAAAATAAAACTGAAACATCGAAAGAGTTCGATTTCACGCATCGAGACTTTGACCGTGTCCGAGATCTGATTTATAAAAAGGCCGGTATTTCCCTGGCTGACAGCAAGCAGGAAATGGTCTATAGCCGCCTCGCCAGAAGGCTCAGGGCTACAGGCCTGAGTTCTTTCGTCACTTATCTGGACGATCTGGAAAGGGAGCCGGCGGGAGCGGAGTGGGAGGCCTTCACGAATGCGCTAACCACGAACCTGACGTCATTCTTCCGCGAGGAGCATCACTTTCCCATCCTGGCAGAGCATGCCAAGAAAAAACGCGACAACCTGACGATATGGTGTTCCGCCAGCTCCACCGGTGAAGAACCGTATTCAATCGCCATGACGGTGTGCGAAGCCTTCAACACGATGAAGCCACCAGTGCAAATCATTGCCACCGATATTGATACCAATGTACTGGCAACGGCATCGAAGGGGGTCTATAACCTGGACCGCCTGGACAAGATGTCGCCGGAACGCGCGCGCAAGTTTTTCCTGAAGGGCAAGGGCGCGCAGGAAGGGCTGGTAAGGGTCAGGCAAGAATTGCGGGACATGATCACATTCAAGCAGTTAAACCTGCTGGCCGACAGCTGGCCTGTCAGCGGCGAATTCGATGCGATTTTTTGCCGCAACGTCATGATCTATTTCGATAAACCGACGCAGGGGAAGATACTTAAAAAGTTCGTTCCGTTGATGAAGTCAGATGGTTTGCTTTTTGCCGGACATTCCGAAAACTTTTTGTATGTGACCGACGCCTTCAAGCTAAGGGGTAAAACAGTATATGAACTGGCGAGCCTGCATGAAGCACGCCAGAAGGCCATACCGCGTCCTATGGATAGGGGCTAACAATGAGTCAGCTAAGTGAAGAACATTTCGCCACCAACGTCTATTACGACCGGACCTTCGATTGTGATGCCGCAAAAATTTTGCCCGGTGAGTTTTATTTCACCGGCAAGGACATGCTGATTGTGACCGTTCTCGGATCCTGCGTGTCAGCGTGCATCCGCGACCGTGTTTCCGGTGTCGGCGGCATGAACCATTTCATGCTGCCTGACGGTGGCGCCGATTCCGATAATCCGGTATCTGCGTCAATGCGTTATGGTACCTATGCGATGGAGGTGCTGATCAATGAACTGCTGAAAGCCGGCGCCAGGCGTGAAAATATGGAAGCCAAGGTATTCGGCGGCGGCAATGTGCTGCGCGGTTTTACGGCGATCAACGTCGGCGAGCGGAATGCAAAATTTGTACTCGATTACCTGCGCATGGAAAAAATGCGCGTCATCGCTGAGGACTTGAACGACATCTATCCTCGCAAGGTTTATTTTTTTCCAAAGACCGGCAAAGTCCTGGTCAAAAAACTGAAAGTTGAACATAACGATACGCTTAAAAAACGTGAGCAGGATTACGCCAGCCGCCTTAAAACGGCGCCTGTCGGCGGTGCGATTGACCTGTTTTGACGTGATTGAGGTGAGCGAAGTGTATTCGACGGCGGAGTATTTTTATGAAAATTAAAGTATTGATAGTGGACGACTCGGCATTGATCCGTAGCGTCATGAGTGAAATTATCGGCAGCCAGCCGGATATGGAAGTAGTAGGCGTTGCTCCGGACCCTCTGGTTGCACGTGATCTGATCAAGCAGACCAATCCAGATGTGCTGACGCTGGATGTCGAGATGCCAAAAATGGATGGCCTGGATTTCCTTGAGAAGCTGATGCGCCTGCGGCCTATGCCGGTGTTAATGGTGTCATCGCTGACCGAGCGGGGCTCTGAAATTACGATGCGCGCGCTGGAGTTGGGCGCGGTCGATTTCGTCACTAAACCAAAGCTGTCTATCAAAAGCGGCATGCAGGAATATACGGACCTGATCGCCGACAAGATACGCGCTGCCTCCAAGGCCCGCATCAAGCCGCGCCCAGTGCACCTGAGCGAAGCCAATAAAGGTCCGGTCAGCGAATTGCCGCTGGTGCGCAATCCTTTGACCAGTAGTGAGAAACTGATCATCATCGGCGCCTCCACCGGCGGCACAGAGGCGATCAAGAATTTCCTTGTGCAGATGCCTTCGGATTGCCCCGGTATTCTGATCACGCAGCATATGCCGGAGGGTTTTACCCGTTCCTTTGCCAAGCGGCTGGACAGCCTGTGCAAGATATCCGTCATGGAAGCAGCGGGCGGCGAGCGGGTTCTGCCCGGACATGCGTATATTGCGCCAGGTCATTCGCACCTGCTGCTGGCCAGGAGCGGCGCCAACTATGTGACCAAACTGGATGACGGCCCCCCGGTCAATCGCCATCGTCCATCGGTGGACGTATTGTTCCGCTCCGCCGCCACGTTTGCGGGTAAAAATGCGGTCGGCGTCATTTTGACCGGCATGGGCAAGGACGGCGCCGTCGGCATGTTGGAAATGAAGAACGCAGGTGCATACAATTTTGCTCAAGATGAAGCAACTTGTGTAGTATTTGGGATGCCTCGCGAAGCAATTGCGATCGGTGCGACGCATGAAGTTGGGCCTTTGAACGAACTGCCTGCCAGGGTATTAAACTACCTTGCCACGCATGGAAGTCGTGCGCTTCGGGTGTAATCCGGCTTGATATCCGGCATATTCCTGGCGTGATCTGACCAAATTCAGACAAATTTAACTTGTTATGCAATTTGGGCACCACTTCCCTGCAATTTGACCGATAATACTAAATACTGTCTTTAAAGAAATAATGGAGTAATTCATGGCCGATCAGAATCTCAAGTTTTTAGTTGTTGACGATTTTTCTACAATGCGGCGCATTGTACGTAACTTGCTCAAAGAGCTTGGATATTCCAACGTCGACGAAGCAGAAGATGGTGCGATGGGCCTCGCCAAGCTGAAGTCTGGAGACTTCGACTTTGTCATTTCGGACTGGAACATGCCGAACATGGACGGTCTGACCATGCTGCAGCATATCCGTGCAGACGCCGCGCTGGCCAAATTGCCAGTGCTGATGGTGACTGCGGAAGCCAAGAAAGAAAACATCATTGCCGCCGCACAGGCAGGCGCCAATGGCTATGTGGTAAAACCTTTTACTGCTGCGACGCTGGATGAGAAACTGACCAAGATTTTTGAAAAGCTTGGGAAGGGCGCTTAATAATAATTAAAACAGCATTGCCGTCAGACCCGATGGATATTGATAGCGGGTATTGCGGCAATAGAGCTGGTAATGAGGCAAGGTATGGGGATGCCTCAACAAGGAGCGAAAATGAGTCCAATTAATGGCGAAAGCGCCCCGCAAGACGAATTACTGACGCGCGTAGGCCACATGACGCGCCTGTTGCATGACAGTTTGCGCGGGCTGGGTCTGGATAAGCTGCTGGAACGGGCTGCTGACGACATCCCGGATGCAAGGGACAGGCTGGAATATGTTGCGCGAATGTCCGAACAGGCGGCGCAGCGTGTGTTGAATGCCACTGATGCCGCGATTCCCTTGCAGGAAACGATGGATGCCGGCGCAAAGAAAATTTCTGCCGATTTGCAAAGCCTGCTGAGCCAGGCTACCACGGTGGAACAATATAAAGAGGCTGCGGGCCAGACTCTAGAGTATCTGAAATCGGTAAGCGGAAACAGCGTGGAAACCAAGTCGCATCTGATGGATATCATGATGGCGCAGGATTTCCAGGATCTGACCGGGCAAGTGATCAAGCGGGTAACGGAGCTGGCACAAAATCTGGAACAGCAACTGGTACAGCTGCTGATCGATTATTCTCCCAACGAGATCAAGCGCGACACGGGTGATGGACTGATGAATGGTCCACAAATTAACCCTACGGGAAACGCCGACGTGGTTGCGGACCAAGGCCAGGTGGACGATTTGCTGGATAGCCTCGGCTTTTAAGTTTGGCTTTATTGAGTATTTGCTTAATAGCGGGCCCCGATTGGACGCTATACGCTATTTTTAGATCATCCCACTATGAATGAAGTAAACTTCATTGTCAGAGAACCCCTGCTAGACCCTAAGCAGCGAGTCATCGGTTTTCAGTTGTCATGGCAAAAACCCTCCGATCCGTCCGGTAGCGAAAGCGTCGAGGACCTGGATTCGCTGATGACGTTTGTTGCCGAACAGTTCAACGACGAAGATAAAGGTTTTTTGCTGGGAGATAACCTGCTGTTCCTGGAGGCGGTTCCCGCGTTGTTGCAGACCGAGGGGCTAAAGCTGCTGTCTCCCAAAAATACCGTGCTGATTTTGTCCAAACGGTATTTTGTCGAAGGTCCGGAACTGGAGCTGATCAAGCAAGTCCGGCAGCAGGGATACGGTATCTCGGTACGTGGCGGCGATCTGAGCGGCCTGGACCGCAGTCTGCTGTCACAAATTTCACATATCGAAGTGCAACTGGGTGCGGCCAATTTCGCTGCACAGGCAAAAACCTATGCGGCGCTGAAGCAATCATCAGTGCGCATGATCGCCAGAAAAGTCGCAACCTGGCAAGATTACGATGCATGCTCTGCACTTGGGCTGGATTGCTTTGTCGGCAAGCTGCATCTGACACCGCGGCCAAGCACCAACCAAAAAGGCCTGAACTCTTCGCAAACCACTATCTTGCAGTTGATGGAAATGGTGCGCAAGAATGCGGACATCCAGCAGCTGGAAGCCGTAGTGAAGCGTGATGCGACACTGGCCTACAAGCTACTGCGTTATATCAACTCCGCCGGTTTCGGCCTGCGTACCGAAGTGCAGTCACTGAAGCATGCGGTGCAGATACTGGGCTATAGTCCGCTGTATCGCTGGCTGTCCCTGCTGCTGGCCACCGCCAGCACCAGTGGCTATTCTCCCGTGCTGCTGGAAACGGCAATTGTCCGCGGCCGTCTTGCAGAACTGCTGGGTCAGTCGCAGATGAGCAAGAGCGAAGCAGAAAATCTGTTCGTCGCAGGCATGTTCTCGCTGCTGGACCGGCTGCTGGGATTGCCAATGGAAGAGGTGCTGTCCACGATACAACTGCCGGATGCAGTCACCGAGGCATTAATCTCGCGAGGCGGCGCGTATGGCCCTTATTTGGCGCTGGCAGAGGCCTGTGAGTTGAACAGCATGCTGGTCGGCTCACTGGCCGAATCGCTGCGTATCAGCCCCGCTGACGTCAACAAAGCACATCTGTCTGCGCTGGTGTGGGCGAAAAATATTGCGTCGGCTGCCTGATGTTTTAGCAAACGCGTCAAAACCTGTTAAAGCCGAAAACCTTAAACCGTTTTCGGCTTTTTTGTTTTAAAAACAGCTTTTCAAACACCGTAGCAACAGCACTCCACCTGAAAAATCGATATTTTCCCCGTGGAAAGAAATTTTCCGCATTTCTGCAAGATTGGTGCAGCGAAATAAAGGGGTAATCTCGATCCTGTTCGCAGCATGAGCTTGCGCCGCTTTCCTCAATAATCGTACCTGTAAAACTGTCATGCGACATGTTGTATGCAAGACATGAAATAACGGGAGTCGGCAATGGCCGAAGAAAGCGATCAGGAAAGAACCGAACCGGCCTCATCGAAGCGCCTGGAACAGGCGCGTGAAGAGGGCGACGTTCCCCGTTCGCGGGAGCTTTCCACATGTACGATATTACTAGCCGCCGGCGCGTCGCTGTGGGGGATGGGCGGCGGCTTGATCAAGCAGTTGAATCATCTGCTGATCACCGGCCTCAGTATGGACCGCGCTCAGGCATTCGACCCTGCCGTGCTGTTCGCGCACATCGCCGATAGCCTGATGGACGTGCTGGTCGCTTTTGCGCCCATCGCCGGGCTGCTTATGTTGGTTGCTCTGGCTTCTCCTTTGCTGATTGGTGGCTGGCTGTTCAGCGGCAAGGCGCTGCAGCCTAACTTCGGCCGCCTGAACCCATTGAGCGGCCTGGGTAACATGATTTCAGCCCGTGCCGGTGTCGAGTTGTTAAAGGCGATCGGCAAGACCATTCTGGTTGGCGTCGTCGCATGGATTGCGATCATGGGCCAGAAAAATGCCATCTTCGGTCTGGCTGTGGAACCGCTGAAGCAGGGGCCGGCACACGTCGGCCATATGATCGCCGTATGTTTTTTATCCATTGTCGGCGCGCTGGTCATCATTGCGGCAATCGATGCGCCTTACCAGATGTGGCACTACGCCAATAAGCTGAAGATGACGCATCAGGAAGTCGTGCAGGAATCCAAGGAAGCCAACGGTAATCCGCAGATCAAGGCAAAAATCCGTGCGCAGCAGCGCGAGATGGCTCGCCGCCGCATGATGTCCGAAGTGCCGACCGCCGATGTGGTTGTCACCAACCCGACCCACTTTGCCGTGGCGCTGAAATATTCCGATGGCGCGATGCGCGCGCCCAAAGTGGTTGCCAAGGGCGCCGACGCCGTCGCCGCCAAGATCCGCGAGCTGGCCAAGGAAAACAATGTGCCCCTGCTTGAAGCACCGCCGCTGGCGCGCGCGCTGTATACGCATACCGACCTGGGCGATGAAATCCCTGAAAAACTGTACGCAGCTGTCGCCGAAGTGCTGGCCTATGTTTTCCAATTAAAAGCCTTCCGTCAACGCGGCGGAAAATATCCTGATCGCCCGAATGAAATACCTGTACCTCCAGAGCTGGACCCTAACAATCCCGCAGCCGCAAAACTCGCGGCCGGCAATGATGCAGGAGCCTTAGCATGAATGGCCTGAAACTGCCCAAATGGATGAAGGTATTCAACAACAAGGCTATCGCCGCGCCTTTGCTGATCATCATGATGCTGGCGATGATGGTGTTGCCGCTGCCGGCCTTTGTGCTGGACATTTTTTTCAGCTTCAATATTGCACTGTCTATCATTGTGCTGCTGACCAGCCTCTACACGGTCAAGCCGCTGGACTTCATGGTGTTTCCAACCGTGCTGCTGGTCAGCACCATGCTGCGCCTGTCGCTGAACGTGGCCTCTACCCGCGTCGTGCTGACCGAAGGCCATACCGGCCCGGATGCGGCCGGCAAGGTGATCGAGGCATTTGGCCACTTCCTGATCGGTGGTAACTATACTGTCGGTATCGTTGTCTTTATCATCCTGACCATCATCAACTTTACCGTCGTTACCAAAGGTGCTGGCCGTATCGCCGAGGTGGGTGCGCGTTTTGCCCTGGACGCGATGCCGGGCAAGCAGATGGCGATTGACGCTGACCTGAACGCCGGCCTGATCGCCGAGCAGGAAGCCCGCCGCCGCCGTACCGAAGTCGCACAAGAAGCAGAGTTCTACGGTGCGATGGACGGTGCGAGTAAATACGTACGCGGCGATGCAGTCGCCGGCATCATGGTAACGGTCATTAATATTATCGGTGGCCTGATCGTCGGTATCGTCCAGCATGATCTGGATTTTGCCGCCGCGCTGAAAAACTACACGCTGCTGGCCATTGGTGACGGCCTGGTGGCGCAGATTCCATCGCTGATCATTTCCACCGCAGCGGGTATCGTCGTATCGCGTGTAGCCAGCGAACAGGATATTGGCGGCCAGCTCATCGGCCAGCTGTTTGCCAAACCGCAGGTGCTGTATATCACCGCCGGCATCGTCGGCGGCATGGGCATCATCCCTGGAATGCCGCACGTCGCTTTCCTGTTTCTGGCTGGCTTGCTGGGCGGTGCCGCCTACATGGTCAGCAAACGCGGCGCCGTGGCTGAAAAAGAAGAAGAGCCAGCCAAGGCAGCTCCCGCTCCCGAGATCGAAGAAGCCACATGGCAAGACATCATGCCGGTGGACACGCTGGGTCTGGAAGTCGGCTATCGCCTGATCCCGCTGGTGGACAAAGGGCAGGGCGGTGAACTGCTACGCCGTATCAAAGGCATACGCAAAAAGTTTGCGCAGGAAGTCGGCTTCCTGTCGCCTCCCGTACACATCCGCGACAACCTGGAATTGAAACCTTCGGTGTACCGCATCACGCTCAAGGGTGTGGAAGTTGGCACCGGCGAAGCAATCACCGGTCAATACCTGGCGATCAACCCGGGCATGGTGTCCGGACCTTTGCCTGGCGCCGAAACCACGGACCCGGCCTTTGGCCTGCCTGCCGTATGGATCGATGCGGGCATGCGGGAGCAGGCACAGGCGATGGGTTATACCGTGGTGGATGCCGGCACCGTCATTGCAACGCATCTGAATCATCTGATCACGTCGCACGCCGCCGAGCTGCTGGGCCGCCAGGAAGTGCAGTCGCTGTTGGACCACGTCGCCAAGGATGCGCCGAAACTGGTGGAAGACCTGGTGCCGAAACTGATTCCTGTCTCCACGCTGCAAAAAGTCCTGCAGAACCTGTTGCTGGAAGGCGTGCATATCCGCGATATGCGCACCATTATTGAAAACCTGTCCGAGCATGCAATGCAGACGCAGGATGCCGCTGACCTGACGACCTTTGTCCGTATCGCACTGGGCCGCGCGATTGTGCAGCAGATCTTCCCGTCAACCAATGAGCTGACGGTGATGACGCTGGATAACCGCCTGGAACGCCTGCTGATGCAGGCGCTGCAAACCAGCGGCGCCGACGGCGCGGGCATTGAGCCCGGCCTGGCGGATACGTTAGCGACGCAAACCGAGGCCGCCGCGCAGAACCAGGAAAAACTGGGCCTGACGCCGGTGCTGCTGGTGCCGGGACCGCTGAGGGCGTTGCTGTCACGCTTCCTGCGCCGGTCGCTGCCTCAGCTGAAAGTATTGTCACACGCCGAATTACCGGAAACAAAAACGATTAGAGTTACCAGCCTTGTTGGAGGGCAATCATGAATGTAAGGAAATTTACCGCTAACACATCACGTGAAGCGATCAGGATGCTGAAGGAGGCACTTGGTCCCGATGCGGTGATCCTGTCGAACCGCAATGTAGGCGGCAAGGTGGAGATACTGGCGATGGCCGACGAGGCCATCTCCGCAGCGGCCACGCCCGAGCATGAGCGCATGATGGTGCCAATGGTGCCAGAGGAAACGCGGGTAACGCCGCCGCGTTTTTCATCCGCATCCCCACCCCAGCAACAGCAGCCTTCGTTTCATCCGCAGCCTTTCCAGCAACCTGCGCATGAACCTCAGCCTGCCCAGCGTCAGCAGCAGTTTGCTGCGCCTGCTGGAATGCCTGCGGCTGCCATCAGGCCTGCAGCCATGTCCGGACTGGCTGGCACGGATATGACTGGCAATGCCAGCGCCGCCGAAATGTCGAAGATGATGGGCGAGATACGCTCGATGCGCGGCATGCTGGAAGCCCAGTTGGCGGAGCTGTCCTGGGGCAATACCCAGAAACGTCAGCCTGTAAAGGCCGAAATATTGAAGGAAATGCTGGCTACCGGCTTCAGCGCCAGTCTGGCGCGCTATCTGGTAGACAAATTGCCTGAGCCTGATAGCGTCGCTGCAGGCATTGCACGCATCAAGGCCATCCTGGCCAATAACCTGCCGACGATAGGCAATGAAAACGAGATACTGGAAAAAGGCGGCGTGTATGCGCTGGTAGGGCCAACCGGCGTGGGCAAGACCACCACCACGGCCAAGCTGGCTGCCCGTTGCGTCATGCGCCACGGCCCGGCCAAGCTGGCGCTGATCACGACCGATGCCTACCGTATCGGCGGTTACGAGCAGCTGCGTATCTACGGCAAGATACTCGGCGTGATGGTGCACTCGGTCAAGGACGAAAGCGATCTGCGCATTGCGCTCAGCGAATTGAAAAACAAGCATACGGTGCTGATCGATACCGTAGGCGTGGGGCAGCGCGACAAGATGGTGACAGAACAGGTGGCGATGTTGTCGGCCGCTGGTAGCGACGTCAAGCGGCTGCTGTGCCTGAATGCAACGTCAACCGGCGAAACGCTGAGCGAAGTAGTGCGCGCCTATCAGGGCAACGGCCTGGCTGGCTGCATCCTGACCAAGCTGGACGAGGCCGCGACGATAGGCGGTGCGCTGGACATCATGATACGGCAGAAGCTGAATGCCTACTACGTCGCCAGCGGCCAACGCGTGCCCGAAGATCTGCATGTCGCCAACAAGCATTACCTGATCGACCGTGCCTTCAAGCTGAAGCGCGAAACCGCATCGTTTGCCTTCCGTGACGACGAGTTGCCGATGGTTATGGCGAATGCTGCCGCAATGAACAACCGCAGGAACAACATGGAGGTGAGCCTTGGCTAGATTCGATCAGGCGGAAGGATTGCGCCGCATGCTGGAAGGCCCCAAACCAAGGGTGGTAACGGTATTGTCTGCATTGCGCGAGGATGAAAAG
>JAYSKH010000130.1:0-13361 GCA_043726505.1 Undibacterium sp. | reverse complement strand
ACAAGAAAAATCAGTCTCCCTTTATGCCGACGTGCCTACTTCCGGAAGGCCTGCCATGCCTGTCTCCACCAAGCCGCCAGAATCTGCCCAGCTGGAAGCACTGCTGAGCCGTATCAGTCTGTATGACCTCAGCGCCTTCCGCTTGCTGCATGATGCGGTGGCGCCGAAACTGCTGGCGTTGGCGTGGCGCATCGTCGGCAGGCGGGAGCTGGCGGAAGAAGCTGTGCAGGAAGGTTTTATCGCCATCTGGCGGCGCGCGGGCAGCTACCGGGCCGGACGGGCGACGCCGATGTCCTGGCTGGTGGCCATTGTGCGCAACAAGGCGATTGATATCTTGCGCGGCGCAGGCAAAACGCGGTGGCAGGATCTGCCGGATATGGCGGAGGACTACTGCGCCTCCGTGCATGCCGCGCCGGCAGCTTCCGCTGATGAAAAAATACAGGCAGGCAGCGATGCGCAATCACTGCTGCTATGCCTGTCCACGCTGAAAGACACGCAGCGGCAGGCAATCCAGCTTGCCTACTTCGGCAACATGCCCTATCGCGAGATCGCGCAGCGCATGGAACTGCCGTTGGGTACAGTAAAAACATGGATACGGCGTGGTTTGCTGAAGATGAGGCTGCAGCTTCAGCAGGGCGATGATGTGTGAGCAGAGTGTCTAGTTTTTCGGAGGAGAGTGCAGCGGTGCATGGCACTATTGCACCATCGGCGCTTCTGAAAACGGATAAGCGTAGGGTGTGTTAGCGAAGCGTAACGCACCGAAATACCATGATCATGTGAAGGTCACCGTCCCTACAGAATGTGTGGTGTGGCAGGAAAAGACGATGCAATACGCTACGCTATTGACACCCTACGAAATTGGTTAAACGCAGAACAGATGTGGGGCTTCAGCCCAACATCTATGAACACAGATGGCGCTATCTGTTCAACAGCCGGGTGTTATTTGGAGAGTGTTGGGCAGATAAAGCGTTTGCCCAACCTACCGTACTGCACAATTTTAGGGGTGTTAACACAACACGTCGCACCAAACTATCCCAAGACACGTAAAGGCATCGCCTTACGCTTCGATCCTGCGTCGCTTCCGCTCACGGCACCAAAAACCCCTTCGCCGCAAAAATCCCACGCACCTCGGCGCTATGCAGATACACAAAAAATGCCTCCGCTGCCGCCGCATTCTTTGCGTTACCGGACAGCGCGATTGCATACACGGTGGTCTTGCCATAAGGCTCGGGCAGCGGGCCTATCAGCTTCACGCCTTTGACGGGCAGGATCTCGGTAATCTGCTGCACGCCGATGTCTACCTCGCCGCGCGCGACCGGTTCCAGCGCGTAGCCGCCGTCGGCGAGCACGGTTCTGGCTTTGAGCGTATCGGCGATGCCCATGCGCTGCAGCACGTCGGCAAAGTGCTTGCCGCTGGTGCCTTTATCCGGCGCCACATAGGTGATGGAGCGCGCAGCCAGCAGCACCTCTTTCAGCTTGTCCGGCGTGGAGATGTCGGGTACCGGGGCGCCATCTCGCACTGCCACACCCACGGCCACGGTGCCCAGCGCAAAACTGCTGCCCGGCACGGCCCATCCTTTTACCTGTGCCTGCACCATCTGTTCTTCCGACAGCACGATGGCATCCTGCTGCGCGCCTTGCTGTAAGCCTTGCACCAGCGTGCCCACCGGTACGTATTGCACGTCCACATGCTGGCCGGTGGATTTTTCGTAGCTGGCGGCGGCCTCGCCGAGCGCGGCTTTTACCGCACCGGCGCTGTAGATGGTCAGCGGAGCGGCATGGCTGACGCCAGACAGTAAGCTTGCAAACAGCAGTGCGCCAGCCAGGCGCGCCATCGTACGGGTGGCAGTGGCGCGCCGCATCTTATGCCAGCCTGAAGGTGAGCTGCCCCAGCTTTTCTATCGTGCTGGTGATCTCGTCGCCGGCCTTCAGCCACACCTGCTGTTCCTTGGGCTTGCCGGCGATGACGCCTTGTGGGGTGCCGGTGAAGATGATGTCGCCCGGTTCCAGCGTCCAGTGCTTGGAGATATACGCTACCATCTGCTGCGTATTGAAGATGAAGTCGCCGGTGGTCCACGACTGGCGCACTTCGCCGTTGACATGGGTTTCTATCTTCAGCTTGTTGGGGTCGCCTACACGGTCGGCAGAGACGAAGTAGGGGCCGATGGGCGCAAAATTATCCAGCGTTTTGCCTATCATCCATTGGCCGGAAGGGGTTTCCAGCTGCAGGTCGCGGGCGGAGAAGTCGTTGGACGTGCAATAGCCGGCCACATAGTTCAGCGCATCCGCTTCAGATACGTTGCGGGCCGCCTTGCCGATGACGATCAGCAGTTCGGTCTCATAATCGAATTTATAGGCGACATCCTTGGGCGGCAGCGTGATCGTGCACTGGTGCGCGGCCAGCGAATTATTGTATTTGTTAAACAGCGGCGGCACGCGTGGTTCCTGCATGCCCACTTCCTTGGCGTGCTGGCGGTAGTTCAGTCCCACGCAGACGATCTTGCCGGGGTGCGTGAACAGGCGGCCATAAGTGACCTTGGATTCATCCAGCCAGGTTGCCTTGGCTTTGGGGGCTGCAGCAGCGGCGATCAGCTTGTTCAAGCCAGCGGCATTGCCTTCCCTTAACAGCTCTTCCATGGTCAGCGGTGCGGCGATACCCAGCAACTGCGAGGCGGCGCGCACGTCCAGCAGGCCGGCGTCGATTTTTACTGCCAGGGTTTCTGTGCCGTCCTTGTTGGCGATGGCGGCCAGCGTGACATTGTGCGGCATTTCATGTGGGCCTTTGTACTTCCCGGAGGCGTGCATCTCTTTGGCGGATACGTTGCCGGCTACGCCGATGGTGGTGACAGCAGTTGATGCGGCCCCGGCGCCGGTAGAAGCCAGGAATTCACGTCGTGTGGTCATTGTGCGTCCTTTATTTAAAAAGCGTTACGTAAACATGTCCATGGATAAGCAAACGCCTTTGTCTCCTGTAGTAGCGTTTTCTTGACGTGTGCCTGCGGCTATTATGTGCCAACTGCAGAGAAGCTGCTTTGCGCGCCCAAAAAGCAGACTGCTTGACTCTGCTTGACTCTGCATGACGCTGCAAGAGGGCAGCAAAGCCGGTTTTGCGGTTTGCGCCACTGTTGATGCATGCCGATTTGACTAGGCGTGCAATGAGCGATACAGTCAACCTGCGGCAGGTCTCGCCCATGATGCCGGCCGCTTGTTCTAGATTTATCCTGGATTTTCTGCATCAGCACAACGACGTATCCATACAACAACGACAATCCATTTTTCTGCTATCTTTGCTCCGCTTTCGCTCTGTTTTACTTTATTAAAACTGTCTTTCACCGACCTATAAGGGGTATCGCCATGAAATTGTCCAAACTGTTCGCATCCTTCTTCTTTGCACTGACACTGGCCACGCTGTTCGGCTGCGCGCCAACGCCTACACGTGAAGGCACAGGTGAATACCTCGATGACACCGCCATCACCACCAAGGTAAAAGCTTCCATCCTCGGCGACACCATGCTGAAGTCGGCAGAAATCAATGTAGAAACTTTCAAGGGCGTAGTGCAGCTGAGCGGCTTCGTCACATCAGAAGCGGCGATCAAGCATGCGGTGGAAGTAGCGCAGGGCGTTAAAGGCGTGAAGTCGGTTAAAAACGATATGCGCCTGAAGTAAGCAGAAAGCAAGCACAACGTAAATAGTTGCATGCGTTAAAAAGCGGCGCTGGATCGATGAGGTGATATCAGTCCAGCGCCGCAAATCAAAACGTCAAGCTGGGCGCTTAAAGGCCAGGCGTAGAAACACCACTGAAGCAACGCCAAGCACCAGCAGCGTGATCAGCGATCCTTCCACCCCAAATGCACCGCCGGTCAGCCATGGCGCGCCCCCCAGTTGGCCGCGCATCAGGCCGGCTGCATCTGCATGGCCCGATACCGTGCCTGAAAACACCTGGCCCGCGCAGTAGTTCCACGCGATGTGGCTGCCTATGCACACCCACAGCCGGCGGGTCTTGATATAGATCGCTGCCTGCAGTACGCCGTAGGCAAAGATGCCGGCGACCGACAGCGCGGTGATGCCTTCGTTAGGCATGTGGGCCAAGCCAAACACCAGCGCGGAAATGACAATGGCTGCCTTGCTGCCCAATGCCTGTTCTGTCACGCCGAATAGAACGCCGCGAAACAGCGCTTCTTCTGTCAGCGCGACCAGCAGCAGCTCCGCCAGCGGCAGCAATAGCATCAGACGGAAGCCATTAATACCATCTACCCGGTACACGCCGAACACCGCCAGCACTGCAAAGACGGCTGTCACCATCGCGCCGCCCAACAACAGGCCGAGCCCGAGTTCACGCGGCGCCTGCGGCAGCGTCAATTCCGTCACCGCACGCTTCTGGATGCGCCGCACATAAAAATGGTAGCTGATCCACACGAAGATTGCGGCCAGCAGCTGCGGCCACACAACACGGTAAGCCTTGTCCACCAGTTTGGATGCGATGATCATCGTCAGCGGCACGGGCGCAAAGGTGAACAGGATGCCGATGATGATCTGCACCAGCGGGTTCGCCAGCAGGCGCGCAGAAAGGCGGGGGCGGGAGGTTTCCATGCTTAACGTGTTTTCCATTGTTTTTCCTTTGAATGAAGCGTGGCTAGTGCAGCAGGATCAGTCTTTGGTCTGGCGCCGGGTGTGCCGCACCGGCTTGTTCTGGCTGACGCGGGCGGCGCGGATACGGTCGCCGAAGGATAGCGTGTGCAACGCTTCGATAGCCTCGTGCAGGCACTGGGATAGCGGGTAGGGCAGTTCCGCATCCAGGCCATCGGCTGCTTTTTTGGTGATCTGCCAGCATTCCTGCAGCTTGCCCAGCAGTGCTTCGCCGTCGGTGCTCAGGCATACCAGGCGCTGGCGTGCATCGCTGTCACCGGCGATGATGGACAGCAGGCCGTCTTGCTTCATCAGCGCCAGCGTCTGCGTCACGGCTGGCTGCGTAATGCCCGCCAGTTCTGCAATGCGGCCCACGGTCTGACTGCCATGCTCTGCCAGCACCCGCATGACGGGGGTATAGCGGGGGCGGTAATTCAGCCCCGCTTCGCTATAGGCGGCATCGACCGCACCATCCATCAGTTCGATCAAATGCCGCAATTGAGTTCCGAGTCCTTGTTTCATGGAATAATCATATCATCACTTATATAACTGCTTATGTATTTTTTTATTGGCTGTCTCCAAAGACCAACGCAGGCCAAAGCAGGCCGAAGCAGGCCATAGTGCGCCCGGCTATAGCTGAATATTATTTCCGCCTGATGACCTGAAATGGCCGTAAACACCTGCGTTACAGATGCTACATATTAGCAATAGACAATCGCACCTTCCTTGCGTAAGCTGTCGCGGATTTTGCTCTGCACCATAGCCCACCATAGCTAAATACCGTTCAATATCGTTCACCTTCGCTCACCATAGGATTTACCGTGACCAGCCTTATTCCATCTTCCCGGCTGCGCCTGTTTGCGCGCGCCTTGCTCGTTCTTCCCGTTGCAGTTTTGCTGGCCAGTTGCGCGCAGCCGGTATTGAAGTCCACCGATTATGCGCCGGTGATACTGATTTCGCTCGACGGTTTTCGCCCGGATTACCTGAACCGCGGCGCCACACCGAATCTGAATGCGCTGGCAGCCACCGGCGCGCTGGCCGAAGGCATGCTGCCTTCATTCCCCTCCATTACCTTTCCTAACCACTACACGCTGGTGACGGGCTTGCGGCCAGACCACCACGGCATCGTCGGCAACACGATGGAAGATGCCCGCATACAGCCGAACAGCCGCTTCAAGCTTAGCGACCACGGCGCCGTGGCAGACCGCCGCTGGTGGGACGAGGCCGAGCCTATCTGGGTGACGGCAGAAAAACAGGGCATACGTACCGGCACCATGTTTTGGCCCGGATCGGAAGCCGATATCCACGGCGTGCGCCCCACCAAGTGGCTGCCGTTTGACGGCAAGCTGCCACCTGCCGCGCGCGTCGATACGCTGCTGGGCTGGCTGGACGGCGTGCCGTCAACCGCTGCGCCATCCTCGCAGTTCGGTTTCATGACCCTGTATTTTGATGATGTCGACCATGCCGGCCACGAGTCTGGCCCTGATGCCGCACAAACCACGGAAGCCGTCGCCAGAGTGGACGCCGCCATCGGCAGGCTGCTGGCCGGCCTCAAAGCACGCAATATCAATGCCAATATCATCGTCGTTGCCGACCACGGCATGGCAGCCATCAGCAAGCAACGCGTTATCCGGCTGGACCACGTCGCGCCGGAAGGCAGCTTCCGCACCGTCACCGCCGGCACCTACGCCGGCATAGAAGCGGCACCGGGCCAGGAGAGCGTGCTCGCCGCTGCGTTGTTGAAACCGCAGGACCATATGCAATGCTGGCGCAAAGCGGATATCCCTGCGCGCTTTGAATTTGGGCATAATGCCCGCGTCTCCAGTTTCCTGTGCCTGGCAGACGTCGGCTGGATGATCGCCACGGATGAAAAAAATGCTGAGCGCACCAGCGAAGGCGGCGCACACGGCTATGACAATGCCGCACCGGAAATGCGCGCGCTGTTCCTGGCCTCCGGCCCGGCGTTCAAACACGTGACGCTGAAGCCTTTTGATAACGTGGATGTCTATCCGCTGGTGATGTCGCTGATCGGCGTAAAAGCTTTGCCTAACGATGGCAACATCGCGCCCTTGCTGCCGGCGCTGAAGTGATCTGCAGCCCATAGCGGGCTACGGCCTGCATGGTTTCAATAGCATGCTTTCAAAACGGGCCATGGCAGCAGTAATGCGCTGCCATGGCCCGTTTGTTTGACAAGGCCGTTGAATTCCCTCACATTAGGGTTTTACCTTGCGCTACGCCCGCTATGCCAACCAGTTCCCTGCGATTCCTATGCATTGCCGCTATCAGCCTTGCTGCTGCCGGCTGCGCCAGGCCGCTAACGCAACAGCCGCCGTTGAACCAGGAATCCTTTGCAAAGATAAAACGCGTGGCCGTGGTCTCTGTGCTGGCCAGAACGTTTACGCAGCAGTATGTGGGCATGACGGTGTTCGGCAATGAAAGCGAAGACATCAATATCGCCAGCTGGAAGATAGACGAGCAATATGAAAAGCAGTTCGGCCAGGAACTGCAAAGACGCTACCGCTTCAACATCATCCACGGCGCCTACACCGCCAGCGGCTTCGAGCCTGCCAACGAGATGCTGACTTCATGGTCCGGCAACGGCAATCCTGGCCCCAACTGGGCCGCCGCAGAACCCGCAGTGCGCAAATACTGCAAGGCCGCCACGCTGGATGCGATCCTGCTGGTGGCAAAAGACAAGGCCACCGATTTCCTCGGCAGGACCAACCAGGAAGTCACCGGCGTCGGCATCTACACCCGGGGCTCACTCTTCCTGAAGATCGCCGCGATGCACGTCGTTGCCAAAATCGCTCTGATCGATTGCGCCACCGCCAAACCACTGGCAGTGCGCACGCTGGCCGTATCGGAAGAGGGCGCGCAAAACCTGCGGCCCAATACCCTCCCTGTGCTGAACATCGATTACGAAGAAGCACGTATTCCGTTGTCCGACTGGAGCTACAAGCGCAAGCAGAAGGTGAAAGCCGACCTGATGACCTTGCCCAACAAGGCGATAGTTGAAACTTTGAAGACGATGTTTGCGGGAGCCTGAATATCCTCTGTGCGCGGAGGCCGACGTTGGAAAAAATGCGACACGTGGCATAAAACCTACAATTTTTCTTGCCAGCGCTATAAGTCGTCGGCTACCATTTACTTCCTCACCCAACCTCACATATCACCTGAAAGGAGAACGGCCATGACATACACAAACCAAGCAACTCCTCTCACGGGCCTGGTTTCCCCTCACTAGTTTTATCCACTTGCGTTTGATGACAGATGCGTGCAGATGCGCTGCTATAGCGTTAGCAGCTTAGGTCTTCTATTGTCTTCTTCGATTATCTGCGAGTGATTGATGGCCGGCAGCAACGCTGCCCGGCATGCCAGCGCGCAATTCCTTTTTGATTATTTTCAGGAATTTCCTTCATGGGCAATTTTATTCAATGTTTGACTGAGCGCGTTTCCATCATCGCGTCAGATCGCTTGTGGCTTGAAGACGCTGCCGTACAGCAGCTCAAGACCACGGCACAGCTCCCCGGCATGATACGCGTTGCAGGCCTGCCGGACCTGCACCCTGGCCGGGGGTATCCGGTAGGCGCAGCCTTCCTTTCCGAGGGGCGCTTTTATCCGGCGCTCGTGGGTAACGACATAGGCTGCGGCATGGGCTTATGGCAGACCAGTTTGCCAGCGGCCAAGACCAGGCTTGATAAGCTGGACAAGCAACTGGGCAATCTGGAACAAGCCATGGACGATCAAGAGTGGGCAGCGCTGGAAGAGGGCGATATTGGTCTGGCAGGCAGGTTGCAACAACTCACCGGCAGCATGCAAAGCGTGGGCTTGGATATTTCACATCTGCGTTCTCTGGGCACCATAGGCGGCGGCAACCATTTTGCTGAATTGCAGATGGTGGATGAGGTGATGGACACTGGTGCTTTCGAGCAGACCCCTTTGCACCATAAACAATTGCAATTGCTGGTGCATAGCGGCTCACGCGGTTTGGGCCAGGCTATCCTGCAAAGCCATGTAGATGCCTTCAGCCACGCTGGTCTGGCAGAGGGTAGTGCCGATGCGTTGGCCTATCTGGCGCAGCATGACGCGGCGCTACAATTTGCCCGGTTGAATCGGCAGTTGATTGCGATGCGTATTTTCAGGCGTTTGCATTGCCTGGGTGTGCCGGTGCTGGACGTGCATCACAATCTGGTCACCCGGTCGGAAGCCGTGGATGCAACAGGGTGGTTGCACCGCAAGGGTGCCAGCCCCAGCGATCAGGGCCTGCTGATGTTACCGGGCTCGCGCGGCGATTTCAGTTACCTGATTGAACCTGTGGCCGGTTCAGGCGGCATCAGCCTGCATTCGCTGGCACACGGCGCAGGCAGGAAGTGGCAGCGTACCGACTGCAAGGACAGGCTGTTCAAGCTGGCCAGCCCTAGCCAGCTGAGCCGCACCGAGCTTGGCAGCAGGGTTATCTGCGAAGACCGGGCACTGATCTATGAAGAAGCGCCGCAGGCCTACAAGAAAGTGGATAGCGTACTGGACAGCCTGGTTGGCGCGGGTTTGGTACGTGTGCTTGCACGCAACAGGCCGGTGCTGACGTATAAAACACGCGGGGAGTGCTGCTGATGGTCATGCTGCAGATAAGCGCAGGTACCGGCCCGGCAGAATGTTGCCTTGCTGTGCAAAAGGCGTTGGCGCGCTTTCAAAAAGAAGCGCGCGCCGCAGGACTGGACGTGGAGCTGTTGGAGCAGGTGGACGGCCCTGTGCCCGGTACCCTGCGCTCGGTGCTGCTCGGCTTACACAGTGGATCAATGCAGGCAACTGCATCGGCAACTACATCGTTAGCTGCGCAAGCACTGGCACAGCGATGGTGTGGCAGTATCCTGTGGATTTGCGACAGTCCTTACAGGGCATCGCATCCGCGCAAGAACTGGTTTTTGGGATGTGCAGTGTATGTGACCGCGCCGCCGCTGCCTGACAGTGAAATTCGTTTTGAATCGACCCGCGCCTCCGGGCCGGGCGGCCAGCATGTCAACAAGACCGACAGCGCCATCCGCGCCACGCATGTGGCCACCGGCTTGTCCGTCAAAGTGCAGACTGAACGCAGCCAGCACGCTAACAAACGCCTTGCAGCGCAACTGCTGGCAAGCAAGTTGGCCGATCTGGCGCAGACGGAAGAGGGCAGAGTGCGGGCAGAACGCCACCAGCATCATCGCCAGACCGAAAGGGGAAATGCCAGGCTCGTTTTCACCGGGCCTGATTTTAAGGAGAAAATCTGACAGATAAAGGGCTTTTTAGCCTGAACGGGCAAATGTAAACAAACCCGCTATGCGATAACCTTGCTGTCGCAAAATCTTTTATGCGCTGGGTCGCTTAGTGGGAGTTGATTTTTTCTTTCAGGATTTCATCCAGCGCATAAAAATCGATTGGTTTGGTCAAGTGTTGATCAAATCCGGCGGAAGCCGCCGTTTTTCGGTCTTGTGGCTGCCCCCAGCCGGTTGCGGCAATGAGAAAAATATTCTTCCCCTGGTCGCTGGCTCGTACTTGCCGGGCGACTTCATATCCGTTGATATCCGGTAAGCCGATGTCGACCAGGGCCACGTCAGGGCAGAACTGCGTAATCGCTTCCACGCCTGCCGTACCGGTGTGCGCGGAAAAAACTTCATAGCCCAGCATTTCCAGCGCCATGGTCAGGGTGTCTGCAGCATCGATATTGTCGTCAATCACCACGATGCGGCCGCCGTGCTTGGCCGTGGCTATCGGCTGCCCGGTACTGGGTGCGACGTCGATTTGCAATTCGGATAGCGGCAATGACACCAGGAATTCACTGCCTTTGCCGATGCCGGCGCTCTTGGCTTCTATCGTCCCCCCGTGCAACTCTACCAATCCACGAACCAGAGACAGGCCAATACCTAGCCCGCCCTGAGAGCGCTCCAGCGCTGGTGACAATTGGGAAAACATTTCAAAAATGGTGGGCAGATGGTCTTCTGCGATACCGATACCGGTGTCACGCACTGAAATAACGACGCGATTGCCAAGACGCTCGGTCTTTAGCCAGATGTGGCCGCCGTTTGGTGTGTACTTGGCCGCATTGGTGAGCAGGTTGGCGATAATCTGTGTGAGCCGGGTCACGTCGGCAAACAAAATCATTGTTTCCGGCGGTGGCGTAACAATAAGCGCATGCTGTGCCGCGTCAACCACCGTGCGAGCTGACTCCACCGCATTTTGCATTGCAGTAAACAGGTCTACCGCTTCCCTGCGTAGTTGAATCCGCCCCTGGGTAATCCGCGAGACATCCATCAGATCATCCACCAGATGGGTCATATGCTTTACCTGGCGCTCGAAAACTTCCCTGGCCAGATGCAACTGAGGATCTTCGATATTCTTGAGTTTAAGAATTTCCAGCATGTTGCGCATTGGCGCCAGCGGATTCCTCAGCTCGTGGGCAAGCGTCGCCAGAAATTCATCTTTACGTTGATCCGCTTTGGACAGCTGTTCATTTAACTGGAGTAGTTGAGATTCCGCAATTCTACGTTCACTGATATCCCGGCTAACACTGATGGCGCCGTAAATCTCGCCTTTTCCATTCGCAATAGCTTTAATGACGGACTCGCACACTCCCTCAGTTCCATCTTTGCGCACAAAGATGATTTCCCCGCGCCATTCCAGATTTTTTTCAATGCCGTCCGTGAATGCCTTTTGTATCCGCTCGAAATCTACCTGCCGGTGCAACATGGACACGGGCTTTCCTATCGCTTCTTGCTGGGAATAGCCCAGCATACGCACGCACTCGGGATTGAAATCCACGATGTCAGCGTTCAGATCCACCACAATGATGGCATCGCTCTGATGCTCAAAGATGGCGGCTTGGCGAAGTAATACCGTCTCCGCCTCTTTACGGTCCGTGATGTCCGACACAATGCCAAATAGCGTCAATGGCTTACCGGATTTATCGTAGACGGCGCGTCCTCTCCCTTCCAGAGGTATCCATTTTCCGTTGCCGTGCAAGATCCTGAACTCAATGACATAATCAGTCGCTTCCACCTGCGCCACTTCTACCGCCTGGACAAAGCTTTTCCGGTCATCGGGATGAATAAGTGAGAGAAACGCGTCATTTGTTCCCGCAAAGTGCTGGTCAGCCACGCCCAGCAACTCTTCCATTTCGCGGCTCCACCATACGTTGTGGGTGGCAAAGTCTTTGGTCCAGAAACCCATGTTCACGCCGCGAATCGCGACGCCGAGCACATCCCGGCTCTCTTGCAATGCCTGCTGCGCCTCAAGCTGTGCCTTCAGCGACACATCCAGCTTCTTTCGTTCGCTTAGCAGCTCCTGTTCATAGGCACGCCTGTCGGTGGCAATGAAAACAGCGATTTCGTCATAGGCGCCGTGGCTGGAATTTTTTCGCAGCACATTGACTAGCATCGGGATCGCATGACCGCTTTTATGTCGAACGTTTAATTGAACCTCGGATACGGAGCGCTGAATTTGCAGTAGCGGTTCCAGATGGGTTTGATGGAACAGCCGTCCTCCCACAGTAACCAGCCACTGAAAACGATATTTGCCAACCAGTTCCTCGGCAGAAAATCCGATCCAGCGGCAGAAGGTGGCATTTACTTTTCGGATCGTGCCTTCCGTTGTGGTCACCAGCAGACCGCAGGCTGCATGCTCAAAAAGATCATCTGCAGAAGGAACTTCCCATGCCTCCATGGCTACGCATTCACTTCCACCAAGAATTCATTCATAGCATGAATACTTGCGTGGGGAGCGCTCAGATGCGGGCAATGCCCAATATTGTCGATCACGCGAAGGGAGCTATTTGCTAAATGGCTGGCCAGATAATCGCCCACCGTGCGGGGCGCGATCATATCGTCACTGCACTGAAGAATCAGCGTTGGAATGGTCGAATTGGGGATGTCTGCGCGATGATCTGACAAGAAGGTAACGCGCGCGAAATGCTTGGCAATCTTGGGGTCGGTGCGACAAAAACTGTTCGTCAGTTCGACGCCTAATTCTGGCTGGTCAGGCGCACCCATGATGGCGGGTGCCATTGTGGATGACCATCCGAGATAATTTGATTCGATCGCACCAAGTAAATCATCAATGTCTGCACGGCTAAATCCACCGACGTAATCACCGTCATTGATATAGCTGGGCGAAGGGCCGACCATGATTTGCGCCGCAAACAGTTCCGGCGCCTTGATGGAGGCAAGCATGCCGATGAGCGAACTGACAGAATGTCCGACGAAGATCACCGGCCCATCTGAAAACTCCCGGACGATATCGAGCACATCATCGGCATAACCATGCAAAGAATTATACTTGTCGTAGTCGTAGGAAGAAAGGTCGGAGCAGCCGCTGCCAACCAGATCGAACGCAATCGTTTTGAAGCGCGATTCATATTCGGGAAGTAAAAGGCGCCACATAGTCTGGTCGCAGCCAAATCCGTGAGCAAACATCAGTGTGGTCTTTCCCGTTCCGCTGACGTTGACATTATTTCGCTGCTGGACATTCATATTATTTCCTTTTACCTGCGCAAGGCCACATCGGTTCTCATCGCATTTTTTTCATTTTTTGTGCACTCATATCCGATGAATGGACAAGCACATCGCGCTACCTACGCCGTATCGTCCAGGCAGAGCAATTATTGATTATCCATCTTATTTCACTCTCCGGACGTCTTTTTTATCAGATGTTGAATGATTTCTCCGCTGGTGCCGTTGAACGCAGTTGCTGGCGTTTACCACGGCATG
>JAYSKH010000129.1:0-9005 GCA_043726505.1 Undibacterium sp. | reverse complement strand
CCTTTTGACATTGCCGTAGAAACCTCCGATGCCGAGTTGCAATTGTCGCTGGTGGCGCGCGGCATGGGTATAGGCCTGGTGACTGCCGGATCTTATACGCGCAGCGCTTTCCGTGACCAGATCAGGGTGCTGACAGTGCCGGAGTTCCAGAACGGCATCAATACCTGGCTGATCCACGCGCGCACGCCGGGCCGGCTGGCCAAGCCTATTGCGCGTTTCCGCGAATGTCTGACCGAGGCACTGGCGCAGAAAAAGCCATCCCGGCTTTAGGCCTTGGCTGAGATTTGGCTGATTCTGGGCCGAGTCTGGGCTGAGTCTGGGCTGAGTCTGGGCTGACTCTGGGCTGACTCTTGGCGTAGCTACACGCTTGCCGAATACCGGGATTGCATAGCAGAATTTGCTTACGCAGCGGCGCAATGGGCCAATACTTTGATAAGCTGTGCCCTCTCTCATTCGACACGGCTACCCCGATGACGCAAAGCTCCGCTTCAGCTCCCTCCCGCACCAGCCTGACAGAAGGCCCTATTGCAAAAACCCTGTTCTTCTTTACCTTGCCCATACTGTTTGGCAACGTATTGCAGTCGCTGAACGGTTCCGTCAATGCGATATGGGTTGGCCACTACCTGGGTGAAGCAGCGCTGACGGCTACCGCGAATTCCAACGCCATCCTGTTCTTCCTGATCGCCACGGTAATGGGCCTGGGTATGGCCGCCACTATCCTGATGGGGCAAAGCATGGGCGCCAGGAATATGGACCAGGCCAAGCGCGTAGTCGGCACCGCATTCAGTTTCTTTGTTGCGCTGTCGTTGCTGGTGGCGCTGTTTGGATTGCTGTTTTCCGAGCACCTGATGCAGCTGATGCGCACGCCGCAAGACGCGCTGCCGCTGGCGGTGGCTTACCTGCGCATCATCTTCCTGGCGATGCCCTTCCAGTTTGCGTATATCTTCCTGATGATGATCTTGCGCGGCGCCGGCGACACCAAGACCCCTTTCAAATTCCAGATATTGTCGGTGGGCCTGGATATTGCGTTGAACCCGCTGTTCATCTTTGGACTGGGCCCCGTGCCGGGGCTGGGCATTGCCGGCTCCGCAGTGGCAACGCTGGTGGCGCAAAGCGTCAGCCTGGCAGGGCTGCTGGCTTACCTGTACCACAAAAAACATTTCCTGTGCCTGCACAAGGGTGAAGGCCACTACCTGCGGCCAGACCGCATCATCCTGAAGTCGATGGTCGTCAAAGGCATACCAATGGGTTTGCAAATGGCGGTGGTGTCGCTGTCGATGATCATGATGATCTCGTTGGTCAACCGCTTCGGCTCGCAAACTTCGGCCGCCTATGGCGCCTGCCTGCAGTTGTGGAACTACGTACAGATGCCGGCACTCGCCGTCGGCATGGCGGTATCTTCGATGGCGGCGCAGAACATCGGTGCGCGCCGGCTGGACCGCGTGCAGCGCATCGCCAGCGTTGGCGTGCTGTTCAACTTCCTGATGACGGGCGGGCTGGTGACACTGATCTATCTGTTTAACCGCGGCGCGCTCGGCTTCTTCCTGCCGGAGCATGTCACGGCGCTGCCGATTGCGCAGCACATCAATGCGATGGTGGCCTGGTCTTTTGTGCTGCTAGGTGTGACCTTTGTGCTGTCCAGCGTGATGCGCGCCTCCGGCGCCGTGGTGGCGCCGCTGGTGATACTGTTCCTGGCGCTGTGGTGCATACGCCTGCCTTTTGCCGCGCTGCTGATGGAACGCTGGGGTGCGGATGCGCTGTGGTATAGCTTCGGCATAGGGTCCGTATCTGCCATGCTGATGTCCATCGCCTACTACCGCTTCGGCGGCTGGCGCAATGCGCACATGCTGCTGGCGGCAGATACAGCTGCGGCTGCCCGCTGATGCCGTCGCTCGCCATTTCCGGTGAGGCATAAGATGCCGCCCTCCCTGCCCTCATCATCTACCTCTTCATCCACAGCGGATCCGCGCCCGGTTCCGCCCGTGCAGCCGGAACTGGAAGACTGCTGCAATAGCGGATGCACGCACTGCGTGTTTGATGTCTATGAAGATGCGATGGACCGCTATCGCGATGAAGTGCTGGCCTGGGAGCAGAGAAATGCAGCAAAGGCTGCCGAGAAAGAAACGGCGCCAGCTAGCACCAGGAAAACCGCCGTAAAGAAAAAAACGACAGACCCAGCGCAATAGCCCTGCAACATCAAGCGCTACCGCGCGCTTCTTCCATGGCCGGGGCTCTGTCGCCGGTAAAATCCATCCTGGTGCTCTTTTGCGGCGGGGCGATTTCCAGCCTGTCGCGGCCAGCCGACTTGGCACGGTAAAGGGCCGCATCAGCCCGTCCTACCGCCGCATCTAGGCTTTCTGTGCCGCTATTAACTTCCGCCAGGCCCATGCTGACCGTATAAGACGGCACTACGACGCCATCGGCCTCGCGCAGCCGCGTGCAGATGCGTTCCGCCACGATCTGCGCTTCGGCGGTATTGGTTGCAGGCAGCAGCGCCACAAATTCCTCGCCGCCGAAACGCGCAAAATGGTCAGTCTCGCGCAGCAGCCGCATGACGACAGAAGAAAAATGCACCAGCACCTTGTCGCCCACCGCATGGCCATGCTTGTCATTGATGCGCTTGAAGTGATCCAGATCCATGATGATCAGGCTCATCGACTGCTCATGCCGTTTGATGCGGCGCACTTCGTTTTCATAGATATCGGTAAAGGCGCGGCGGTTCAGCGCATCGGTCAGCGGATCGATGTTGGACATGCGCGTCAATTCCGCATGCAGGCGGCGCGTGGCAACCATCATGAAACCGACGGCCAATGTCATCGTCATAAAGTTATACATGACCAGATAGGCGCTCTGCACCATGTCGCCGGAATAGAAATTGACGTGATCCTGGTGGCCTGACAAGCCGTTCACGACGCGCATGATGATCAGCACCGTCTGCAGCAGTATCATGCCGCCGAAGAAATAACTACCAAAGTGGCGGTCTGCATAACGCGCCACCGTGAACAGCTGCGCGCCGTACATGAGGGCCAACAGGGGTGCGACCAGTATGACGCGGAACTGGAAGCTGGGCTGCACCATGGACCACCAAGCAGCACCGCCCGCGCCCACAAGCACAATCGCCAGCACCAGGCGTTTGGATGGCGGGCGGCCATAAAAGCATTCGGTGCCGATCAGGCGGCAACCCACCGCACCCAGCATCACCGCGGTGCCGAGCACAATGGACAACAGGTCGGGAATACTGCCGCGCAGGCCAAACAGCACGGCAGCGGCAAACAACATCACAGAAGCCGAAGTCCACCAGCCTATGCCTTTGATACTGGCGGGGAAACTGCGGTAAGCAGAAAACAGCACGATGGCCATCAGCACCGGCACTATCGAAGAAAGCAGGATTACTACGCGAAGATCGAGATTGAGCATCTGTTTGAATCACCTGCTATCTAATTGCACTAGACTAACATTCTATGGTCAAGCATACAAGCAAGTGCCGCATTGGCAAGCATGGATCGTGGTAAGCGTGGTAATCGGGGGCATAGGGTCATAGAGTCAAAGGGTCATAACGACGGGGCCTTATCCAGGCCAGTGCCGGCAAAAAACCGGCGAACTTCGCGATCTTCATGATTCCGGCCATTATGGTATCGTTAGCACAAAACAACTATTAGAATCAGAGACAACAATGAGCCAAACCCGACTGAGCGGCCTGGATCTGGTATCCGCCCTGGGCGTCGTCTTCATCTGGGGCACCAACTTCGCAACAATGAAGCTGGCGCTGCACGATTTCACTCCCCTGCAGTTGGGTGCGGCGCGCTATGTATTTGCGGCGCTGCCGCTGGTACTCTTTATCAGGCCGCCCAAGCTGCACTGGAAATGGGTCGTTGCCTATGGGCTTTGCCAGGGCGTGGGGCAATTTGGGCTGATGTTCATCGCGCTGCAGGTGGGCATGACGGCGGCGCTGGCGTCGGTGCTGCTGCAAACCCAGGTTTTTTTCACTGCACTGTTCAGCTACGTTCTGCTGCATGAAAAAGTCGCCAAGCCGCTGCAGGCCGGCTTATGCCTGGCGGCGGTGGGGCTGGTGTGTTTTGCGATGAACTACCTGCACCCGCAGGCATCGACCGGGTCAGCCAGTTCGGCCACCACGGTGTTAGGGTTCATGCTAAGCCTCGGTGCGGCGGCGATGTGGGCAGTGTCCAATATCGTCGTGCGCCGCGCTCAAAAAGCCACGCCGAATTTTGAAGTCTTACCCTTCATGGTATGGAGCAGCCTGATCCCTGTGCTGCCCTTCGTTGGCCTATCGCTGCTGTTTGATGCCCCGGCCACGCACTGGCGCTGGCTTGCCGCGTCGTGGAGCAGCTGGGCGTCGATTGCCTATCTGGGCTGGATTGCCACCATCCTTGCCTACGCGTTGTGGACCGGCTTGCTGAAGCGCCACGCCGTCAACAGAGTGGCGCCGTTCAGCCTGGGTGTGCCGGTCGTGGGCCTGGCAACCGGCATGCTGGTGCTGGGTGAACAAATCACGTCATGGCAATGGGCCGGCATCGCGCTGGTAGTGGCCTCGCTGATCTGTGTGCTGTTTGGTGGACGCCTGATGCAAAAAACGTCAGCGCCGGCTAACGCGGCCATCAGCAAATAAGGGAACGATGATGAGCTACCTGTGCGATGCGTCCCATTCCGTGCTGATCATTATTGATCTGCAGCAAAAGCTGATGCCGGTCATTGCCGAAGGCGAACAGGTAGTGACGCGCGCGTCGCTGCTGGCGCAGGCAGCCCGGCTGCTAGACATACCTGTGCTGGGAACCGCGCAGCAGCCGCTGCGCCTTGGGCCGATGGTGCCGGCCATCAATGCGCTACTGGACCGCACAATAGAAAAAGCCGACTTCGACGCGTGCGCGCGGCCGGAATTTTTGGACGCATTGATAGCACTCGGAAGCGGCAGGAACGAACTGATCCTGGCGGGGAGCGAAGCGCATGTGTGCGTATTGCAGACTGCACTAGGGCTGCTGCATAGAAAATACAAAGTGAAGCTGGTCAGCGATGCGGTCGGCTCGCGCAAACCCGCCGACAAGGCTGCCGCACTGCGAAGAGCACAGGTGGCAGGCGCGGACATTGTCACTTCCGAAATGGTGATGTTTGAATGGATGCGGCATAGTCAGCACCCGCAGTTCAAGCAGATACTGAAGCTGATCAAATAGCATGCCGATAGCGGCAAGAACGCGGCGCTTGGCAAAGCTGCTGGCAGGCGTGGTCTTGCTGCCCATTACGCTGGCAGCGCTGTATGCTGTGGTTGCGTGGGTGCTCGTGCTGTTTCCGCTGAATGCACATCCCGACAGTGCCACCAACCCGTCTGCCACGCTGCAAGCCTATGTGCTGACCAACGGCGTGCATACCGACCTGGTATTCCCGGTAAAGAGCAGGCTGATGGACTGGGAGCAGCGTTTCCCCAAAAAAGATTTTATCGCCATACCGGCCGATGCGGACTATATCGCCATAGGCTGGGGAGACCGCGACTTTTATCTGAATACGCCGCAGTGGAAAGACCTGACGTTGTCACGCGCGCTGGGCGCGCTAACGGGGCAACATAGTTCACTGCTGCACGTCACCTACCTGCGCAAGGCAGACCTGCAGCATCAGGCTTACACCATCAGCCTGGACGATGCCGGCTACCGCGCGCTGATAGCGCATGTGGAATCCTCAGCCCGTTTGCGGGGCGGCAGCTTCCTACCTGTGCCCGGCGGCCATTACAGCGGACAGGATGCTTTTTATGAAGCGCTGGGCGCCTACTCCGTTTTCACTACCTGCAATACCTGGACCGGCGTGGGGCTGCAGCGCGCCGGCATCAAGGTCAGCCGCTGGACGCCATTCGACATGCTGGTCGTCTGGCATCTGCCGCCTTATGTATCTAACGTATCTAACCGAGCCGGCTGATTCCAGACCCCGCCATTTCAGGCGGCCCGCCTAGCTGACGATGTGTACGTTACGGCCGCTGACCTTGCTTTGCTGCGGGTTGCCATAGACGCGGATGCTGCCGGATGCGCTGGCATTGGCTTCCACCGCGCGCGTGACCGCTGCCGAGATGCTGCCGGAGCCGTAGCTGAACAATTCTGCCGACTCTGCCGTCAGCTGCTTCAAGTCGGCGCTGCCGGAACCGTGCACGCTTGCAGTCAGCTGGCGTACGCTACCGCTGGCCTTCAGTGAACCTGAACCGAGGATTTCTGCCGTGAGCTGTGTGCTGTTAGCCAGGCCCATCGTAATACCGCCGGATGCCGACATCTTGACGTTGGCGCGCGGCGCCCGGTACGACGAAGCATCAATGCTGCCAGAACCGCGCGAGCGCAGGTCAAGGTTGTTGCCAGTACCTTCCAGCCTTACGCTGCCGGAACCATTGACCTGCACCGCCAGGTTGTCATTTTGCAGCGCCGTCGCATCCACGCTGCCGGAGCTGTTGACGGTGATGCTGCGCAAGGCTGTGGTGGTGTAGCGCACACGCAACGGATTGCGCGTGTTGAAGCCGCCATCCACGCGGACTTTCAGCACACCATCTCGCACTTCGGTTTTCAGCAGCGGCAGCAGGTTGGAATCACCCTCCACTTCCAGCGTATTGGCCGAGCCCATGCTGACGACCACGCTGACAGAACCGTTAACTTCCAGCGCATCGGCCGGCGTTACCTGGCGCGCCTCGCGAGTCACCTGGCCGTTGCCGGTAATGCCGCTGCCATCAAATGTCGTATGGATATGCGCTTCATCGCCGGAAGCGATGATGACGCAGCCGCCAAGGCCGGCAACGGTAGAAAGAGCCGCAATGGCACACAGCGAGCGTAGCGTATTATTTTTCATGATCTGTAAAGATTGAGTTGGGGTTGATCGGAACGGTACTGGAGTGCGGCCAGTATGCCGAGCACGGGCATGGAAGGCATGTGCTTTGCGACAGGTTGCAAAATTGCGATGACAGAAGGTAAATTCATTGCTATTTGTTGAAAAAATGATAACCTTGTACAGGAAGGCGCTGGACGATAATAATGAATATAAAGACAGGGGAATCAACATGAATCTTGTTTTTCTGGATGTGGCCATCGGCCTGGGCACGATCTTTTTCCTGGTGGCGACGTTTTGCGCCGGCGTGCAGGAGCTGTTGGCCGGCTACCTGAACCTGCGTGGCAAAACGCTGTGGGAAGGCATACAGAGCATCCTGATTGCCGGCGATCTGCGGCTGGGCAGCTCGCCGCGGCAGGATGTGGTGGCGGCAGACGACCCCGGCAACCGTATCGCGCAGGACTTGCTGGAGCACCCGCTGATACGCGGCCAGGTGCCGGACAAGTTCGGCGTGCTGGACCTGTTTCGCTGGCTGCGCGGTGACCGTGTGCCGACGGCAGACAGCGGCAGCACCAAGCCTTCTTACCTGCAGTCGGCAACCTTCGCCGTCACCCTGCTGGATACGATACGCAAGACGTATAAAAATCCCGACGCGCTGCTTGCTGCCACAAGCCTGGAGCAGGCCATTACCAATATGCCCGTCAGCGAGCTGAAGACGACGCTGCAGGCCTTTGTGACCAAGGCCGAAGGCGACATGGATAAAGTCCATCAGTCCATAGAAGCCTGGTTCAACGAGGCGATGGACAGGGTCAGCGGCTGGTACAAGCGCCGCACGCAGGCGCTGCTGTTCCTGATAGGGTTGGTGGCCGCTGTTACCTTCAATATTGATTCCATACAGATCTTCAAGCAGCTGTGGCGCGAGCCGACGATGCGCGAGATGATGATCAAACAGGCGGAAGGCGTATTCATCCCGGTCACGCAGGAAAACGAAGTGCCGGGCGTGGATCTGGTGGAGCAAAGCCAGAAAATGCTGAATACGCTGCCGCCTTCGCTGCCAATAGGCTGGCCGGCTGCGGCCTGGTCAGAAAAGCCGCTGGTGAAGAAAACGCCGCTGCAGATGCTGTGCGATGTGCTGCTGCTTGTCATCGGCTGGCTGATTACCGCCAGCGCGGCAACCATGGGCGCGCCATTCTGGTTTGACCTGATCAGCGCGCTGCTGCCGCTGCGTTCCGGCGGCAAGCCGGCGGGCAAAAGCAGCAAATCTACAAAATCTGAGAAGTCTGACAAATCTGGCTCAGCAAATGCATCCGCCAAGGAAGGCCAGGGCCAGAACGCATTGAGCTAACCACCCGGCGGAGCTTCCTGCCGCGCTTTAAATTTCGCAAAGGAGGAGTTGCGATGAGTATCATTATTACCGCCTTTGAATGCTCACCTGATGGCGGCAAGGGGCTGGCGCGTGATACACGCGTCCGCTGGGCGCTTGAAGAAGCGGGGCTGGCCTATGATGTCCGCCTGGTTTCGTTCAGCGCGATGAAAGAACCCGCGCATATGGTGCTGCATCCTTTCGGCCAGATTCCCACCTATGAAGAAGGGGATCTGGTTCTGTTCGAAACGGGAGCAATCGTATTTCATATCGCGCAGAATAACGCTGGTCTGCTGCCGGAGAATGCCAGCGCTCGTGCGCGTGCAATCACTTGGATGTTTGCCGCGCTTAACACGGTGGAGCCGCCTATCCTTGAGCTTGGGGCCGCCAGGCTGCTGGAGCGCGATAAGCCTTGGTATCAGGAGCGCCTGCCTGTGGTGGAGGATCGCGTGCGTAGCCGGTTGAAGCAGCTTTCTGCTTATCTGGGCGATATGGAGTGGCTGGATGGGACTTTCAGTGCGGGCGACCTGATGATGGTGTCGGTGCTGCTCAGGTTAAGGATGTCCGGTATTTTGGATGAGTATTCGAATTTGGCTGCTTATGTCGCGCGTGGGGAGGCTCGGGTTGCTTATAAGAGAGCTTTTGCTGCGCAATTGGCGGTGAATACTGGTAAGCCGGTGGCTGGCTAATATTGTTTGATTGCTGCTCTTTAATTTACTTGGCGACCGTTGCTTGGGTGTTGAGATTGCTGGCCGGGGGTAGCCCGGCGGCTACTTACTTCTTCTTGCTTCGCCAAGAAGAAGTAAGCAAGAAGAAGGCGACCGCAAGCCTCGCCCCT
>JAYSKH010000128.1:0-10358 GCA_043726505.1 Undibacterium sp. | reverse complement strand
CAGCGGCACCAGCGGCAGGCGGATGCCTGATGGGATCAGGCCCATCTCTTCCATTGCCCATTTGACAGGCAGAGGATTAGGCTCGACGAACAGCTTGTTATGCAACGGAAGCATACGGTTGTTGATCGCGATCGCGGTAGCGGTATCGCCGCGCATCGCAGCAGCACACAGTTCGCTCATCGCGCGCGGCGCGACGTTGGCAGTGACCGAGATATTGCCCTTGCCACCACAGAACATCAGCGCCATGGCGGTCGGATCATCGCCGGAATACACCGCGAACGAAGGCGGCGCCTGGCAAATCAGATCGGTATTGCGACCGATATTGCCGGTTGCTTCCTTGATGCCGATGATGCCGGGAACCTGCGCCAGACGCAGCACGGTTTCATTGGCCATGTCGGCAACGGTGCGGCCGGGAACGTTGTACAGGATGACAGGCAGATCAACGGATTCAGCAATCTTCTTGAAATGCTGGTACATACCCTCTTGCGTAGGCCGGTTGTAATAAGGAACGACCTGCAGCGACGCATCTGCGCCGATTTCCTTGGCATAGGTCGTCAGCGCAATCGCTTCAGCCGTGGAATTGCCGCCGGAGCCGGCAATGATAGGGATGCGCTTATTGGTATGCTCTACAGCAACACGTATCAACTCGCGGTGCTCTTCCACCGAAACGGTAGGCGATTCGCCGGTAGTGCCGACGATGACGATGCCATCGGTACCCTCTGCGATATGCCAATCTATCAATTTGCGCAGGCAAGGCAGATCGAGGCTGCCGTCGGCGTGCATGGGGGTCACAATAGCAACCAGACTTCCCTGGATCATAGTCATGTTAGTGCGGAAAAAAGTAAAACCTTGATTGTAGCGGATAGCAAGCCCGCTTGGGAGTTATTACCTTGCAATCGCCTGCCAAAATACAATCTGGAGACCCGGGGCCTGCCCTACAAGGCATCGTCCGCGCCACCTGATACTGCTCTGCGGGCGCAAATGCGTTGCACCATCGCCGGTTTGGGAAGCGCGGCGTAACCCTGCTCATAAGCGACGATATGCATGGCCACACCGGGACTGGACTGCATCTGCTGCAATAATTCAGCATCTGCCAGCAGAAAATCCGGGTTTGCCGGCCGCCCAAAAGCGGCATTGCCGATGGCAAAAGTTTCGTAGATCAGCAGCCCGCCGGGTTGCAGGCTTGCCAGTATCGAAGGAAATAGAGGTCGGTGCAGATAATTGGTCACAATGACTGCTGCAAAGCTCTGGTCTGCAAAGGGCCAGGTAAAACCCCCGGGACCATTTTCCAGATCCACATTGAGTGTGCTGATGCCTTGCGCGGCGAGCGCCGCCAGCGCATCCGTATCGCGGTCTGCCGCCAGCACGTCCAGCCCCGCCGCATGCAGCAGACGGCTATGCCGGCCGGCGCCGCAGGCAAGATCCAGCACGCGGCTACCGGGGGAAATAAGGCGCGCGAAACGCTGCACCCACGCGGATGCCGGGCTATCGGTAGCGAAATGAATGGCAGTCGCGCTCAACTGTAGCTCAGGCCCATGGCCTCGCGCACGTCGCGCATGGTTTCCTGCGCCAGCTTGCGGGCCTTTTCACAGCCATCGGCAATGATGGCGCGCACCAGCGAAGGATCGTCCAGATATTGCTGCGCGCGCTCGCGCATGGGCTCCTGCTCTTTCAGGATGCCGTCGATGACGGGCTGCTTGCATTCCAGGCAGCCTATGCCGGCAGAACGGCAGCCATTGGCTACCCACTCGCGCGTTGCATCATCCGAATACACCTGGTGCAACTGCCACACCGGGCATCTACCGGGGTCACCCGCATCGGTACGGCGCACGCGCGCCGGGTCGGTGGGCATGGTGCGGATCTTCTTGACCAGCGTGTCCTTTTCCTCGCGCAGCGCAATCGCATTGCCATAGCTCTTGGACATTTTCTGCCCATCCAGTCCCGGCAGGCGCGAAGACTCCGTCAGCCTTACCTGCGGCTCCACCAGAATCAGCTTGCGGCTGCCTTCCAGATAACCGAACAGGCGCTCGCGGTCTATCATGCTCAGGTTCTGGATATCGTCCAGCATCGCCTTGGCCTGTTCCAACGCTTCTGCCTTGCCCTGCTCCTGATATTCGCTGCGCAGTTCTGCGTATAGCTTGGCGCGTTTGCTGCCGAGCTTCTTTACCGCGGCCTGCGCTTTCTGCTCAAAACCTTTTTCCTTGCCGTACAGATGGTTAAAGCGGCGCGCCAGCTCCCGCATCATTTCTATATGCGGCACCTGGTCGTCCCCTACCGGCACCATGCTGGCGCGGTAGATCAGCACGTCAGCCGCCTGCAACAGCGGGTAGCCGAGGAAGCCATAGGTGGAAAGATCGCGGTCAGCCAGCTTTTCCTGCTGGTCCTTGTAGGTAGGCACTCTCTCCAGCCAGCCCAGCGGCGTGGCCATCGACATCAGCAGGTGCAGCTCCGCATGCTCGGGAACCTTGGACTGGATGAACAGCGTGGCCTGTGAAGGGTCCACGCCTGCAGCCAGCCAGTCGACCAGCATATCCCAGGTACTGGTCTCGATAATGCTGGGGTCATCGTAGTGCGTGGTCAGCGCATGCCAGTCGGCAACGAAGAACAGGCAAGGCAGTTCCGACTGCATCGTGACCCAGTTTTTCAACGCGCCGTGGTAGTGGCCGAGATGCATCGCCCCCGTCGGGCGCATACCAGAAACAACACGGTCAGGATACATAGTAGAAAATTAGCTCAGGATAGAAACCAGTGGAATAACTAGAACACTCAATAACGATTCAGCCATTTTCATTACGGGGCTCATCCAAAAACCCCAGAAATCGAAAATTGGAAGCATAGCCAAGCCCATTACGATAAAGAAACCATAAGGCTCAATCTGCGCAAATTTGAACGCATATTTATAAGGCAATAGACTAACAGCAATCCGCCCCCCGTCAAGAGGGGGGATTGGAAATAGATTAAATGCAAACATCGCCAAATTGATGACTACCCCACCATGCGCCATTTTTATGAGGAACAACTCGTTCACCCCTAGCGCCGGGAGTACCTGGAGAAGTATTAGCCACAACAGTGCCATGAAAAGGTTGGCAGCAGGCCCAGCAAGAGCGACCCACGCCATATCACGCTTTGGATGACGTAGGTTTCCGAACTTGACGGGAACAGGTTTCGCATAACCAAATCCAACTCCCAAGCTCAAAAACAAAATAATGGGAATAATGATTGTTCCGACAATATCTATATGACTCATTGGATTCAAGGTCATTCGACCTTGCTGATAAGCCGTCAGATCTCCGAAATATTTGGCCGCAAAAGCATGTGCCGCTTCGTGCAGCGTAATGGCAAAGATAATGGGCAGTGCATATGCAGCCACCGCTTGTATGAGTTCATCCATGCGAAGTTTTTATCAGAAGAGGTAATCGGGCCTGAACGGCCTGGAAGTATCGGCGCGCAGCAGAGTGTTGTTACGGGAAAAATGGAAAACGGAAATCACCAGGCCGGCATCACAGGCCAAACAGCGCGGCATCTCCCCGCCCCTGGCGTATCAGTTGTGGCACGTCGTCGGTCATGTCGATCACGGTCGTCGGCACCAGACTGCAGGCGCCGCCGTCAATGACGAGTTCGACGGTTTTTTCCAGCTTTTCGCGGATGGCTTCCGGATCGGTCTGTATTTCCTCGTCGTCCGGCAGGATCAATGTTGTGCCGAGCAGCGGCTGGCCGAGTTCATCCAGCAACGCGTGCGTGATGCAGTTTTCCGGCACGCGCAGACCTATGGTTTTGCGGGATGGATGGCTGAGGCGGCGCGGCACTTCTTTTGTCGCTTCCAGTATGACGGTATAGGGGCCAGGGGTAGCAGCCTTCAGCATGCGGTACTGGCGGTTATCCACCTTTGCGTATAACGCAATCTCGGACAAGTCGCGGCACAGCAGCGTCAGGTGATGTTTATCGTCCACGCCGCGGATGCGGCGCAGGCGGGTAACGGCATCCTTGTCATCCAGCTGGCATACCAGCGCATAGCAGGAATCCGTCGGCACCGCCACGATGCCGCCGCTCTTGATGATCTGCACCGCCTGCTTGATCAGGCGCAGCTGCGGATTGTCGGGATGGATCTGAAAATATTGCGTCATTGTTGCGTCACTGTTGCGTCGTTATGCATCATCAAAAAAGGGGAGGACCGTTTACTTCATGTTCTGCAATGCGGCGATACGCTGCTGCATCGGCGGATGGCTGGAAAACAGTTCGCTGAAACCTGGCTTGTCATTAATGCCGGACGCCGCCATCGATTTGGGCAGCTCACCCGGCTCCATGCCACCCAGACGCGCCAGCGCATTGATCATCGGCCTGCCGCTGCCCAGCAGCACGGCAGAACCTGCATCGGCACGGAATTCGCGCTGGCGTGAAAACCACGCAACGATCAGCGAAGCCAGCAGGCCAAACACAATTTCGCAGACAAACACGGTTGCCATATAGCCCATGCCAGGGCGGCTGTCATTACTGTTATTGCGGAAAACTGCCTTGTCGATCGCATAGCCAACCACGCGCGCCAGGAATACCACGAAAGTATTGAGCACACCCTGGATCAGCGTCATCGTCACCATGTCGCCATTTGCAATATGCGCGACTTCATGGCCCAGCACCGCTTCTACTTCTTCCTTTGTCATGCTTTCCAGCAGGCCGGTCGATACCGCGACCAGTGCCGAGTTGCGGAATGCACCGGTGGCGAACGCATTTGGCTCGCCGTTATAGACGGCGACTTCCGGCATGCCTATCTTGGCCCGCTCTGCCAGCATTCTTACTGTATTGACAAGCCATAGCTCTGTCGACGATGCCGGTGCATCAATGACGCGCGCGCCGGTCGACCATTTGGCCATCGGTTTGCTGATCAGCAAGGAGAATATCGCACCGGTAAAACCTACCACCAGCGAAAAGACCATCAGCGAACCCAATTGCAGGCCATTGGCATTCAGGTAGCGGTTAACGCCCAGCAATGACAGTACCACCGACATGACCAGCATGACGGCAAGGTTGGTTGCAACAAAGAGAAGAATACGCTTCATACAGTTATCCCCAGTCCCAGCATAAGTGTGAAAGTAAAACCTTACTTAATTTGGGGATATTGTAGAAAAAAACAAGATACTGCGCTTGAGATATTGAGCAGCGCCGGCCAGGAGGCCTCACACCACTTGGCCCTGCCCTTTTAGGTATGCAGTGCGCTCAGACCTGCGCCAGCTCGGGCCAGGCTTCCCATACCGGTTTCAGCATGGGCGCAAGCGCTGGCAATTTACCGAGGTCCACGACAGAATCATGTGGGCCATGGAAATCGGAACCACGGGAAGAAAGGAAACCATAGCGCGTCGCAACGCGGGAATATTCGGAATACTGGTCCACCGTATGGCTGCCGGTGACAACTTCAATCGCAGCGCCGCCCAGCGCCTTGAACTCGCGGAACAACGCATCAAATGCCACCTGGCTGAACTCATATCGCCCCGGATGCGCAATCACAGCAGTACCGCCTGCCCTGCTGATCCAGCCTACGGCTTCGGCCAGCGTTGCCCAGCGATGCGGGACAAAACCCGGCTTGCCATCACCCAGATAGCGCTTGAATACTTCGTTGATGTCCGCGCATTCGCCGGTCTCGACGATGTAGCGCGCAAAATGGGAACGGGAAATCAGGTCGGGATTGCCGACATACTTCAATGCGCCTTCATAGGCGCCTTCTATGCCGACCTTGGCCAGTTCAGCCGCCATGCCGCGCGCGCGCATTTCGCGGCCGGAACGTGTTCTCTCCAGGCCCTGCACCAGCTCGGGATAAGTTTCATCGAAATTCAGGCCGACGATGTGGATCGTCCTGCCAGCCCAAGTTACCGAAATTTCCACGCCGGTAATGTAACGCATGCCTAGTGCATCGGCCGCAGCCCTGGCTTCCGGGATGCCGCGTATTTCATCATGATCCGTCAGCGCCCAGACATCCACGCCATTCTGTTTCGCCCTCGCTGCCACTTCGGCAGGCGCCAGCACACCATCGGAAATGGTGGAGTGGCAATGCAGGTCTACGTTCAAAGATTGGCGAACGGGTTGGGCAGTGGGTCGGGCAAACATGGTGCAGATTCACAAGGTCAAAGAACCATTGTACTCCGCCTTGCATGTTTGTGTTGCGCTGCACATGACATCAGGCAAGTTTAAAGCATCAAATTTGCTGTTTTTTGCCGCGATGGAAAGACAAAATTACAAACACTTGATACCCCATCAATACTAGGCGCAGCAGCATCCCTGGCAATAATGCGCTCACACGTGCCGGGTTTCCGCCCTGCAGGCGCGGGCACCCAGCACTTGATGTGCAAACTTATATCTTCATTTCCAGCCTGACGGTCCACGTGGTGTAGGTCTTGGCGACCGTATTATCCACGTGGTTGATACCGCCGGTGGTCACGAAGCTGCCGGTCAGGTAGTCGTTGGCCTGCAAGTTGTTGGCGGCGATGCGCAACTGCGTCGTCGGGCTGAATTTCCACAGGCCATACAGATCAATCTGGCGCTTGATGCCTATGCTGTTCAGCTGCGTCTCCGTGGTCTGCACTGAATAGGCCGGCGTCCAGTTGTAGTTGCCGCCCAATGTCAGCGGCAATTGCGCCAGCTTGTAGTCCAGCCCGAAATTGGCAGTTTCCTTGGGCTGCTGGTCCAGCCGGTTGTTTGGCCCCTGGATGCCATCCACGGTGGACCAGAAGCGGCTGTAATTGCTGCGCACGTCAATCGCCGGACCTTCAGGCAAAAACTCCTGCAGCTGGAACTTGGCCTCCAGCTCCACACCCTTGGTAAGCGCGTGGCCGATGTTGACTGGCGAAGATACCCAGCGCGGACCGGTAATCGTATCCGTGAGCACGGTGTTGCGGCGTATCAGGTCGTTGATGTCGCGCACAAAAAAATTCGCGCTCATGATGCCGGCATTGGTCAGGTAATGCTCGTATGCCAGATCAAGCCCTTTGGACAATTCAGGCTTCAGGAAAGGATTGCCGGTGCGGTCCGGCTTGGTCGGGCCGTTCAGCAGCGAGATAGACGGCACCGCGATCAGGTCGTTCAGCCCGGGCGCGCGGTAGGCATGCGTCAGGCTCAGGCGTATCTGGTCCTTCTTCTCACCGGGCATGCGCCATACGCCATGCAGTACCGGGCTCCAAACGCTGCTGCTGTTGTCGATGGGGCCGGTGGAAATCATGCTCTTCGTGCGTATGCCTTCCCAGCGCAGGCCGGCATAGGCGGAAAACTGGGCATTGATGTCGAACTCATCCTGCACGAAGGCCGCAAGGCGACGCGTGCTGGCTGTCAGGTTGTCGCCGGAATCGGCAAACTGCGGTATGCCTTTATCGTCGACCGTCACCTTGGTTTCATTGCGCTTGCCGGTCTCTATATCCATCCCGGCAGCCAGAGTATGGCCGTCGCCCATCGGCCGCGTATATTTACCACCGGTATTGAGCGTGGTGTCCTTCGTGGTGGCGGTATCGGTGATGCTTTTCAGGAAGCCGCCATCCGTGCCATATTCGCTACGCAGTGAGTTAGTGTCTATCTTGCCGGAACCGCCGCCGAACTTGACGTTCAGCTTGCCGTTATCGTCAAACTTATGCTGCCAGGTGCCGAAGCCGCGCAGGAATGTCGTTTCGGAATGACCGACCGATGTCGCCAGCGCGTATTCCTGTATTTCACCTATCTGGTCCAGCTTGCTGCTGCCTCTGGAGTCGCTACGGGAATTGGTGACCAGCGGCTGGAATGCCAGCGTGTCGCCATTCTCAAACCGGTAGTTGAAGCGCGGCGTCAGTTGCAACCCTCGCGATTCACGGCTGGTTAGATCATGCTGGTGCTGTACCATTTCACCTTGGGCATTGACCTCGTCGGTATCCGTGGTCACGTCGTCGTGCTGACGATTTTTTGATACGGATGCCGTCAGTGCATAGGACAGGTCGCCAAGCGCACCTGGATAGGTAATCGACAGATTCGGCGCGCTACGGCCCTGCTCCATGCTTTCGGAAATGCGGATGTCGGTGGTTTTTTGCCTGTAGTCTTCACGCAGCACGATGTTGATGGTGCCGGCAATTGCCTGCGTGCTGTATTCAGCAACCGGGCCGCGGATGATCTCGATACGCTCCACCTGGTCTGGCGACAACGAATCCATAGAGAAACCGCGCGGCGCGCGTTCACCGTTCAGCAGTATCTGCGTGTAACCGTTGCCCATGCCGCGCATACGGATATCGCCGCCGCGCCCTGGACGCCCGCCGACTGTCACGCCAGGCAGACGCTTCAATATCTCCCCTATCGTGCTGTCGCCGTTCCTGTCCAGCTCCTCGCGGCCATAGATCATCTTGGCGGCGGTGGACATGCGGCGCTGGTCCATGTCGGACTGGCGGCTGCCATCGACTACCACCTCCTGGGGTTTTTCGTGGCTGGCAGGCTGGCCATCCTTATGGGTTTGCACGGGCGCTTTGGCTGGCGCTGGTATGGATTTATCGGCGGGTTTGCTGGCTTTCTGGCTGGCGGGATCGCTGGGCGCTATCATGGGCTCATCTGCGTGAGCGATAGAGGTTGCGCCGACAAATGCGAGTGTTGCGACAGGGAGAAACTTACTCATTTTGTGAAGCCGATTTCCATGAAATAGTAATAGTTTGGCAAACCCAATGTAATTGAGAATCAAAATCATTTGGGGCAGCCTGACATTCTATTTTTAAAAGCCGGGACTTGCCAGCTTAAACACATAGCTTTTGTATTTAAATGAAACACGCACAAGTACAACCAGCTTGCTTGAACGCGTTTTTGAGCGTAACAGCTCTGTTAGGCGTATGAAACTAGACCATAAGAGCTTGATTTTCATCATCTTTTTAAAAATCACTACTTCGCTTACAGTCATTTTTCAATTGTTAAGAACCATCTTTACAATTGTTGTTTGCGCATCCGTTGTTGACTGCCCTCTTGGAAGTCGCTACTCGCGCCAGAAACAACGGGCATGAAAAAAGCCCGGACATTCTCATGCCCGGGCTTTCAGATGCACGGTGAAACCTAGTCGGCGCGGCCAGCCAGATTCAGGTTCAGTTGCGAGCGCAGGATGTCTTCTGTATCCGGGCGCGGGCTGTTCCTGGCAAATTCGAGCCGGTCCAGATATTCACGGCTGACATCACCGGTAATGTAATGGCCGTCGAAGCAGGAAGCCTCTATGCTACGCAACGCCGGGTTGATGTCGGAAATAGAACGCTTCATCGCATCCACGTCCTGGTACACCAACGCATCCGCCGTGATTTCACGGCAGACTTCATCTTCCGAGCGGCCATAGGCGATCAGTTCGCTGCGGGTTGGCATATCAATACCATACACATTAGGGAATTTGACTGGAGGCGCTGCAGAAGCAAAGATCACGCGCTTGGCGCCGGATTCACGCGCCATCTGCACGATCTCGCGGCTGGTGGTACCGCGCACGATGGAATCGTCCACCAGCAGCACGCTCTTGCCCTTGAATTCAGACGAAATCGCATTCAGCTTCTGGCGTACCGATTTGCGGCGGATCGCCTGCCCTGGCATCATGAAAGTACGGCCGATATAACGGTTCTTGATGAAACCTTCACGGTAGTCAAGGTTCAGCTTCATCGCCAGTTCCATCGCCGAAGGACGGGAGGAATCAGGAATAGGCATCACAACGTCGATATCGCCGGAAGTGAACTGGCTGCGCACCTTCTCTGCCAGGTACTCACCCATTTTCAGGCGAGTCAGGTAGACCGAAGCGCCATCCAGGATGGAGTCAGGGCGGGCCAGGTAAACGAATTCAAACGCGCAAGGATTCAGTGAAGGATTTTCGGCGCACTGCTCGTTGTACATCTGGCCTTCAAGATCGATAAAAATCGCCTCACCGGGTTCCACGTCACGCAGAAACTTGAAGCCCAGGCCTTCCAGCGCAACGTTCTCGCTGGCGATCATGTACTCCACGCCCTTGTCAGTGCGGGATACGCCTATGCACAATGGACGGATGCCGAAAGGATCGCGGAAAGCCAGCAAGCCGTAGCCTGCGATCTGCGCGATGACCGCATACGAACCGCGCACGCGCCTGTGCAGCATCGCTACCGAGCGGAACAGCGCAGCAGGGTCCAGTGAATAACCGGAGGTCACTTCCTGGATCTGATGCGCCAGGATGTTCAGCAGCACTTCCGAATCGGAATCCGTATTCAGGTGGCGGCGGTCGTTTTTGAACAGTTCTGTTTTCAGCTCATCGGCGTTGGTCAGATTGCCGTTGTGGGCCAGCACAATGCCGAAAGGTGCATTGACGTAAAAAGGCTGCGCCTCTTCTTCACTGGTCGAGCCTGCTGTGGGATAGCGCACCTGGCCTATGCCGATGT
>JAYSKH010000127.1:0-8416 GCA_043726505.1 Undibacterium sp. | reverse complement strand
CAAAACGGCGTTCCGACGTGTAGTCATCCGGATTAAAGCCGCCCAGCACTGCGCGCCGTTTGATCAGCTTGCTGGCCTGGCTGGCCATATCATATTCGTACACGGAAAGCGGCGTGGTAAAGGACTGGTAGCTATAGTTGAATGCCTTGGTATCCCACTCTGAATTGGCACCCGGCGATAGCGCATAGACGGCCTCAGGGAAGGCGATGCGGTGCGGCTTTTGCTGCTTGCTGGACAGGTCGGTAATCGCCAGCTGTTGCAGGCCCTTGTCACGTTCATAGACAACCAGGTAATTTTTGAACAGGTCTACGTTTTCCAGCATCACGTCTGGCCGGTGCGCGACGATTTCCTGCCAGCTGCGTTTGTCATTCCTGGCGATTTTTTCTATCGGCGTGCGCACCAGCCTGAAGTTGCGGCCCTTGTCGTTGATGCGGATGTAGAAGTAACCACCCTGATAATCGACGCTGTACTCCTGATCTTTTTTACGCGGCAACACTACCTGCCACGCGCTGGCTGGGCGGTCTGCATGCAGGTAGCGGAATTCGGATGTGGTGGAGCTGTTAATGGCCAGGAATACATAGTCGCGGCTGCGGTCCAGCGCCACATCGATGCGGAACAGTTCGTCTTTTTCTTCGTACACGAGTTTGTCCTGGGCCTGGCCTTTGTCTTGCCCCGATTCCGCCGCCAGCGCCAGCAGGTGCAACTGGTTGGAGCGTTTGGTCGTGGCATCTTCGGTCACGTAGAACAGGTGTGCGCTATCCTTGGTCCAGGCTACTGACGTCACTCTTTCTCGGTTTTCTGCCACCAGTTTGCCGCTGCGCAGGTCTTTCACCTGCAGCACATACTGGCGAAAACCGGTGCTGTCTACCGAGTAGGCGAGATAATTGCCGTCCGGGCTGACGATGCTGGCGGCGATGGACGTGAATTTTTTCCCTTCCGCCAGCTGGTTCACGTCCAGCATGACCTGTTCGGGCGATGATTCATAGCTGCCGTCGGCCTGGATAGGCTTGCGGCAAAGGATGTTGTATTGCTTGCCGGCCTCGGTACGCGAGTAATAATAATATTTGCCGTTGCGGTAAGGCGCAGAAGAGTCGGTCTGCTGGATGCGGCCCAGCATTTCCTGGTAGAGCTTGTCCTGCAAGGGTTTAGTTGGGGCCAGCGCTTTTTCGGCATAGGCGTTTTCCGCCTCCAGATAGCTGATGACTTCCGGGTTGGATTTTTCGCGCAGCCAGAAATAATCATCCACGCGGCGATCACCCAGAATGGTGTCGACTTTGGGTTTCTTGGCGGCGATAGGGGCAGCGGTCATGGTGGTCATATCAGAAGAAGCGGCATCCGCCGAAAAGCTATTGGAGGCCAGCAGCGAAGCTGCCAGCAACAGGCTGCCCAGGCCGGAAAAGCGGGCAGCTTTGCTGCCGGCGCTGGTAAGGACATAAGTAAGGAACTGCGATGCGGCCATATCGTCCATCCTGAGAATTTAAAGAAAAATTTAAAGGGAAATGTTAAGAGCGCTTTCTTAAAAACGTGTTTGCCGGCGATCCATTTCCAACCCGGCTCTGGCTAGGAGTCATCCTACAGCTCGCATGGCAGACGTCCGATTTCGGCATGTCTATTTCAACTTTAGAATGCGTGCCAGATCACCGGAGCTGGCGGTTGCAAAATATACCAGCACCATATTCTTTGATGCCGTTCATACCGCTGATATGCTGACCCTGCGCCGACCCGCTATTTGCATTTACCCTTGATGATCGCGCCGGCATAAAACGGCAGCGCCAGCAGCCCTGCCAACTGGACGCCGGCCACCACCGGCTGATTATGTTTCATCGGGTCTTCACCCGATGCCAGGCAGCTGGGAACGGCGGCTTCTTCCATCGCAGTATCGAACTTTTGTGCTTGCGTCTTAGGCTGCACTTCCAGCGTCTTGCCCACCGATTCCGCTCTTTTCTGCAAGTCACTGCGGCTATCCTTGTAGGCTTTTCCTATGGATGTGCTGTCCAGCTTTAGTGTGCTGCTGCCGAAAGTGCCGGCCTCTTCGTGAACGATGTTTGTTGTTGCAGGGGATAGGGGCAGCGCATCCGGCGCAGCACCATTGACGGTATCTGCAGTAGGAGAGAAGGGTTCAGTGTTGGTTGCCGTAGATTTGGCAGGGGAGGCGTGAGCTGATAACGGCCAGCGGTTGACCGGCTCGATGACCGGCATCGCTTTTCTGATGCGGGGCGCTACACTGAATAAAGACAGATAGCTGACGGTGCCAGCCTCATTGACAAGGCCATGCTGCGGCCAATGGAAGCGCCCGCTGTTGATCTGCTTACCCATGAATAGCGTCAGCACCACTGCACAGACCGCCGCCAGCAGGCGTTGCCTGCGGTTGTCTGGAGACCAGCGGTCGGCGGTAGACATCAGCATGAATAATAGGGAATTAGAAACGCGATGTAGCCATTCTTATCTATTTGAAAATAAAAAACAATCCATTTCGCCGTGCCAATGTCGAGCGGTTGTTTGTAGCCGTTTATTTCGGCATGCCGCATAAGCCCGGCAATTGCTGGCCTTGTTTCCAGCACGGGCTGCCTGTATCTGCGGCTGGATGCGGGATGCCGTTAGCGTCTATCTTGCCCACGCGAGTCTGCCAGGCAGTCACGCCGCTGCGGCTGATGTCCAGTTTCAGCACGGACACCTGGGTCTGCGCTTCATTGTCCAGCTCGTCTATCATGAAATTGCCTATGCTATACAGGATAGGCTTGCCTTTATACGTATCAGTATCCTGGATGACGTGCGGGTGCGCGCCAATGACGGCATCCGCGCCGGCGTCTATCATCAGCCGGGCCAGTCGCCGTTGCCGGCCGTTAGCCGTCATTTCGTTTTCCCAGCCCCAGTGCATGAAAGGGATGACGATGTCGGCATGGTGGATATTGCGCGCCTTTTTAATATCGTCCACTACCTGTTCGTCTTCACTCCAGGCCACACCGGCGGCATCTGTGCCGGCTTCAAAACTGCGCGGCAGGAACTCATCATAGGCCAGCAGCGCGATGCGTATGCCTTTGCGGGTGATGATCACCGGCGTATGCGCTTCATGCAGATCTTTGCCGCCGCCAAAGTACGGTATGCCTTTCTGCTTCAACAGCCCCAGCATTTCACCAAAAGCGGCGCGCCCGTAGTCGCCGGAATGGTTGTTGGCGATGCTCACCGCATCGAAGTGGCGTTTCAACACATCCAGCGTGCGCGGGTGCGCGCGGAAGGTATAGGTCTTGTCGGCCTGGTCGCCGCTGGTGGCGACGACGCATTCCAGGTTGCCGACACGGATATCCGCATCAGCCAGAATGCCGGCAAAATCTGCGAACGGGTCTTGCCCTTGTTCTATCAGCTTGCCCGGCTTGCCGTCCAGCACGATGTCGCCGGCAAACAGCAGCGTCACCGTTTGCGCTTTCGTATCTGGAGTGTCTGCAGCGTGAGCAGCGCCGCCGAACAGCGCCGTAATCGCAAGCATGGCGCCCGCCAGGTATCGATGGAAAAAGCGTTTCATGGCCGTACTCCCTGCAGGCTGCAGTGGTACTGCAGTTCGCGCTCTACATCGCCCGCGTACAGATAATTTTGCGGGGTCAATGCGTAAGGTGCATCGGACACGCGATACGGAGGCAGATAGACCGCTTCATGAATGGGAACGTCGGTGCGCCTGGTCTGCAAGTACGCATACAGTTTGATATAACGTATAGCTTTATCCGTGCCGGCCATCACCGCCTTGAAACGGAAGCGCTCGCCTATGTCCACTGATGGAACGCCGTAGACGTCCTGCACAGGGTGGGCTTCCACGATAGTGGCGGCGCCGGCGTAAATCACTTCGCAGCGCAGCAAGGGGGCAGCGATTGCAGCTTGAGTGAGCAAGCAGAAAAATAGGGCGGCGATGGAAAGGGCGATGCCGGGTGTGCCGGTATTTTTTTTATGCATAGTGGCTGGGCGGAGGAAGAACAAATCGGAGAAGTACCGGAAATATAGCATGACTACGCCCAGATACTTCCGCCCCTGCCCTTAGCCTTCTTCGTCTTCCGCTTTTTCTTCTACAACCATGCTGAATCCGCTACTGGCGGCCGCACCGCCCATGTTGCGCGTGCCTTTCAGTTTGATCTGCAGACGCAGTTCATTGGCCGAGTCGGCGTTGCGTATTGCTTCTTCGTAGCTGATGAATTTTTTGTTGTACAGATCGAACAACGCCTGGTCGAACGTGCACATGCCGAGTTCGCGCGACTTGCCCATGATTTCCTTGATGGACTGGAACTGGCCCTTGAAGATCATTTCTGCGATGGTGGGCGTATTCAGCAATATTTCGATCGCAGCCTTGCGGCCGTTGCCGTCTTCAGTTTTGACCAGGCGCTGCGAGATGATGGAGCGCAGGTTGGACGACAAGTCCATCAGTAACTGGTTGCGGCGCTCTTCGGGGAAAAAGTTGATGATCCTGTCTATCGCCTGGTTGGAGCTGTTGGCGTGCAGTGTGCCCAGGCACAGGTGGCCGGTTTCGGCAAAAGCAATCGCATGTTCCATCGTTTCGGTATCGCGGATCTCGCCGATCAGGATCACGTCCGGCGCCTGGCGCAGCGTGTTCTTCAGCGCATGGTGCCACGAATGCGTATCCACGCCGACTTCCCTGTGTGTGACCAGGCAGTTCTTGTTCTTGTGCACATATTCGACCGGGTCTTCCACGGTGATGATGTGGCCGGCCGAATTGGTGTTACGGTAATCGATCATCGCCGCCAGCGTGGTTGATTTGCCGGAGCCCGTGCCGCCGACGACCAGCACCAGGCCACGCTTGGTCATGATCACTTCTTTCAGCGTTTCCGGCAGCGCCAGCTTTTCAAACGTCGGGATTTCAGAGGCGATAGTCCGTATCACCATGCCGGTGTACTGCTGTTGCACAAAGACGTTGACGCGGAAGCGGCACACATTGGGCAGAGAGATTGCAAAATTGCATTCCATCTCCGCCTCGAACTCTGCGCGCTGCTTGTCGTTCATCAGGCTCAGCGCCAGTTTCTTGGTGACATCGCCGCTCAGCTTTTGCTGGCTCAGCGGTTTCATGCCGCCATGTGACTTGATACTGGGAGGGAAGTCCGCCGAGATAAACAGATCGGAACCGCCGAGCTTGTGCATCGCCGCCAGCAACTGGTGCATATAGCTGCGTGCTTCTTCGGGACCGAATGTGGACATGCTTTTCTCCTCAGGGCGGGGCGACAGGATTCTGGTGACCGGTGCCTATATTAAGGTAAAGGCCGGGCAAAGCGCTTATTCTATATTGCTTTTATGGTTGCCTTGTGGAAATTATCGTTGCCATAGCATTTGTATGTGATGTAAGACAGCAGCGCTACATAGCTGATATGTAAGGGCAGAGGGGTGGACTAAAATCTTGTACAGAAAATGCCAACTTCGGCCGATACCCAGGGAATGTGTGATTCCCCGGGACCGATGTCAGACAAAAAGCTTGAAACAATTAGCTAGATTTGCGATTGCGAATGACGAGCAGCAATCCCAGACCAGCGATGAACAGGGCGTAAGTGCCTGGCTCAGGTACTTCTGCGCTGTTGCGTATCACACTCAGGCTTGCACCCCAGATGGAGTCGGAAAGATTGCCTGCTTCGCCGAAATTTCCATCGCTGCCAAACACTGGGTCCAGGCCGCTTGCTTCTGAATAAGAGGAGTTCAGGTAGTCGATGCCTGGCTGTGAACTGAATCCATGTGATCCAGTGCCATATACGCCACCGTTGCTCAGGCCGACCAGACGGTAAGTTGCGCCTGCGATCAGGTTGACCGGAGTGATGCTGCTGTAACGGAAGTTGCCTTGCAAAATATCAGCCGCATCCACAATCGTCTGTGCCAGTTTGTTGCCATTCATATCAAACAGAGCAACTGCGTGTGAACCGGTGACACTGGCATTGTCGAAGAAATAAGCCAGTGCATCCACCGTCAGTGCCTGCGTCACGGTAAAGTCGAGACCAAAATTGTAGTTGGTGGAATCATAGTCAATCACGGCTGCTGGCGCCACGTCAAAAGCAGGTGTCGCGTGGGCTGCAACGCTGCACAGCGCGCATGCAATGCTGAATGTTAATTTGTTTAAAAAAGTACCGACTTTCATTTTTACTCCTGATGATTGATTTCAAGTTGAAGCGAAACCCGGCGATGCGGGCTTCGCTGAAGTGTTTTAAAGCGTTAATTTAACGTTGGCCTAAACCTGAGAACGTATCGATAGGGAATGCATCCCATTCCTGGGCAGGATCCCAAACGGATGGTGGAATGCTGCCATGGACGATGCCCGATTTGCGGCGCAGGGTTTTGTCTATCGTGACGACATCTCCATTGGTTGGCGATACCCATGACTTGCCGTTTGCCGGCTCAACACCGACCTGGCCAAAGGAGTCAACGACAGCGCCGTTTTTCTCCAGAGTGACGGCATCGTCGCCGTTGAAATTGATGACTCCGTTGGCGACCAGTTTGTTGCCTTTGATTGTGTTAACCAGGGCAGCGGTGGTGCCGGAGTTATACAGCACCAGCGTCGCGCCTGGAGCAATGGTTCCACTCAGGACGAGACTCGATTGCACGGTGGGTTTACCATTGGAATACAGGCTGACCTTGTACGCGCTCAGGTCAATTGTGTTCTGTGTCGGATTGTAAATTTCCATTGCCTTGTTGGTGGAGCTTCCTTCTACATATTCACTGAAGAACAGTTCCGGGTCGTTTCCAGGGCCAGGTCCGGTAACAGGGCTGATCGAGATTGGGCCTGACAATTCAGCAGTCACGCCTGTGCCGTCAGTCAATACCAGCTTGATCGTATATGTGCCTGCACTTGCGTAGGTCTTGCTTGCTGCAGTGGCGTTAACAGCCAGTGTCTGGCTGGTGCCGTCACCCCAGTCGACGCTCAGTGAAGGTGTGCCGGTGTTGCTGGCGACGTCGGCGCTGATGCCAGTGATGGAAACCGCAGTTCCTGCCTGGGCGCTGGTCGGCAGCAAAGCTGCCAATGTAGGCGCTATCACTGCAGAGTCGGCATGCAAATTCAGACCTACCACGACTGGGTCATGGTCGGAAGAACGGTAAGGCGTTACGTCATAACGGTCGTCGGTCTTGAACTCGGTGTTGTAATCCAGAACCTGTGGTTCATCTGCATTGACGTGCCATACAGTGACGCCGGTGACTTGTCCTTGCATGCTGCCGCTGGCGAAAGCATGGTCCAGTACGCCGGACGTGCCGTCGAATACATAGGAGTAGCGGTCAGCAGCAGGAATGCGGCGTGCCAGTGCTTCAAAACCGCCGGCTTCGATGGAGGCGATAGGGTCTTCGTTCAGGTAGGAATTGTAATCGCCTACCATCAGCACGTCGGATTCGCCGGAGCTCGATACCAGGCCGGCGACCCAGTTTTTCAGTGCAGTGGCCTGTACTTTGCGGGAAGCATTCCAGCAACCCTGGCCAAAATCCTGATCCGGGCTGGAGGCGCTGCTGGGGCAGGAACCTTTGCTCTTCAGATGATTGACAACCAGCCAGAAGCCGCCGTTGTTGTCCTTGGCCGCAAAGCGCTGCGCTACCGGTGGACGCAGGCCGCCATCGACCATGAAGTTAGGATCGGTAGGAACCTTGGCGTTACCGATTGGCGTGACCGCACTTGGCTTGTAAATGATAGCGACCTTGATTTGATCGCTACCCGGCTGGCCGCTGTTGATGAACGCATAGGTGTTGGCGCCCAGTTTGGCATTGACGGCAGAAACCAGGTCGCCAATTGTCGTAGTCGCATTGTTTTCAATTTCCATCAGGCCCAGCACGTCGGAGTTCAGGCCGATGATGGTCGTTACGAGCTTGTCACGCTGGCGTTGCAGTTCCAGCGTGCTGTTGGCGCCGCGTACATTGAGCGTAGTGAAATAGTTCAGCACGTTCAGGCTGCCGGCGCGTAAGGTGCCACCGACTGCATTCGGTGCAACAAGGCGCGGATTGCTGGCAGTGAAAGTAGCCTGCTGCGTAGGCTGGATCACGAAGCTGCCGAAGCCGTAGCTCATGATGCCCTGCACGTTTTGCACTGTATCGCCGACGCGGCGGGTGCCGGTCTTGTCGTTAGCGGACAGGTAAGGAATAGGATTTGGATTGGCAGGCGAGGAACCATCGTCCAGCACAATAGTGGAGCGAGCGATCAATGCGGCGTTTGCCACTGCATCGGTGCTGTTCGGGTCGCTGTACGGTGTGAACAGGCGGCTAGGCGCCAGCACGATTTCACCATACTGGCCGAGGCTATGCACATCGTTGACCGTCAGCGTTTGCGTGAAATTGACGAGCATGCCTTCATAGGCACGCAGATCGCTCGGGTTCGCTACTGGCAAACTGATGGTTACCGGGCGTATGCTTGGACCCTTGCCGCACACGGAAACGGCAGTCAGCTGGCTGATCTGCGTCGTGC
>JAYSKH010000126.1:0-5073 GCA_043726505.1 Undibacterium sp. | reverse complement strand
AAGCAAACAAAAGGCGACCGCAGACTTGCCCTACGGGTGATGGGCAAGCCCATCACATTTTGCTGCATTACAAAAAATGGGAAACAGGCGAAACTCGCTGCGCTCAGACACACCTGTTTCTGATCCATTTTCTGTAATGCAGCAAAATGCAGCGTCCCGAGCGGGGTACGTCAAAATCAAGGGCAACTACAAAATCAAAAGCAGCGGCAACCAGATTCTCCATTTTCGAAAGAACCCAATTATCTGAAATTGAGCTGGCATGGCGCGGCTGTTGGGGTTGTTTTTGAATTTGGTGTTGGGGTTGTTTTTGAATTTGGTGTTGGGGTTGCTTTTGAAGCTGCTTTTGACCTACCCCCGCTCGGGACGCAGCATTTTGTGCTCTGCCGAAAATGGATCAGAAATGGGTGCTGTCTGAGCCACAGGCGAGTTTCGCCCATTTCCCATTTTTGGCGGTGCGCAAAATGTGATGAAGCTTGCTTCATCACCCGTAGGGTAAGTCTGCGGTCGCCTTCTTTTTGCTTACTTTTTCTTGGCGAAGCAAGAAAAAGTAAGTAGCCGCCGGGCTACCCCCGGCCAGCAATCTCAAATCTAAGCAAATGCAGCCAAGCTAGACAGCTTACATAGCCCAGGTGCCAACAACCCAATCACCTGAACTCAAAGGTGTAACCCATGTGGGTGTATCAAACAGGCGAAGGCTGCAGCATATCAAGCCTGCGCAGGCTCAGGTGCAACCTCCACAACCATCTCCCCCTGTCCCTTCATCAACAGCAATATCCGCTTACGAACAAAATTTATATGGCTACGCAAGCCATACAACTCCTCAGCGAACGACAACGGAATAGAGATGTGATTCACTTTCTCCTCGATATCGTCAAGCCTCTGCAACTGCCGCGCATAAACCTGCTGATGCTGCCCATCCGCCACTTCTTCAATAGCCTGCTCTACAGTACGCAACTGCCCATACCAACGGTACACACGGGAGCGAATACGCCATACATACAAAGGCGGGATAATTTTCGACAAAGGCAATATCAACGCGCCCAGCGCCACAATCACCACCCACATGCGTTCGACGAAATTGGCGACCCAGAAGCTGAGGTAGCTTTGCAGCATGGGTGGGCCGTTTTTGTAATATTTTTCAGCGATCGGCGCGACCGGGATTTCGGTGTAGCGGTCGGACGGGAACTCGCCCTGTTTCTGGAACCAGCCGGCATTGCTGTGGATGTCGTGTGCGGCTTTGACGAACAGGTCGATCAGCGCCGGGTGCAGGCTTTCATGCGCAACCAGCGTGGCGGTGGGCGAGATCAGGTGGTAGTCCTTGGAGGGGATGTCGCGCCCTAGGTCCACGATCCCTCTGGGTAGCACCACGTGCGACAGAAAGGGAAAGCGTCTTGTGTAGGCTTCGGCCTGAACAAAATCAAACAGCTTGATGCCTGGGGTTTGCAACAGCATTTGCAGCAGCGGCGAATCGGAGGCGGAGCTGAATACCAGCGCGTCGATTTTTCCGTCCAGCAGTGCTACGGTGGCGGCGGTATTTTCCAGCGTGCCGAGCTTGACGTCCGCCGGCTCCATGCCGTTGACGGACAATATCTGTTTGAACAGCCGGGCCACGCCGACACCGTCTGGTCCGACATTGACCTGCTTGCCCTTGAAGCCGGTGATGGACGTGATGTCCTTGTCCTTGGTATTGCTGCGGTAAAACAGCCACACCGGCTCATAGAACAGGCTGCCCAGCGATACCAGGCCCTTGCTTTCGGCGTCGGCCTGTTCGGTGGAGCCGCTTTGCACGAAACCGATCTCAATACTGGAATCAGGATCGACAATGCGCGCCAGGTTTTCCTGCGAGCCCAGCGACGGTGACAGGTTGACCTTGACCTTGTTCTTGGCCAGCTCGGTGACATAACGCTTGGCCAGCGTCTCGTAGGCGCTGTTTTCCTGGCCGGTGGAAAAATCCACTTCTTTGGGCGGCGCCGGGTCCACCAGCCAGTAGCCGAGGCCACAGACGACGATGACCATCAATGTGATGGGGCCGAATGCCACCAGCAGGTCGCGCAGCGACACTCTGGAAAAATTTATCTTGGGCATGAACTTACGCACCGATGTACCCACTGCCGATGTCGAAGACGGTTCGCCGCTCATCGTGCAGATTGTCAGGCAGGTACATATTCGGCATTGAAACCATCCAGCCCGGCCAGCAGCACGTCAAAGGCGGCATCTACCTGCTTAGGTTCGCCTTTGACGCCGAGCTCTATGTGCCGGCGTATCTGGTGGTTGCCGACGCTGGGCAGGCTGAACACCTTCACCAGCGGAAATTCTTTTTCTATCGCTTCCATCATCGGCGTCAGTGTCGATTCCATCGCCTCGAATACCAGCACCGATTTTTCCGCGCGCGCTTCCTGATGGAACAGATGTGCATAATGCGTATCAAGCACCCATTCCATCATCGGCCACGCCATGACAGGGAAGCCGGGAGCAAAATAGTGGTTGCTGATCGCAAAGCCGGGGATGCGGTTGAAAGGATTGGGGATCAGTTCGGCGCCTTGCGGGAATTCCCCCATTTTCAGCCTGTGCTGGTTTTCCGGCGCATCCAGGTTGGCGGGCTTGCCGGCTTCGGCTGCCATGTCGGTAATTCTTTGCTGTATCAGCGCCTTGGCGTCCGGATGCAACACCAGCGGTAAATCCAGCGCCGCGGCAGCGCACTGGCGCGTATGGTCGTCGGGCGTGGCGCCAATGCCGCCGGTGACAAACACGATATCGTTACCGGCCAGGCTACGCTTCAGCGTGGAGATGATGCGTGCGGGCTCGTCGCCCACATAGTCGGCCCATGCCAGCTGCAGGCCGCGCGCCGCCAGGATTTCGATGAATTTGGGAAGATGCTTGTCCGTTCTCTTGCCGGACAGGATTTCATCGCCAATGATAATCAGACCAATTGCCATATCACTCTCCGATCGAAACAAGGTGCATTACTTAATAGAGACTCGGCTGACTCAAGCGACTCGTGCAGCTCCGGCGGGATCAGACAGCTTCGAGCTGACGCGCCCTCAACTGCTGCAGCGCTTCCATGCAATAGTACTGGAACCACAGGCCAGTAAATACGAACACCAGCAAGTAAAGCCAAATCGACAGTCCCGCGAAAACCGGCAGGAACACCACCGACAGCACGCCTCCCAGCCACAGCAGGCTGGGCGCGGCGCCGAAGATGCCGGCAATGGTGCCTATCGCCAGCAGCGCGCTGCGGTGGCGGCGCGTCAGCAGCTCACGCTCCTCCACATCGGCATGTTCAGCCAGTGCATCATAGACCATCACGCGGTAAGTCAGCCAACCCCACAGCAAAGGCTGCACGATCAGGCTCAGCACAGGGATAAGCGCCAGAGGCAATGTGACCAGCCATAGTACTGCAAAAATAACAAAAGAGGACAACGCGCGCCACAGACTGCCGAGCAGGCTGCCGCCCTTGCGCATTTCCAATCCGGGGTAATCGCGCCGGCTGACGTAGCGGTTAATCGCCGGCATTGCAAAGACGCCTATGCACAGCAGCGAACTGACAATCATCAGCGGCAGCAGCAGCCACATTGCGATCAGCGGCACGATGACGGTCTTCAACGCGATCAGCCCGACCATGCCCAATAGCCGGCCGGCCAGCTGAAAGCCGTCGTGGTCGACAAAATAATTCTGGATCGTATCCACCAGATACTGCAAACCCCACCACATGGCCACGCCCCATAGCACGATGGACAGGACAAAAGGCAGCGCCGTCAGCAGAAATATCTTGTAGTGGAACTGGGCCGCCAGTGCCCGACCCCAGGCGCGCATGATGTCGCGCATCAGCCTTGGCCCTGCTGTTCGGCAGCTTGCGGATGCAAGTAATCGTCGCGCGCGGCATCTTGCGACAATGCTATCCGGCTTGCTGCAGAGGGCTTGTCCTGCCCCACCATGCGCTTCAGGCCTAGCCACTGCTGATGCCAGAAACCTTGGCCGTATTCCCTGCCACTGCCCTCAGGGCTGGGCAGCTGGTCCCGTATGCCGGTCATCGCGTATTCCTTGTCGAACAGCGCCGTGCCAAACAGGATGTCCCAGATGGTGAACAGCACCGCGAAGTTATGGCCACCCAAGGTACCCTTGCCACGTGTTTCATGGCCTACGCCGATAGCGTGGTGCGTGCGGTGGAAACGCGGCGATACCAGCAGGCGCTCGCCAATGAAGCCGAAATGAATGCGCACATTCGCATGCTGAAGGCTTTGCAGCATTTGCGATACCGTCACCAGCAGCACGTACTGCCCCGGCTCTACGCCGATGATGATCGCGATCAGGCCCATGAATATGCCGTGCAGGAAATCATCCAGCAGGTGGTTGCGGTCGTCGCTCCACAAATTCATGTTGCGCTGGCTATGGTGCAGGCTATGCAATCCCCACCACCAGTTGAACTGGTGCGAGGCGCGATGGTACCAGTAATCAAAAAAATCCAGCACGACCAGATACAGCAGGAACACCAGCACAGGGTGGTCCAGCATGCCGGGCCAGATATCTTCGAGGTTGAACGGGTTCACGCCTTCCAGGTGCAGCAGGCCGGTTAGCGAGTCCATTACCGGGTCCAGCACAAAAAACAGCAGCACGGAGAACGCGCCCAGCCGGTGCAGCGCGGTGTAGATGAAGTCATTCCAGCGCGCGCGCGGGTCGGTGAATTTATGCACCGGCAGCCTGGCTTCCAGCGGGCGCAGCAGGATATACAGGATCACCAGCTGGCAAACCCCGATCAGGAACCATTCGACGCCTTCAAAGGCATCTTCTATAAATTCGCCCAGGCCGACATAAAACATCAGCGGCTGCACGATGGTTTCAAAAATCCAGGCTTGCGCGTTGGCGAACAGGTCTGAAAAGAAAGAAAAATTGATCAAAATGGCATCTCGGAAGATTTGCGATAGAAGATGAAAAGCCCAATCGGCACCAGCACGGCCTACTTATATTGAGGGTTTTCCCGTAATGTAGCAAAACAATAGCCTTTCTGCTTCAGGCCCGCGATCAGCGGTTGCAGGTTCTCCGGCATCCACGGCTGCTTGCGCGACCAGATGCCCA